>JAEYSR010000170.1 GCA_023434535.1 Actinomycetes bacterium
GATCCCGAGCCGGTCCGCCGCGGCGTAGGACTCGTCGGTGTGGGCGATCGACTCCATGGACAGGACCGAGGTCGTGCCGCCCAGCAGCAGCTCGGCGATGCCCAGCTCGCAGCTCGCCCTCATCGACGCCGCGTCGTGGCCCCGCTCCAACGGCCAGACCCGCTCGCGCAGCCAGTCGATCACGTCCTGGTCGTCCGCCAGCCCCCGGAACAGGGTCTGGCACAGGTGGACGTGGGCCTGGACGAGACCGGGGATGACGATGCAGCCCCGAGCGTCCACCTGCTCCGCTGCGCCGGAGCCCGCACCGGGGCCGATGGCGACGATCCGACCGCCGTCGACGACCACGTCCGCCTCCACGGTGCCCTCTGCGACGGAGCGTCCGGGCTCCATCGTCACCACGGTGCCGCCACGGATCGCCAGCTCGCTCATGACCCAGTCTCGCACCGCCGTCGGAACGGCCCCGACCAGCGCTCTGTCGTGCCAGTAGTTCAGTCGTGCCAGAAGTTCTGTCGTACCGGAAGTTCTGTCGTGACAGGCGTTCTGTCGAGCGAGGAGCCACCGAACGGTGGCTCCTCGCACAACAGAACGGATCAGCGCTGCCAGCCTCCGCCGACCGCCTGTCGCCACGCCCGGGTGTCGTCCGCGATCGCTGCGGCCTCGGCCACGACCGCGTCGCGAGCGAGCGTGGCCGAGGAGCTCGGAGTCCGGGCCCGCAGCACGTGCACGCCGTCGTGGGTCAGCTGGCCCCGGCCGGCGATCCGGAACGCCAGGCCCCGCCGAGGGCACTCGCGTCGAGCGAGCGAGACGGGCACCAGCGTCACGCTGCGCTGGTCCTGCACCACGTCGAGGCACGCGGAGGTGGACTCGACCTCGTAGAACGGCACCCGCGGCGGCCGGTCCCCGGCGTCGATGGAGCGGAGCAGCACGCGCCGGCCGATCGGAGCAGGTGGCGGGAGGACGAACGGATGGGCGGCCACCTGCGCCGGCGTCGGATCGGTCCCCACGAGGGCGTGCTCCGCTCCCACGACGAGCGCCAACGGCTCCGCCGGCAGCGGCGAGCTGTCGATCTCCGCCGCCAGGGGTGACTCGACGGCCTTGCTCGTGTCGCAGACCACGAAGTCGAGCTCGCGCCGGACCAGCGCGGCGAGCAGGTCCGACGCCGCCCCTCCCACGACGGTGACCTGGAGGCCCGGCCGCTCCGTCGAGAGCCGGCGCACGACCTCGGTCATCAGCGGTTGGGCCGGATACGGGCCGGTCCCGATCGCCACGGCGCCCCCGTCGCCGTCCCGGAGCAGTCGCGCCGTCTCGACCATGACGTTCGCCGACGACACGGCGTCCACCGCGTGTCCGATGAGCGCCTCGGCGGCGTCGGTGGGCTCGACCTCGTGGGTCGTCCGGTCGAACAGCCTCTGTCCGAGCTCGTCCTCGAGAGCCTGGATGCTGCGGCTCAACGCCGACTGGCTGAGGTACTGCTCCTTGGCCGCCCGGGTGAAGCTGCGCAGGCGGTACACCGACTCGAAGTGCTCGAGCTGCCGGAGCTGCATCACGACCTCCCGTCGTTCAGCGGTCGATCCGCCCGATGCTCATGCAGCGGGCGCATTTCCAAATGCATCTCCATGAGCTTACGGTCGCTCGTGATGACCTCGGCTCCATCTCCGACCACCGGATCGCTGGACCTGCGCGATCGGACTGCTGCGTTCGCACGGCTCGACGCCGACGAGTTCGACGTCGTGGTCATCGGCGCGGGCATCACCGGTGCCGGCGTCGCCCGCGACGCCGCCCTCCGCGGACTGAGGGTCGCCCTGGTGGAGGCCCGGGACATCGCCTCGGGGACCTCGAGCCGCAGCTCCAAGATGATCCACGGCGGCCTGCGCTACCTGGCGCAGGGCGACGTCGGACTGGTGCGGGAGGCAGCCACCGAACGACAGGTGCTGCGCCGGATCGCCCCCCACCTCACGCGGATCACGCCCTTCGTCATGCCCGGCAGTCGGGGGTCGATCGCCAAGGTGCGAGCGGGACTGGTGGCGTTCGAGCGCCTGGGGAAGGTCCCCCGCGACGAGCGGCACCGCACGCTCGACGCCGCCGAGCTCCTGGAGCTGGAGCCGACCCTGGCTCCCGACACGTTCCCCGCCGGGGTCGTGTACCCCGAGTTCCTCACCAACGACGCCCGGCTCACCGTCGCCAACGTCCGCTCCGCCGTGGCCGCCGGAGCCACCGTGCTCACGCACGCGCCCGTGACCTCGATCCTCGTCGGCTCGAACGGTCGGGCGAACGGCGTCGAGGTCCGGGGCGACCTCCCCGGCGAGTCGCTGCGTGCCGTGGCCCGGACGCGCATGGTCGTCAACGCGGCCGGCCCGTGGGTCGACGCCGTGCGGGCGCTGGAGGAGGCCGAGGCCCCGTCGCGACTGGCCCTCACCAAGGGGATCCACGTCGTGGTCCCCCACCACCGGCTGCCCGTGACCGACACGGTGATCACGCTCGGAGCCGACAAGCGGCCCGTGTTCGCCGTCGCCGCGGGACCGGTCACCTACCTGGGCACGACCGACACCTTCTACGCCGAGCCCGACGAATGGCCGCGGATCGACGCCGAGGACGTCCAGTACCTCTTCGACGCCATGGCGCGGACCTTCGACGGCCCGACGCTCGACGGATCCGACGTCGTGAGCATGTGGGCCGGCGTCCGCCCTCTGATCGCCCCGGAGGGCGGCAATGGCGACGCAGCGCCCTCGGAGCTGTCCCGCAAGGACGAGACCTGGATCGGACCGGCCGGCGTGGTCGCCGTCGCCGGAGGGAAGCTCACCGCCTACCGGACCATGGCCGAGCGCATCGTCGACGGACTGGTCGCCGAGCTCGGTACGGGCGCCACCAGGTGCCGGACCGCGGACGTCCCCCTGGTCGGCGGCGACGTCGACGTCGAGGAGCTTGTGGAGCGCCTGACCCCGACGGTCGGCAGCGGCGCCCGTCGGCTCGTCGATCTCTGGGGTTCGGAGGCCGAGTTGATCGCCGCCGACTGCACATCGGGAGCGGCGTCCTCGGGCACGTCTGGGTCGCAGAGCACGGTCCCGTCCGAGACCGACGGCACCGACACCGTCGAGGCCGAGGTCCGTCACGCCGTGGCCCACGAGGGGGCGCTCCGACTCGAGGACGTGTGGATCCGACGGGCCGCCCGGGCGTGGTTCACGACCGACCCGGTCGGCGACGACCTGGACCGTGCCGCCGTCGCCATGGGTGACCTGCTCGGCTGGTCCTCCGGTCGGCGGGCCGACGAGCTCGCCTCGTGTCGCCGGATCCACGACGACGCCCTCGCCTGCCTCGCGGACCTCACCATCGAGCCCGCACCGCAACCCGCGTGACGACAGCACCGCCTGAACACAGCCCCCTCGAACGACAAGCCACACCCGCACACAGCCCCGCCCGAACGACAGCCCCGCTCGAACGACAGCCCCGCCTGAACGACAGCCACACGCCGACCCGAGGAACCGCCCCGCCATGCTCGACTCCACCGTCCAGACCCTCCGCGACCTCCTCGGCTCCGACGTCGTCCGGACCGATCCCGAGCTGCTGACGGTCCGGCGGCGCGACTACTGGGCCGCGAGCGCCCTGCGTGAGTGGCGGGGCGACGAGCTGGCCTCGCCCGGCTGCGTCGTGCAGCCCCGCGGCACCGCGCAGGTGCAGGAGCTGCTCCGGTTCTGCTCGGCGAACGGCATCGCCGTCGTGCCCTACGGGCTGGGTTCCGGGGTGTGCGGCGGTGTCCTGCCCACCGCGGACGTCGTCCTCCTCGACATGTCGTCGATGAACCGGACGCGAGAGATCGACGAGACCGACCTGCTCGCCACCTTCGACGCCGGCAAGAACGGACTCGAGGCGGAGGAGGAGGTGGCGGCGCACGGCCTGACCATCGGGCACTGGCCGCAGTCGATCGCCGTGAGCAGCGTGGGGGGCTGGATCTCCACGCGTGCGTCGGGTCAGTTCTCCACCGCCTACGGCAACATCGAGGACATCGTCTACTCGATCGAGGCCGTCCTCCCGGACGGCGAGCTCGTGCAGCTGGGACGGGCGCCGAGGGCGGCGGCCGGTCCCGACCTGCGCCACGTGGTGATGGGGGCAGAGGGCACCATGGGCGTCGTCACCGGTGTGACGCTCTCGCTGCGTCGTGCGCCGGAGTCGAGGCGGCTCACCGCCTTCTTCGCGAGCGGGATGGCGCAGGGCGTCGAGGCTCAGCGCCGCATCGTCCAGGCCGACTGGCGACCCCCGGTCATGCGGCTCTACGACGGCTCGGAGGTGCGGCGGAACTTCCCCGACCACGCCTCGGGCGACGACGCCGCGCTGCTGATGGTCCACGAGGGTCCCGCGTCCCGGGTGGAGGCGGAGGTGGCCGACGTGACGCGCATCGCCACCGACGCCGGGCTCGTCGCGACCGATCCGGCGATCACCGAGCTGTGGCTGTCCAAGCGCAACCACGTGCCGACCTGGACGGACTTCTTCGAGAAGGGGGCCGTCGTGGACACGATCGAGATCTCGGCGCCCTGGTCACGGATCGTCGAGGTCTACGACGCCGTGGTCGGCTCGCTCGGCGAGGTCGACGGCATCGTGAACGCCTCGGCCCACAGCTCCCACGTGTACCGCTCCGGCATCAACCTGTACTTCTCGTTCGCCGTGCTGGCGGAGCCGGCCGACATGGAGGCCCGCTACTTCGAGTGCTGGCACCGGACGATGGAGGCGACGGCGGCGAACGGCGGGGGCATCGCCCACCACCACGGCGCCGGCCGGCTCCGCATCCCCTACCTGCACCACGACCTGGGCGAGACCGGCGTCGAGCTGCTCCGCACCCTCAAGGCGGCCGTCGACCCCACGGGGATCATGAACCCGGGCAACCTGATCCCGCCACCGACCTGACCCGGCGATCAGGGAAGGCCGACCTCAGGACAGGAGGGCGGTGACCGCCGTGCGCCAGTGGGCGTCGATCGATCGACGACCGATGTCGCGGGCCACCGCCAGGAGCTCCCACGCCTCGAAGCTGGCGACGGCGTCGACCGCTGCGGCGGTCGACGTGGCACGGCTGCGGCCCATGGGAACCAGCTCGGTCCGGAAGACGTCCCGGACCTGGTCCAGCCAGCCGGCACGCGCCCGATCGAGCGCGAGCGCGACGTCGGGGTGGTCGACCGCCCGGGCGCGGCCCATCCGCCCGACGCCGACCGTCACCTCGTACACGTCCAGGCGACCCGCGACGAACCGGCGCACACGGTCCTCCAGCGGAGCGCCCGGCACGTGGTCCACCCGTGCCAGCTGCGCGGCTCGTGCGATCTGCTGCTCGAAAGCGGCGCGGTAGAGGTCGTCCAGGCCACCGAAGTAGCGGAAGAGCGACGCCGTCGAGATCCCGGCGCGACCGCAGACCGCCTCCGCCGACGGACGCAGCTCCCCCTCGTCGAACAGCTCGACGGTGGCCCGCACCGCAGCCGCACGGCCACGCTCCCGCCGTGCCGATCGCCCGTCGACCGCGGCCGCTCCCGGCTCGTCGGGGCCGGGGTGCTGGACGGCGCCCGCATGTTCTGAGAGCATGACTCTCAGTTTAGGGGACCAATCTCGACGGGGGTCGAATGCGCGACGAACGGTTCAACGGGACGATCGGGCGGACGCTCGCCGAGTCGACACCCGACTTCGAGACGCCGCCCGACCCCGGACCCGACGCACCCGACGTGCTGGTGGTGCTCCTCGACGACACTGGCTTCGCCCAGCTCGGCTGCTTCGGCTCCGACATCGACACCCCGCACATGGACGCGGTCGCGGCGGACGGCGTGCAGTTCACGAACTTCCACGTCACGCCGCTCTGCTCCCCCACCCGTGCCGCCCTCCTGACAGGACGGAGCCACCACGACGCGGGGATGCGGGGCCTGTCCAACTTCCGCACCGGCTTCCCGCACATGCTCGGCCACGTGTCGCACTCCACGGCCACCATGGCCGAGGTCCTGTCCGACGCCGGCTACGCCACGTTCATGGTCGGCAAGTGGCACCTCGCCCCGATGGAGGAGTGCTCGGCCGCAGGGCCCTTCGACCAGTGGCCGCTCGGCCGCGGCTTCGACCGCTTCTACGGCTTCCTCGACGGCGAGACCGACCAGTTCCACCCGTCGCTCACCGTCGACAACCACCACATCGACCCACCCGCCGGGCCCGAGGACGGCTACCACCTCAGCGAGGACCTGGTCGACCGGGCGCTCGAGATGATCACGGCCAGCAACAACGTCCGGCCCGACCGCCCGATCTTCACGTACTTCGCGCTCGGCGCCACCCACGCTCCGCACCAGGCGCCGGCGGAGTACATGGCCAAGTACCGCGGCCGCTACGACGAGGGCTGGGACGTGGTCCGCTCCCGGTGGTTCGACCGCCAGAAGGAGCTGGGCGTCATCCCCGACCACACCGAGCTGGCCCCTCGGAACCCCGGCGTCCAGGCGTGGGACGAACTGCCCGAGACCGAACGCCGGCTGGCCGCCCGCCTCCAGGAGGCGTTCGCCGCGTTCCTCGACCACACCGACGACCAGGTCGGACGGCTGCTGGCCGGTCTGGCCGAGCTGGGTCGTCTGGACAACACGATCGTCGTCCTGATGTCCGACAACGGGGCCAGCCAGGAGGGCGGCCCGTACGGCGTCATGCACGAGATGAAGTTCTTCAACGGGATCCTCGAGACCCCCGACCAGGCGATCGAGCGCCTCGACGACATCGGCGGCCCGCACAGCCACACCAACTACCCCTGGGGCTGGGCCCAGTGCGGCAACTCCCCGTTCCGCTGGTACAAGCAGAACACCCACGAGGGCGGCGTCCACGTGCCGCTCGTCGTCCGCTGGCCGCAGGGCCTCGGTGACCAGGCCGGCAGCCGGCGCGACCAGTTCGCCCACGCGTCTGACGTCGCCCCGACCGTGTACGACCTCGTCGGCATCACGGCTCCCGACACCTACCGCGGGGTCGAGCAGCGCCCGATCACGGGTCGGTCGTTCGCCCCGGTGCTCCGCGACGCCTCGCACCCCGCCACCAACACCGTCCAGTACTTCGAGATGGCCGGCAGCCGGGCCCTGGTGCGCGACCACCACAAGGCGGTGTGCAAGCACGACAAGGGCGCCGACTACGACACCGAGCGCTGGGAGCTCTACGACCTGGCCGCCGATCCGTCCGAGTGCCACGACCTGGCCGACACCGAGCCCGAGCTGCTGGCGGAGCTGGTCGAGCTGTGGTGGGCCGAGGCCGAGTCCAACCGGGTGCTCCCGCTCGACGACCGCCTCATCGAGCTGTTCGGCACGAGGTTCCGACCGCTGTCGCCCCATCCCGAGAGCCGCCGCTACGTCTACCGACCCTCGCCGTGGCAGATGCCGGCGCAGGCCGGCGCCGCGATCGGCGGTCGCGACGTGGACATGGTCGCCACCGTGAGCCGCGGGCCGGGCGACGACGGCGTGATCTTCGCGACCGGCACCGAGAACTCGGGCATGAGCGTGTTCGTCCAGGACGACCGCCTGGTCGTGGACTACAACGCGTTCGACGACCACACGATCGTCGTGTCCGATGCCGAGGTGCCCACGGGCGACAGCGTGCTCACGGTGAAGCTGCGCCGGGCCGAGGGGTCGGCCGGTTCGGTGGCTCTCGAGGTCGACGGCGTGCCCAGCGGCAGCGCGGACCTCCCGCTGCTCATGCGCATCATGAGCTCGGTCGGCGCGAGCATCGGCCACGACCACGGCTCGGCCGTCTCGCAGCGCTACACCGGCCCGTTCCCGTTCGCCGGGACGCTGCAGGAGCTGGTCATCCAGCTCAGCCCCGACCGCCACACCGACGTCGACGCCGCGGAGGCGGCCCACGCCGCCGCCCGCCAGTAGCCACCCGTTCTGTTCTGCGAAAGCGGTCGGTTCTCACCGCTTTCGCAGAACAGGACGAGCACGAGACAGACAGACCGAGACGAGGAGACAGCCATGGAGATCGTCCGCACACCCGACGAGCGCTTCGTCGACCTTCCCGACTTCCCGTTCGAGCCCCGGTACGCCGAGGTGCCGACGCTGGATCCGGCCGACGGCGACGGGGCGACGCTGCGGGTCGCCTACCTCGACGAGGGTCCCTCCGACGCCGCACCCGTGCTGCTCATGCACGGCGAGCCGTCCTGGTCGTTCCTCTACCGCCACATGATCCCCGTCCTGGTCGAGCGCGGGCACCGCGTGATCGCACCCGACCTCGTCGGCTTCGGCCGGTCCGACAAGCCGACCAGCACGTCCGACTACACCTACGCCCGCCACGTCGCCTGGATGGAGGACCTGCTCGTCCGACAGCTCGACCTGCGCGACGTCACCTTCTTCGGACAGGACTGGGGCGGCCTCGTCGGCCTCCGCGTCGTCGCCGCGAACCCGGACCGCTTCGCCCGCCTCGTCGTCGGCAACACCGGTCTGCCCGACGGCACCGGTCGCATCACCGACGCGTTCCTCGACTGGCAGCGCTTCTCGCAGGAGACCGAGGTGTTCCCCGTCGGCCTCATCATCAACGGCGGCACGGCCACCGACCTGCCCGAGTCCGTCGTCGCCGGCTACGACGCCCCGTTCCCCGACGACTCCTACCTCGCCGGGGCGCGCATCTTCCCGACCCTCGTCCCGACGACCCCCGACGACCCGGGTGGGCTCGCCAACGCCGAGGCGTGGAAGGTCCTGGAGCAGTTCGACCGACCGGTCCTCACGGCGTTCAGCGACCAGGATCCGATCACCAAGGGTGGCGACAGGCCCTTCCGCGAGCGCATCCCCGGCGCCGCCGACCAGCCCCACACCACCATCGAGGGCGGCGGGCACTTCCTCCAGGAGGACAAGGGTCCGGAGCTGGCGACGGTGATCGCCGACTTCATCGACGCCACCGGCTGACCGGGCCGCCGCGGCGGATCCGACGCCCCCGCCGGGGTCCTCCGGTTCACCCACGCGGGCGTGGCGCGGCCCGGCCGCTTCTGCGGAGGCCGCCGATACGCTCGCCCGATGGCTCACCCTCCCGTGAACGTCCTGGCGACGACGTCGCGCATGCCCTTCGCCGTGGACGAGATCCACAAGCTCGGCGAGACCGGCAACGTCGTCACCGCATCCGACACCTTCGACGCCGCGCCCGGAAGCCACTCGCGCGGCGCCGAGCGCCACATCGTGACGGCGGCCCCGACGCAGCAGTCGGACCAGTTCGTCGCCGACGTCGCCGCCGCCATCGAGCAGTACGACATCCAGCTCGTGCTGCCGATGTTCGAGGAGGTCTTCTACCTCGCGGCGCACCGCGACCGCCTGCCCACCTCGGCCGAGCTGTTCTTCCCCGACTTCGACACGCTGGCCCGCGTCCACGACAAGGTCACCTTCGCCCAGCTGTGCCGGGACCTCGGCCTCCCGGTCGCCGAGTCGATCACGGTGACCTCCGATGCCGAGCTGGCCGACGCGCTCGGACGGTGGGACCACTGGTTCGCCCGCGCCGCGTTCGGCCGCGGCGGACTGGACATCCTGACCAACAGCGGGCCTCTGGCCGGCGAGGGCGACCCGGCCGACATCCATCCCACCGAGGATGACCCCTGGTTGGTGCAGGAGTTCCTCCAGGGCGTCGACCGCTGCAGCTGGAGCGTCGTGCGCGACGGCAAGGTGCTCCTGCACTCCACGTACGAGCACCCGCTGGCGATCGACGACCGCGGCGGCATCGTGTTCGAATCCGTCGACGCCCCCGAGACCCTCGCGGCGGCGGAGGCGATCGTCGGAGAGCTCGGGTGGACCGGCCAGATCAGCTTCGACTACCTCGTCACCGACGACGGCACCCACCACATGGTGGAGTGCAACCCTCGCCCGACGGCCGGCTGCACCGTCGCCACCGCCGAGGAGCTCGACGACGCGCTCTTCGGCCCCCAGCCCGACGCCCCCGTGGTCGTGCCCGCCGGGCGGAAGAAGATGATCAAGGAGGCGGTGCTCCGCGACATGGTGCTGCACCTGCGTCGGGCCAAGGAGGACGCAGAGGCCGCCAAGGGCGCCACCGGCGTGTACGACCAGACCCACGACCACCTGCCGCTGCTCTACACCGTCCTGTCGCTGCAGCACGTCCACCAGTACCGCAAGGTCGTCGGCGTCGACAAGAAGTCCCGGGAGGACCTCGTCGCCGCCCAGTTCTTCGACGTCCAGTGGGACGGCACCCCCATCACGTGATGACGCCGCGGCCCGACCTCCACGACATCGGAGCGGTGCGGTCGGTCGAGCCCCCGACGCCGACGCGCTGATGGCCCTCGCGATCGTCCTCTCGCTCGTCGCGGCATTGCTCTTCGCCCTCGCGTCGGTCCTGCAGCAGCGCGGCACGACCACGATCGGCGACGACTCGGCCCTCGGCGTCGGGATGCTGGCCTCGCTGGCCCGACGACCGGTGTGGGTGGCGGGCATCGCCGCCGACATCGCAGGTTTCGGAGTGCAGGCGTGGGCGCTGGCCGTGGGGAGCCTCCTCCTGGTCCAGCCGCTGCTGGTCACAACGCTGCTGTTCGCCCTCCCGCTGGCCGCCTGGGCCAACAAGCGGCGTCTGACGGGCGAGGAGTGGGCGTGGGCCGGAGTCCTCATCGCCTCGCTCGGGCTCTTCGTCATCCTGGGCGAGCCGACCGCCGGGCTGAACCGACCTCCGTTCCCGTCATGGGTCCCGGCCCTGATCATCTGCACGCCGCTCGTGGCGGCGTGCGTGTGGTCGGCCGCGTCCCTGCCCCACGGCACCAAGCGATCGCTCGTGCTGGCCGTCGCCGCCGGCGTGATGCTCGGCCTCTCGGCGCCGCTCACCAAGACCGGGATCCACGGCTTCTCCGACGGCATCGTCGCCGGGCTCACCACCTGGGAGCTGTGGGGCATGGCGCTGACGGCGTCGCTCGGGACGTTCTGGCAGCAGTCGAGCTACCAGGCCGGCGACGTGCAGACGAGCCTGCCGACCGTCACCGTCCTCAAGCCGATCGTCGCCATGGCGCTGGCCCTGACGGCGTACCAGGAGCACCTGCTGATCGATCGGGCGCAGGACGCTCTGATCATCGTGGCGCTCGTGGGCATGGTCGTCGCGACGATCAAGCTCGGACGGCTCGCGGCGCCTGCGGTGGAGGCCTCAGTTCAGCCCGTGTGATGCCGATGGGGCGGTGATGACCGCTTCACATCGCACCTCCCACGACACCGTCACGACCGCCGAGGGCCCGGCGGCGCAGAGCACGACCGGTCAGGGTGCGACCCCGCCGGACACGACCGCGGATCTGGACGCCGCCACCCTGCAGGATGCCGCCCACCTGCTGGGCCTGTCCTCCTTCGACGAGTCGCGGATCGACCCCGGCACACTGGCCACGCTGACGAGCGCCCGCAACAGCGGTGACGCCATCGCCACCAGGATGCGCCGGTACCTCCACCACCTGCTGGAGCACCCGGTCAGCCACGTCCCGGACCGCAGCGACCTGTGGCGGGCGATGCTCGAGCACTGCGACCACCTCACTCCCCTGCAGGCGTACACCATGCGGAACCTGATGGGTGCGGCGTCGAACGTCGGCTACGCCTCGATGCCCGACGAGGTCCACCTCGAGTTCCCCCGCGACGACCAGGTCGACCTGGGCGCCCAGTGCGGATGGCACTTCCTGGTCGGCAGCCTGTGGGACGCGGACGGCAACGAGTACGGCATCGAGTTCATGCTCTTCGAGCAGGCGCTGTACCCGCCGGCGTTCGCCAAGGAGGTCGGGCTGTCCCCGCTCGACAACCTGGCCGCGGAGGTCCAGTTCGCGATCAGCACCCGCGGCGATCGCCACCACCAGGCCGAACCCCTCGTCACCCTCGGCACGAGCGGTCTGATCCGCACCGACGCCTCGCCGTTCAGCTTCCGGGTCGGGGCCAACTCCTTCGAGTCCGCCGGCAAGGGCGCCCTGCTGCCCATGCGGGTGCGGGCGACCGGCGTGGACCTGGGCGGCGACCGTCCGCTCGGCCTGGCCTGCGACCTCAGCCTCGACCACGGCAAGGCCGTCCTCGAGCAGGGCGACCACGGAGCGATGCCGTCGGTCGCCGGGATCGGCACCTACTACTACTCGATCCCCGCGATCGGCCTCGACGGCGACCACAGCTCGATCACCATCGACGGTCGTGAGATCCCGATCGTGCGCGGCGAGCTGTGGTTCGACCACCAGTGGGGATTCCTCGCCGGCATGTCGCCGGTCGCGGTCGTGCGGGCGTCGAACTCGATCGGCCAGCCCGACCCTCCCGGGTGGGACTGGTTCATGATGCACCTGGTCGGCGACCGCCAGGTCACCGTGTTCGCCGAGCACAAGGCCGACTACGAGGCCTTCTACCACTGCACCGGCGACGAGCCGCCGGCCACGATGACCCGGCGCGTCGGCGGCACCTACATGGACCCGGGCGGCGACACGCATCTGACGTGGGGGACCATGTCGGTCGACCGCTGGGTGAAGGTCGAGCACACGCCGCGCCCCGACCGCTACCCGGCGACCCACACGTGGTTCCCGGACCACTACCGCTTCGCCTTCGACGACCTCCCCGACGACATCGCGACCTTCACGCTCACCCCGATCGTCGAGGGCGGCCAGTCGGCGTTCTTCGCCCACGGCGTGCAGATCTGCGAGGGCGCCGTCGTCGTGCGCGACCCGAAGGGCGACGACATCGGACGCGGCTTCGCCGAGGCGGTCGCCTTCTCCGACACCCTCCGCAACCAGCTGCGCCTGGCCGGGCTGCCCGACACCGACGAGATGGTGGCGCTGGCCGCCGATCCCGTCCCGTCGCCCGAGCTCGCGGCCGCCAACGCCGCGTACGTGGCGGCCCACCAGGACGAGCTCGCCCAGGTCGTCGCGACGGCGAAGGGCCTGCAGTTCTTCATGGACCCGAACCCGCCGGCCACCCCCGCCTGACCGGTTCTGTTCTGCAGAAGCGGTCGGTTCCGACTCCTTCTGCAGAACAGAACGGTGGGGTGCCCGGAGTGCGGCCCTCAGTCGAGCGGGCCGACCCGGACGTCGGCCAGACCGGCGGCCTCCTCGTCGGTGAAGAGCCGGGACCGGATCAGGAACCGCACGCCCTCGGGCGCCTCCAGCGAGAACCCCGACCCCCGACCCGGGACGACGTCGAGGGTCAGGTGCGTGTGTCGCCAGTACTCGAACTGCTCGCTCGACATGTGGAACGGAGCGCCCCCGACGTCGCCCAGCCACACGTCGGACCCGCCGATCCGGAACTCCCCCAACGGGAAGCACATCGGCGAGCTGCCGTCGCAGCAACCGCCGGACTGGTGGAACAGGACGGGTCCGTGCTGCTCCACCAGCCGATCGATCAGCTCGACCGCAGCGGGCGTGGCGTCCACCCGACTCGTCGGCACTCGTGCGGCGGCCATGTCGGTCAGAAGAAGCCGAGCTTGTTCGGGTCGTAGCTGACCAGCAGGTTCTTGGTCTGCCGGTAGTGGTCCAGCATCATCTTGTGGTTCTCACGGCCGATGCCGGACGACTTGTACCCGCCGAACGCCGCGCCCGCCGGGTACAGGTGGTAGCAGTTCGTCCACACGCGCCCGGCCTGGATGGCCCGCCCCAGTCGGTACTGCGAGTTGGCGTCCCTGGTCCACACCCCGGCGCCCAGCCCGTAGAGGCTGTCGTTGGCGATCTCGATGGCCTCGGCCTCGTCGGAGAACGTGGTCACCGCGACCACCGGGCCGAAGATCTCCTCCTGGAAGATGCGCATGTCGTTGGTGCCGCGGAAGACCGTCGGCTCGACGTAGTAGCCGCCCTCGTGACCCGCCACCTCCCGTGCGTGGCCACCGGTCAGGACCTCCGCGCCCTCGGCACGGCCGATGTCGAGGTAGCTCAGGATCTTCTCGAGCTGGTCGTTGCTGGCCTGCGCGCCGATCATCGTGTCGGTGTCGAGCGGGTCGCCGGCGACGATGGCCTCCACCCGGGCGATGGCCTTCTCCATGAAGTCGTCGTAGATCGACTCCTGGATCAGGGCCCGAGACGGACACGTGCACACCTCGCCCTGGTTGAGGGCGAACATGGCGAACCCTTCCAGCGCCTTGTCGAGGAAGGCGTCGTCGGCCCGCATCACGTCCTCCATGAACACGTTGGCGGACTTGCCGCCCAGCTCCAGGGTGACGGGGTTCAGGTTCTCCGACGCGTACTGCATGATCAGCCGGCCGGTCGTGGTCTCACCCGTGAACGCCACCTTGGCCACCCGGGGGCTCGCTGCCAGCGGCTTGCCGGCCTCGACCCCGAAGCCGTTGACGACGTTGACCACGCCAGGGGGCAGGAGATCGCCGATGAGCCCCATGAGGTGCAGGATCGACATCGGCGTCTGCTCCGCCGGCTTGAGCACCACGCAGTTGCCGGCGGCGAGCGCCGGCGCCAGCTTCCACGTCGCCATCAGCAGTGGGAAGTTCCACGGGATGATCTGGCCGACCACGCCGAGCGGCTCGTTGAAGTGGTAGGCGACGGTGTCGTCGTCGAGCTCGGTGATCGACCCCTCCTCGGCCCGGATGACGCCGGCGAAGTAGCGGAAGTGGTCGACGGCCAGCGGCAGGTCCGCGGCGAGCGTCTCCCGCACCGGCTTGCCGTTCTCCCACGTCTCGACGACGGCGAGCTCCTCGAGGTTGTCCTCCATGCGCTGCGCGATGGCGAGCAGCACGTTGGAGCGCTCGGTCGCGCTGGTCCGTCCCCAGGCGTCCTTGGCCGCGTGCGCGGCGTCGAGCGCCGCCTCCACGTCCGCGGCCGAGGAACGGGCCACCTCGCAGAAGGTCTTCCCGTTGACCGGTGACGGGTCCTCGAAGTAGCGCCCGTCGACCGGGGGCACCCACTCGCCGCCGATGTAGTTGTCGTAGCGGCTCCGGATGGTGATCGGGCTGGCCTCGCCGCCCGGGATCGCATGCAGCATGTCCGCACTCCTGTCGTCGTGGATCGTCCGCTGGCGCCGGCGGCACCGAGCCGGTGCGACCGGTGTCACACACGATGACGGGCATAGGGTTGGGGGAAGGTTGGCGTCGAGGCCGCCCCTCGACCGCCGACCACGTCCGCCCCGAATCCCGACCGACGGGAGCCGACATGGCCGATCCCGAGCTCCATCGCCGCCGCGAGCGGGTCGAGCGGGAGCGCGAGACGGGCCGGGCACGCGCTCCGATCGACGAGTCGTGGTCGCTGTGCCAGCGGGTCGAAGTCGACGCGGGCGCCGGCGCGGCCCCCATCGACGTCGACGAGTCCACGGTGCAGGAGCTCTGGGAGTCCTCCGCGATCCGACGTTCGGACGTCGGCATCGAGGAGCAGCTCACCCAGGCGGCGGACCTCGGCGACATGGTCGCCGCGGTCACCGACGCCGAGGGCCGCATCATCTGGAGCGCCGGCGGCCGCACCATGCGGCGGGACGCCGAGCGAGTCGGGTTCGTCCCCGGAGGCAGGTGGGACGAGACGTCCGCCGGAACCAACGCTCTCGGCATGGCGCTGCGCACCGGTCGCCCGGCCAGCGTGTTCTCCGCGGAGCACTGGTGCGACGCCGTGCGGGATTGGGTGTGCTGGTCCGCCCCGGTGCTCGACCACGGCGGAACGCCGATCGGGGTCATCGACCTGTCGGGACGATGGGACACCGCCTCCCCGCTGGCCGAGGTCACCGTCTCGACGCTGAGCAGGCTGGTCCAGGAGCACCTCCCGCGGCCGGCCGACGCCGTCGGTCCGGCCGGCCCGGAGGCCGTCATGCCGGTGGCCCCGGCCGGGAGCGACCCCCTGTCGCTCGAGGGCACAGGCCCCATCCTGGAGCTGCGCCTCCTCGGTCATCCGAGCGCGTCGCTCGGTGGGGTCCCCCTCCAGCTCACGCCGCGTCAGTTCGAGCTCCTCGCCGCGCTCGCGCTGGCCGGTCCGTCGACTCTCGACGAGCTGCAGATGCACGTGTACGGCGACCGACCGGTCCGTGCGACCACCGTCAAGGCAGAGCTGTCGCACCTGCGCTCGAAGCTCGGGGGCGGCATCGCGTCCCGGCCGTACCGACTCACCGTCCCGGTCACCGCCGACGTCCTCGAGCTCCGGGCCGACCTCGACGCCGGTTCGGTCACCTCCGCCGTCCACCGCTACGGAGGGTCGCTGCTCCCCGACAGCGAGGCTCCCACCGTCGTCGACCACCGGCACCTGCTCGACGTGACGCTCCGCGAGGCGCTGCTGGCCCATGGGAGCGCCGTCGACCTGTTGCGGTACGCCACCGTGCAGCCGTGGGACGAGGCGGTCCTCGAGACGGCGGTGGCCCGAGCGGCCGCCGGCGCGCCGGAGCACCACCAGGCCGTCGCCCGCCTGGATCTGGCCCGCCGCCTCTGACCCGTTCTGTTCTACGGAAGCGGCCAGTTCTGACCGCTTCCGCAGAACAGAACGGGCGTGGCGCGGGTCCGAGTTGGGGCAGGCTGTTGAGGTGCAGCACCCCTCGCAGTCCGGTCCGTCCGACGCCGATCCCGGGATCGAGCGCAACGTGCTCGGGGGACCGCTGGAGGAGTGCGGCACCGAGCCCCTGACGGGGTTCTTCCGCGACGGCTGCTGCCGCACCGGGCCCGAGGACCTGGGAAGCCACACGATCTGCGCGGTCGTCTCCGCCGAGTTCCTCGACCACCAGCGCTCGATCGGCAACGACCTCACGACGCCGGCCCCGATGTACCGGTTCCCCGGCCTCGTGCCGGGCGACCGCTGGTGCGTGACCGCCATGAACTGGCTGCGGGCCCACCGCGACGGCGCGGCGGCACCGGTGGTGCTGGCGTCGACCAACGAGCGCGTGCTCGAGATCGTCCCGCTCGACGTCCTACGCCAGTACGCCGTCGACGTGCCCGACGACCTCGGCTCCCTCGACTCCGACCCGGACTGACCGCCGTTCTGTTGTGCGAGGAGCCCCTGTTCGCGGGCTCCTCGCACAACAGAACGGGAGCTGCGCCGGGTCACCAGGTGATGAGCTCCGGGTGGGCGTCGGCGAGGATCTCGTCGCGGTCCTCGGCCAGAACGAACCCGGCGTCGACCGCAGCGGCGGTGGCTGCGGCGTACGCGACCTCGTAGTCGCCGACCGTCGGGTACCGACTCCGCAGCACGTCCTCCGGCGCAGGTCGGCGTCGGCCGAACAGCAGGCACACGTGGCTGGCCCCCGGGGCGCACAGGCCCGAGAGCACCTCCGCTGGGGCGTCCACGCACGGCGTGCGGACGCCGCCGGTCACGTTGCCGACGTCGTCGAGCGCGTAGACCGGTCGGCCGCGCTCGTCGCCCGTCCCGACCACGTCGAGCGGTGCAGCCGTCGGCGGCGGCGACCCGCCGTCGGCCCACGCCACCAGGTGGCGCAGCGCGCTGCGGACCACGAAGCGCTGCTGACCGCGGTTCACGGGCTCGTCGCAGCCGAGGAACTCCTCGAAGTCTCCGATCAGCGAGCGGTCCGCGTGGGCGGAGCCGGCGACCTCCCAGAGCCGGAGCCGGTCGGTGTCGGCCTGGCGCGCCGAGTACGAATCGAGGTGGCCGAGCACGTCGGTCTCGGTCTGCAGCACCAGCACCGGGATGCGCAGGTCGTCACGGATCCGCACCGCGTGGTCGTGGCGGCCGGCCTCCAGGTCGACGCCACGGCCCGGCTCCCCGAGCGGCATGCACGGCCCGCCGCGACTGTGGATCAGCACGCCGTCGAAGCGCTCGCTCCGCGGCTGGAACCCGTTGACGTAGGTCGTGAGCGCGTAGGCGGACTGCGACTCGCCGACGGCGATCACCGTGTCGAACGAGTCGGGTTCGAACGGGCCGAGGCCGGCGACCAGGCCGTCGACCACCCGGGTGAAGAGGTCGAAGCAGTAGGCGTCGCCGGGGTGGTGGAGCGTGCCGTACCGGGCGGGGTCCGCGTCCTGCAGGGCGACCAGTCCCGGCCCGCCGACGTCCACCAACGCAGGGGCGGACACCACGCCCGCCCACTGGGCCGACACGCCCACCCAGGTGTGGCCGGCGCGGACGATCTCCGGGCCGGCGAACCCGAAGACGGGGGCGGCGTCGGTCCCGCTGCTCACGTTCAGCCACTCCACGACCAACGTGCCGCTGGCCCGGGACCGATCCACCGGAGCTCGGACGACCGCCCTGGTCGAGAACGGGGCGGAGTCGTCGGCCTCGAGCGACCAGCGACCGTCGGCCCCGAGTCCCAGGGGAGCGCGGTACGAGGTCGCCGTCCCGGTGCAGCGCCACTCGGACTCGACGTAGCCGACGGCGCCGATGTCGACGTCGGCCAGGGACCCGAGCAGGACCGTTCCGTCGCCGCCGGTGAGCGGCTCGATCGAGATCGTGGAGTCCGTCATCGCCGGGACGCTACGGCGACGACGACCTGCCCGCACGCAGCGGCGTCGAGCCGGGAGCACCGCAACGTTGACCGGACGGGCGTCGTCGCATATAACAAACCAGCCGGTTGGTTTCTTGAGCCGGGGACGACAGGAGGGCACGTTGGAACCAGCCGGGACCAGACCGGTCCGCACGCAGGAGGACCGCAGCGCCGCCACCCAGCGGGCGCTCCTCGACGCCACCATCGACTGCCTGGTCGAGTACGGCTACGCCGGCACGACGACCCGACTGGTCGCTGACCACGCCCACGTCTCGCGGGGCGCCCAGACGCACCACTACCCCAGCAAGCGGGACCTGGTGGTCGCCGCGGTCGAGCAGCTGTTCGACGAGCACGCCTCACGGTTCACCGCTGCGTTCCGGCAGGTGCCCGAGTCCGAGCGCACCCTGGACCGGGCGGTCGAGGCGCTGTGGGAGATCGCATCGGGTCCCACCTACGCCGCGGTGCTCGAGGTGGTCGTCGCCGCCCGCACCGACGACGAGCTGCGCAGCATCGTCCACGGCGTCGCCGCCACGCTCGAGGAGACGGTCGTCGACCTACTGCTGTGGTTCTCCCCCGACATCGACGACCGCGAGGTCGCCCGACGGATCGTCGAGTTCGCCTTCGCCCTGCTCCAGGGTGCGGCGGTGTCACGGCTCGAGGGCTTCGGCGATCCCGACCAGGTCATCGCGTCGGCCGCGCAGCTGGCCCCGTTCGCCGCGGCGCTCGCCGCCGGCCCGTCGACCGCAGGGAGGCCCTCGTGACCACCACCGCTCCTCCGACCGGTCCTCGACGTCGCCGGAGGGACCGGGCGGCCAGGCCGTCGGCCTCTCGGCGCATCCCGGTGCGTCGACTCCGCCACGACCACGCCGAGCACGACCTCGAGTCGTGGATCGTGCCCGGGGACCCGATCTTCAGCCACTTCCTCGCCACGCTGTCGGCCGTGTTCCCCAAGGGAGAGGAGTTCTTCGTCGCCTCCGTGCGTCGCCACCGCGACGCCGTCGCCGGCGACCCGGTCCTGCGGGACCAGGTCAAGGGCTTCATCGGCCAGGAGGCGATGCACGGCCGGGAGCACCGCCGCCTCAACGAGCGGTTGGCCGCCATGGGCTACAGGACCGACCGGGCCGACCACACCATCGGGATCCTGGTCGATGCGATCGCCCGGCTCCCGCCGGAGACGTTGCCGATCGCCGCGACGGCGGCCGCCGAGCACTACACCGGCCTCCTCGCCGAGGCCGTGCTCTCTGACCGTTCGACCAGGGCCACGTTGTTCGGGCAGGACGCGGTCGAGCCGCTCATCGCGTGGCACGCGCTCGAGGAGCTGGAGCACAAGAACGTGGCGTTCGACGTGATGGAGGCCGCCGGCGCCGGGTACGGCGTGCGCGCGGCCGGCTTCGCCGTGACGAGCTCGGTCCTCGCCGGGTACGTGGCCGTCGAGTGGGGTCGGGCGGTCTGGGAGGACCGAGCGCAGATCACCGCCGCGCACCGCAGGACCTTCCACCGCAACCTGATGCGCCAGAAGCTCCTCAGCCCCTGGTTCCTCCGGCAGGTCCTGGCCTACCTGCGACCGGGCTTCCACCCCGACGACACCGACACCGACGCGCTGATCCGCGAGTGGCAGACCCGCCTGAGAGACGTCGCGACCGACAACGCCCCGACGGGATCGAGCCAGCGGCCCACCGGTACGCTCCTGAGCTGACGGCGGGAGGCGACATGGACGGACGAGGCAGGACAGACGGGCACGGACGAGTCCGGACCGGCGAACGACGGTTGATGAACGGGCGGGCCGTCGTCGCCGGCGTGCTGCTCGCCGTGGCGTCGGTCGCAGCGGCGTGCACACCACCCACCCAGCCGCCGGCGGGCGTGGTGGATCCCGGCCCCGATCGTGGACGCGACCCGTCCGTGGAGGTCGCGCCGTCCGCAGGGTGCGCCACCGGCGAGTCGCTGCCGACCGGCCGCACGGTGGTCACCGTGGAGGTCGACGGCGCCCACCGGGTCTCTCTGCTGGACGTCCCCGCGACGCCGAGCACGGAGCCCCGGCCCGTGCTCGTGAGCCTCCACCCCTTCCTGGTCGGCCCCGATGGATGGGACGGCTACTCCGGTCTCGCTGCGGCCGCCACCGCTCGCGACTACGTCGTGCTGACCCCTCTCGGCAGCGACCCGGGGCCACGGTGGGCCGTGCCGGGCGGCCTCCAGAGCGATGCCCGCGACATCGAGTTCATCGGCGAGCTGCTCGACCACGTGGAGGACCACGGCTGCGTCGATCGCAACCGGGAGTACGCCGCCGGGTTCTCGGCCGGAGCGGCCATGGCCCAGGCGTTGTCGTGCACCGTGCCGGGCCGGATCTCCGCCGCCGCGGGCTCGGGTGGCGTGAACCTCACCGACCTCTGCCCCGACTCGCCCGGCACGAGCATGCTGATCCTCCACGGCACCGCCGATCCGATCGCTCCACCCAGCGGGTCCGAGGTCGTGTTCGCTCCCCCGCTGGGTCTGTCGGTCGACGCGGTCGCTGCGTCCGACGCGGCCAGGGCCGGATGCGACCCCGAACCGGTCGTCGACCTGCCGCACCCCACGGTGCGACGCTCGGTGTGGACGGGCTGCTCCGAGGACCGTCGGGTCGAGCGACTGGACCTGATCGGCGCCGGGCACACGTGGGCCGGATCCACCAACCCTCTGCTCGAGATCGTCACCGGACCCACCAACACCGAGATCTCCGCCACGAGCACCGTCCTCGACTTCTTCGACGGTGTCTGACCTCGACGGATCCACCGCCCTGTACCCGATCCCCCGCTCCGTCGAGCGGCCGGAGCGTCCGGGCTCCACCCACGCCCCCACCCGGCTCGTCGCCGACGGCTCGCTCCCCCGGCAGGGCTACGACCTGGTGATCGACGACGATGGCGTCGTGCTCCGCCACGCCGATGACGCCGGCCGGCGCTACGGCGAGCAGACCGTCGACCAGCTCCGCCGACCCGACGGCTCCCTCCCCCACGTCCGAGTCACCGATCACCCCGACATCGCCACGCGCGGCGTCATGCTCGACGTGAGCCGCGACCGCGTGCCCACGCGGGAGACCCTGAGCCGCCTGGTCGACCTCATGGCCCGCTGCCGCTTCAACCACCTGCAGCTGTACGTCGAGCACACCTTCGCCTACCGCGACCACAGCGATGTGTGGCGCAACGCATCTCCGCTCACCGCGGACGACCTCACGTGGCTCGACGACGCGTGCGCCCGCCACGGCATCGAGCTCGCCGCCAACCAGAACTGCTTCGGCCACATGGGCCGGTGGCTGGCCCTCGACCGCTACCGCGACCGGGCGGAGTGCCCCGACGGCGTCGAGCTCGTGCCCGGCCTGACGTGGCCGCCGGGGGTCCTCGCCCCGACGCCCGAGAACGCCGCGCTCGTCGTGTCGCTCGTCCGTGAGCAGGCCGACCTCCTGCGGTCCCGCACCGTCAACGTGGGCTGCGACGAGACGTTCGAGCTGGGCCGGGGCGTCAGCTCGGCCCGGGCGGGGACCGACGGCGTGGGCGCGGTCTACCTGGAGCACCTCCTCCGCATCGTCGAGCCTCTGCTGGCCGACGGTCATCGGGTGCAGTTCTGGGGCGACGTCGTCGCGCACCACCCCGAGCTGGCTGCTCGGCTCCCCACCGGCGACATCACGGCACTCGTCTGGAACTACGAGTCGCCGCGCCGTCCTCCCGTGGACGTGCACCCGTTGGTGGCGCAGGTCATGGAGGAGCTCGGGGTGGACCTCGACGCGCCCACCGACTTCGGGACCCTGCTCGGCCCCTTCCGCGACGCCGGGGTCGACGCGTGGGTGGTGCCCGGTACCTCGACGTGGAACTCGTTCGTCGGGCGGCTCGACAACGCGCGGGCGAACCTGCTGGACGCGGCCACGGCTGCACGTGACCAGGGCGTGGAGGGGTTCCTGGTGGCGGACTGGGGCGACAACGGCCACCACCAGCCGCCGTCGGTGAGCGACCCGCCGCTCGTGTACGGCGGTGCCGTGGCCTGGTGCGCCCGCACCAACGCCGAGCTGGATCTGGCCTCGACGCTCGACGCCCTGCTCGGCGATCGCGCCGGCGAGCTCGGAGGCGTCCTCGTGGACATCGGGTCCGTCGCCGGCCGGACCGGCGCCAACGCCTACAACGTCAGTCCGCTCGTCCCGCCGCTCCTGCCGGAGGTGCCGGACCTGAGCGACGGCCGAGCGGACCCCGACGCCGTGCGCGCCGTGGTCGCCGACCTCGAGAGGTCGTCCGCGGCGCTCCGGCGGAGCCGACCCGATGCCCCGGACGGCGACGTCGTCGTCGAGGAGGTCGACGTGGCGATCGGGCTGGCCCGCCAGGGAGCGCTGCGCCTGCTCGATCGGCTGGGCGCACCGTCGACGACGAGCGAGGAGCAGCGGGCCGAGCTGGCGGGGCTGGTCGACAGGTACCGGGACGTGTGGCTGCGGCGGAGCCGACCCGGCGGGCTCGACGACAGCGCCCGTCTCCTCGAGCGCGCCGTCGACCGCTGAGGTCGACCTCGATCGGAGCGGCCGGCGCGGGGCCGACGTCGACACCGAACTGTCATGTTTCCTGCTCTGCCGGTGCGGGAACCCTCACGATGCGTCCGGAACGAGCCGGGCCACGGGAGGAAGGCACACCCGATGTGGATCATCTGGGCCCTGATCATCGGTCTCATCGCCGGCTTCATCGCCAGGGCCCTCGTGCCCGGTCCCGATCCGATGGGGGTGCTCGGCACATTGGTGCTGGGCCTGATCGGATCGCTGATCGGAGGTTTCCTGGGTTGGCTTCTGTTCGGACGCGACAGCGCTGACGGAGCGCTGCAGCTCTCGGGGATCTTCGGTTCGATCGTGGGAGCGGTCATCGCCCTGCTGATCTACCGGGCCATCAACAGGAACCGCAGCGGATCCACGACCGGCGTCTGACCGACGCTCCCGCTCGGACGGACCCATCCCCACGGACGGCTGCGCCGTCCATGGGGATGGCGCGTCAGGGGACGACCGGCGCCGGCTTGGTCGGCTGGTACAGCCAGGAGTCGAACAGCGAGTCGAGCTGCCGGCCCGACACCTTCTCGCTCAGGGCGAGGAGGTCGGCGGTGCTCACCGGCACGTTGGCCGGCTTGGCCGCCCACTGCCGGATGATCTTCCAGAAGGCGTCGTCGCCGACGGTGAGGCGCAGGGCGTGGAGGAACGCTCCTCCCCGGTAGTAGGTCGTCGCTGCGAAGAGGTCCTCCGCTCCCGGATCCGCCGTCGGGATGCTCCAGAAGGCGTTCGTGGCGGGGATCGACATCACGTAGTCGTAGCCGGCCTGCGGTGAGTCGGTCCCGACGTGCTCTCCCCACATCCACTCCGCGTAGGTGGCGAAGCCCTCGTTCAGCCAGATGTCGCTCCAGCGACCCAGCGTCACCTTGTTGCCGAACCACTGGTGGGCGAGCTCGTGGGCGACCGTGGACTCGTCGGGGGCGCCGGCGTAGATGGGCCGGGTCTGGTTCTCCAAGGCGTACCCCGGGTCGGTGTCGTCGTCGACCACAGCACCGAACGAGGAGAACGGGTACTTGCCGAACTTGGTCTGGAAGAAGTCGATCATCGACGGCTGCAGCGCCAGGACCTCGGCCGTCGAGGCCTTGTCCTCCGGGGACAGGTCCCGGTCGACCGCGTTCAGGATGGGCAGGCCGGACGAGGTGCGGGACCGGGTCACGTCGTAGTCGCCGGTCGCCACCATCGACAGGTAGCTGGCCATCTGGTCGGTGGCGAGCCAGCGCGACGTCGTGCGGCCGTTCCTCGTGGTCTGCGACACCAGCGTGCCGTTGGCGACAGCCGTGGTGCCCTGCGGCACGGTGACGTTGAACGTGTAGGTCGCCTTGTCCGTGGGCGTGTCGTTGACGGGGTACCAGGTGCTCGCGCCCTCGGGCTCGTTGCCGACGAACGCGCCATCGGGGAAGCTCACCCACCCGTACAGGGCGCCGGTGTTGTCCTCCGGCTGGCCGGTGGTGCCGCCGTAGTCGACCAGCACCAGGAACGGCAGGCCCTTGAGCAGCGGCAGCTTGGGGGTCACCACCAGCTCTCCCCCGGCCTGGGCGTACTTCGCCGGCAGCCCGTTCACCATGACCCGGGAGACGGTGAGCCCCCGCAGGTCCAGGCTGAACGAGGACAGCGAGGTCGTCGCCGTCGCGGCGATGATCGCCCGTGCGGACAAGGCCTGCGTGGCGGGCGTGTAGTCCAGGGTCAGGTCGTAGTGCAGCGCGTCGTAGCCGCCGTTGCCCGCCGCGGGGAAGTACGGGTCCCCACCGGAGGTGGATCCGGCCACGGGCCGGGGCGGGGACCAGCCGCCGGCCGATGCGGCGGGAGCCACCGCCGCGACGAGGGCGAGTCCGAGGACCGCCGCCAGCAGGATGCGCAGCCTGTTCATGGCCCGACGCTAGGGGCTCACGGGCCCCGTGTCACCGGTCGATCCCCGGAACCACGGGAGCGGTCCACGCGGCCGCGATGGGTGACGGCCCTCAGAGCTCGTCGAACGGTCGGCCGTCGAACCAGAACCTGTCGGGGAGGTCGTCGGCCGTCGCGTCGAGGTCACCCACCTCGAGCGTGGCGAGGTCGTAGTGGTTGCCCAGGCTGGCGACGGAGCGGAGACCGAGCACCAGGTCGAGCGCCATGTGGGACGCGTCGTGCCCGCCGGTGGTCGAGCGTCGCTCCACGCCGTTGCGGGCCAGCATCGACATGTACTCCTCGGGGCTGATCCGCGGGTCGATGCGACCGACCGACTGGCCCTGGCCGACGTGGAGGTCGTGGCTCTCGACGGTCATCATCGACCGGTCGTAGAACAGCCTGTGTCCGGCGTGCTCCAGCCGCAGGCCGAGCTGGCAGTCCTCCCCGCCGGTGCCGTCGCACAGCTCGTCGAAGCCGTTCACGGCGATCAGCGCCTCCCTCGGTGCACCGATCGTGCATCCGAAGAGGTGCGAGGCGGGGATCGGCACCACGATCCGGTCGTCGCCGTCGTCCCAGCGGATGTCCCGTCCGATGGTCGTGCCGGCGGTCAGGCGCCCGTCCTCCACCACCATCCCGGTCCGCTTCTCGTAGCTCCCGCCCACCACGTAGTGCTGGCGCGACGCCTCACGGACCGACTCCCACCAGCGAGGGCCGGGCACGGAGCAGTCGTCGACGAACACGACGTAGGGCTGCGTGCTCGCGACCAGACCCGTGTTGCGTGCGCTCGACGCCGCGTGCAGGTCCCGGGACGTCCGCCGGTGCGGCCCGTTCATCACCGTCGGCTTGGCCGGGAGCCAAACGAGCTCGAAGGCGTCGCCGGCTGCAGCTGCGAGCTCGTCGGCGCGGTCCAGGCCGGACCCGTCCACGACGACGACCTCGACGTGGTCGTCGCCGAGCTGACGGGCCAGACCCCTCGCGAACCACTCGAACCCCGGGTCGTCGCGGAACGTGCTGTAAACGACGCTGACCTGGGTGTTCATCCGTCGAGCGGTCCGGCGTCCGCGCCGCGGCAGCGTCGGGCGTCACGGCCTGCGCCGGCGTGGCGGTGCGGTCGCCTGCGAAGCGTCGCGCTGCGCCGAGCGGCGCCCTCCCTGCCGATCATCGGTCGCTACGATGCCACAGGTGGTGGGAGGAGGGAGGACGACCGCGGTCGACGAGCGGGTCGACTACGTCCGCGCCTCGGTCGCCGGTGGACCTCCGGTCGTGCTCTGCGCGGATCCCGACGCAGGCGACGCCGTCGCCGCGTGGTTCCTGGAGCACGGCCACGACACCATCGACGAACCGGTGCAGCGCGCCTTCGTCGGCGCCGTGCGACCCGGCGACCGCGTGCTGGACCTCGGTTCGCACCTCGGGCTGTTCTCGCTGACCGCGGCCGCGCTCGGCGCCTCGGTTCTGTCCGTCGACGCCAACGAGGAGCACGCCCGCTGGCTGTCGCTCGCCGCGGACCGCAACGGCTTCGACGAGGTCCACGTGGCGCATGCGGCGATCGCGGGTTCCGACGACGTCCGCAGCGTGCGCTTCGTCCCCCGCAGCATCCACGGGCACGTCCTGGCAGAGGGGATCACGGACCCCGCGTCGGTCGAGGTGCAGGCGGCCACTGTCGACGCCCTCACGGCCGCCCTGGGATGGGATCGCCTCGACGTGGTGAAGATGGACATCGAGGGGTCCGAGATCGCCGCCCTCGACGGGATGGCGGCACTCTTCGCGTCGGGGTGCCGGCCGGTGCTCGTGCTCGAGTGCAACGCCAGCATGCTGGGCCTCCTCGGTTGGTCGGTCACGGCGCTCCGCACGCGCCTCTGCGACCTCGGCTACGAGCTCCACCTGATCGACCACCTGCGTCCGGGCGTGCTCGTCCCGGCCGGACCGCTCGACGTGCAGCCGGAGAGCGCATCGGACCTGATCGCGACGATGCCGTCCGACCGGCACCGGATCGCGGACACCTGGACGATCGCCGAGCCGTTCAGCCGGAACGTCCTCGTGTCACGCATCCTGGACGCCGCGACCAGCCCCGCAGCCGGCTACCGCCGCCACTCGGCGGAGCTGCTCGAGGACGGACCGGCCTGGCTGCGGGACCACGCGGTCGTCGCCCCGGCCCGCAGGGCGCTGGTGCTGGACCTCGACCCCGACGTCCGGAGCGCCGGTCAGGGACCCGGTCGATCCGCGGGGATCGACCTCCGGGATGCCCCTGCCCCGCCGCCGGGGGACCTCGGCGACGACGTGCTCGTGTGGGCCGAGGACGTGGTCGTGCGCCGCAGGGTCCGCGACCCGGGGCGCCGCCGGATCGAGGTGCCCGCCGAGCTCGACCGCCACGACGACCACGTGCTCCGCGCCGTGTCCCTGCGGGTGGAGAGACGGGACGCGCTCGCGGTCGTCTGCCGCGACCGCCTGGAGGGCGAGCACCTCCTGGCGCTCCTCAGCGGGGAGGACCTGGTCGCCAGCGGACGGCTCGTGCGTCGGGGCTCCGTGGTCAGCCTGCTCCGGACGTCGGAGGCGCTGGACCGCCATCTCGACGTCGCGGACAACGTGGCGCTCCTCGCTGCGTTCCTGGGTGCCAACGTGACCCCGGTGCTGGACCGCCTGGACGAGCTGCTCGCGGAGTGCGGGCTCGACGGCTTCGCCGGGGCACCCCTGCACTCGCTGTCGGCCGGTCAGGTGACCGGCCTCGTCGGAGTCGTCGCGTTCGGCTGCGTCCGGGCGGAGGTGGTGCTGCTCGGGGAGCTGCCCTCCCTGCCCGACGGTGCCGTGCGGTCCCGGCTCCGTCAGCGCTGCGCCGAGCTGTCGGCCCGTGGGACGACCCTCGTCCAGGTCGTCGCCGACGCGGCCGCCCTCCTGATCGAACCGACACGTGCCGCCTGGATCGAGGACGCGACCCTGCGCTGTGTCGGCCACGCGCCGTCGGTCCTCGAGGCCGCGGCGCTGCAGCAGCTCGGGTTCCGACCCGCCGGCCGAGGATGGGACGAGGTATGAACGACCGACGCAGGCCGCGCCTCGCGCTGTGCATGATCGTGCGGGACGAGGCACCGGTGATCGAGCGCTGCATCGACTCGGTCAGGGATCTCGTCGACTCGTGGGTCATCTGCGACACCGGATCGACCGACGGCACTCCGGAGCTGATCCGTGAC
The DNA here is from genome assembly GCA_023434535.1 of Actinomycetes bacterium. Lineage (GTDB taxonomy): Bacteria > Actinomycetota > Acidimicrobiia > Acidimicrobiales > Microtrichaceae > Dermatobacter. Next base: position 27,906 of record JAEYSR010000170.1, read on the forward strand.
CTCCTGGCCGACCTGCCGGGCGAGCTCCACCACACCCCCTGGGTGGACTTCGGCCACAACCGGACCGAGCTCATGGAGCGGGCCCGCGGCGTCGCCGACCACCTGCTGCTGCTCGACGCCGACATGACCGTCGAGCAGGTGGCACCCCTCGGCGACCTGACCGCCGACGCGTACATGCTCCGGGAGGAGGGCGACCTCGACTTCGGCGTCCTGCGCCTGGTCGACGGCGACCGGCACTGGTGGTACGAGGGCTCGACGCACGAGTTCCTGTGCACCGACGGCCGCGTGGAGCAGGACGACCTCCCCGCCCTGCGGGTGCGCCACCACGCCGACGGCTCGTCGCGCTCCGGCAAGCTCCTGCGGGATCTGGGGCTCCTCCGCCGCGACGTCGCCCGGGGCGACGACACCCCTCGGACGGCCTTCTACCTGGCCCAGACCTACCGGGACCTCGGCCGTCGGGACTCGGCCCTGGAGTGGTACCGCCGACGAGTGGAGCTGGGCGGATGGGACGAGGAGGTGTTCTACGCGGCCCTGCAGGCCGGCGTGCTGCTCCGCGACGAGGGGATCGACGTCGCGGCCGGCGCGCTCCTGTCGGCCTGGCAACGCCGACCGACGCGGGCGGAGCCGTTGTACGAGCTCGCCCGTGCCTACCGGGAACAGGGCTCCTACGACCTCGCGCTGCTGTTCGCGGAGCGCGGCCTCGCCCTCCCCTATCCCTCCGACGTGCTGTTCGTCCACAGGTGGGTCTACCGATGGGGCCTGCGCGTGGAACGGGCCATGGCCGCCGCAGCGCTCGGCCGGTTCACCGACGCGGTCGCCGATCTGGAGCAGCTGCTCGAGCTCGACGACCTCGACGAGCCCGTCCGGCGCTTCGCGACCGAGCGCCTCGTCGAGCTGTCGTCCCGTGCCGCCGGCGCCGCGCCCGCCCCCGGCGAGCCGTCGCGCCTCGCGGGCCTGGCGCCGAGCGCGCGGATCGGAGAGATCCACCTCGATGTGCGACCGGCGTGGCCGGCGTTCAACCCGAGCATCTGCGCCGACGGGGACGGGTTCCGCATGATCGTGCGGACCGCCAACTACCGGATCGAGGAGGGGGTCGCCCACGACGACGGCGTGCTGCGCAACATCAACTACCTGCTGGCGCTCGACGGATCGCTCGCTGTGACCGACACGGTCGGCGTGGAGGAGCGGGTGCCCGACCTGCGGACCTACCCCAGTCGGATACACGGGTACGAGGACTGCCGCCTGATCTCGATCGACGGCCGGTGGTTCGCCAGCGCAACCTGCTGCGAGCTCAACCCGATCGAGCGACGGGAGATCGTGCTGCTCGAGCTCTCCGGCACCGACGTCGTCTCGGTCCGCCAGCTCCACGGACCGCACCCGGGCCGCCACGAGAAGAACTGGATGCCGTTCGAGCGCGACGGCGCCCTGCACTTCCTGTACTCGGCGTCTCCGACCGTCGTCCTGTCCGGCGACGTCGATTCCGGGCGCACCGAGGTGGTCCACCGATCCGACGGTCCGGCGTCCGGCGCCGAGCTCCGGGGCGGCTCCCAGGGCGTCGCTCTGGACCGGGGCGGTTGGCTGTTCGCCGTGCACGAGGTCGTCCGCAGCGGGCAGCGACCTCGGTACGTCCACCGGTTCCTCGAGCTGTCGGAGGACATGGAGGTCGTGGGCCTCACGGAGCCGTTCACGTTCGCATCCGACCCGGTCGAGTTCTGCGCGGGGATGGCCCGTCACGGCGACGAGCTGGTCATGAGCTTCGGGGTGAGCGACGCCGCGTCGGGGCTCGCGGTCGTGGCCGCCGCGGAGGTCGACGCACTCTTGAAGGATCCGTCCGACGCACTCGGTGCCGCCGTTATGATCTCGCCGGAGCGAGTGAGGGAAGGGACCGCGCGATGATCGAGGGCAACGCCTCCGAAGGCGACTCGGACCACCTGTCCGCCGACGACTCCGGCGATGAGCACGGCTACAGCCGACGCAAGCTGATCGGCGGCGCCGCCATCGGCGCCGCGGTGATCTGGACCAGCCAGTTCCCCTTCGCCAGCCAGGCGATCGGCCAGGCCATCGACGGCGGCTCCGGACCGACCGGACCCACGGGTCCGACCGGCGCCGCCGGCGGCACGGGCACGAACGCCACCACGACCACGGTCCCGACGGGGAGCACCGGCGCGGGCGAGGAGCTGGCCATCACGGGCCTCGACCCGTCGATGCTCGGGGCGCTCGGCGCCGCCGCCGTCACCACGGGCGGTGCTCTGGTGTGGTTCCGCAACCGGGCCAACGGCGAGGACACGGGCTCGTCCGACGAGCCCGACCCCGACCTCTGATCAGCACCGACCTCTGACCAGCACCGCCATCGCGGGCAGGATCGCCCGGTTGCCCCATCGCGGGTGGGCGTCCACCATGGGTGGCGGAGGTGGGAGCTGTGACGGATCACGACGGGCCCGCGGGCGCGGACCGGGACAGCGCCGGGACGGGACGGAACCGGACGGTCAGGTCGTCGGTGATCGTCACGGCGGTCGTGGCGATGCTCCTCACGGTCGCCGGCGCGGTCCCTGCTGCAGCCGCGGAGCACGTGGGTCCTCATCAGGTCGACACGCTGGTCGTCCGTCGCCATCCAGGAGGCTTCGAGGTGACCGTCTGCGTGCTGGCACCGGTCGGCCCACTCGCGACCGATGCGACATTCGCCGTCCGGGTGGGCGGCCGGGTCCTCGACGACATCCGTCCGACCCTCCAGCGCGAGCTGCCTCCAGCTGACCCGGGTCCCGACGCGTGCCCGAACGACAGCTCGACCGACGTCGCCCGCTTCGAGCTGACGGACCAGCGGCTCGCCGCAGCGGGAGTCCCGTCGCCGACGTCGGCCGTGTCGAGCCGCTTGGACACGTGGGTCTCGTTCGACCTCACGGTCTCGATGACGGTGGACGGGGCGACGACGACTGCGACCCGCACGGTGGACTACGCAACCGGCCTCCTCTGGGGCGCGGTGGACACATCCTGGACCGACTCGCAGGGTCTCCACCTCCAGGGATCGATCATCGACCCGACGACGTCGGAGCCCACGTTGTTCGTCGTCGTCGTGGACGGCGTGGTCCACTTCGGGCCGACGGGGCGGCCGTTCACGACGTCTCCCGATCCGGGCCGGGCGCTGATCGACCGGGAGGTCGGCGGGGAGCACGTCATCGACGTCGTCGTACCGCTCGGACGTCGTGCCTGTGTCCAGGCGGTCGAGCCCGTGGGCCTCACCGTCCGGAACAACATCGACTGCGTCGACAGCCTCGATCCGATGCCGATCGCCGGGTTCGAGACCGTGCACCACGACGGGCGGCGAGCCACGATCACCGGCTGGCTGTTCGAGCCGACCCTCCCCCTGCCGTCGGGAGGAGCCACCGGCTACCGGAGCACCGGCGAGATCACCGTGGACGGCCAGGTGGTGGGATCGGTCGTCGCCGACGTCGAGAGGCCCGACCTCGCTCAGCGGTTCCCCGGCCACAACGTGATGTCCGGCTTCACGGCCCGGTTCCCGATGGGACCGGGTCGGCACCGCGTGTGCGTGGAGAAGACGATCACCGATCCGGAGCGCTTCGGTGCTCCGCCGCCCGCACGGGCCGTGGCCGGATGCATCCCCGTCGACGTCCCGGCGCTCGGTCCGGTACCGCCCGACGGCGTGATCGACAGCGTGCGGACGGACGGTCGGACGATCATGGTCGACGGCTGGGCGATCGACCGCAACGGAGGGATCCCCCAGGTGCTAATGACGGTGAACGGGCTGCCGGTCCGCCTCCTCCGGCCCGACCGAGCACGTCCGGACGTCCTCGAGGCACGGGGTGGCGACCTCACCAGCGGCTTCTCCGCTTCGATTCCCGCCGGACCCGGAGGGCACTCGGTGTGCGTGGCGGTCCAGGACGTCGAGCAGACCAACGTGTGGGCGCCGATCGGATGCAGGTCGGTCGTCGTCAAGTGATCCTCGACGCCGACACGGGCAGACCTCGCCCGGCGAGGGAGACGGCTGAGAGCGGACCGCTCTACTGCTGGTAGCCCTCGACCACGTTCTCGGGGCGCGCACGAGCCGAGTCAGGGTTCTCGCCCATCTCCTCGCGAGCCCGGCGCTGCCGCAGCAGGTCCCAGCACTGGTCGAGCTGACGCTCCACCTGGGCGAGGCGGGCTCTCTCGTCGTCGGTCGCTCCGTCGTCCGCGACGATCAGGTCGCGAAGGCGGTGCTCCTCCGCGACCAGGTCTCCGATGTGCTCGAGCACGGCTCCGTCGTCCATGGGTCCTCCGAGTTCGGCTCGTCCGGATCCCAGCCTGCCACGCTCCGACCGGCCGACCCGGCCGCATCCGACCCGGCGGCTCAGCGGGGCCGAGGGGTGAGCAGCTCGAGCGTGTTGGACCGCATGATCCTCTCGACGTCGGCCGGCTCCACGCCGTCGAGCTCCTTGATGAACTCGGCCGGCTCGGCCAGGCCCTCGACGTGGGGCCAGTCCGATCCGAACAGGACGTTGGACGCCCCGACCGCGTCGACGAGGTCCAGCACGTCGTCCTCGAAGAACGGCGACACCCACACGTGGCGACGGAACAGCTCGACAGGATCCTCGCCGAAGGTGCCCGGGATCTGGATGTGCAGCGCCGCCAGCTTCTTGAGCAGCGGCCGCACCCAGTCGGCACCGGTCTCCACGGTCGCCATCCGGAGGTTGTCGAAGCGCTCGAAGATCCGGTCCGCCATGAACGACGCCATGGTGTCTCGGATCGGGTTGGCCGACAGCAGGCGCCGGAGGGTCGGCACGTTGAACGCCTGCATGTCCTCGGTGAGACCCCACATCTCCTCGTAGGGGCCGTAGCCGGCGTCGCCGCTGTGGAGCACCAGGGTGATCCCCGACTCGTCCAGGAGGGACCAGAACCCGTCGAACCGCTCATCTCCGGGGGTCCGTCGTCCGTCGACGCCCCAGACCGACGTCGGCCGGAGCAGCACGACCCGGGCACCGGCGTCGAGCGCCCAACGCAGCTCCTCGACCGCGGCGTCGGGGTCCACCAGCGTCATGTAGGGGGCGGAGAAGATCCGGTCCTGGTACGCCAGACCCCAGTCCTCGTCGAGCCAGCGGTTGAAGGCGCGGAAGGTCGCCGCGCAGGCCTCGGGATCTGACTCCAGCGCCGCTTCCATGCCGACTCCCAGGGTCGGCAGCATGATGCAGGCGTCCATGCCCTGCTCGTCCATCACGGCCAGTCGGGCGTCGCGGTCCCGGTACTCGGGCCGGTCCTCGATCGGCTGCAGCTCACCGAACGCGGCGCGCAGGTCGCCGGCTCCGGCCTTGGCCCGGAAGAAGTCCGACAGCGAACCCGGCTGGGCGAGATGGGAGAACGACGGGTTCGGGATGAACCGGTTGATGGACCCGGCCACCAGCAGCCGCTGCCGACCGTCCACCTCGGCCCACTGGATCGACCGCTTGGCCATGGACCTGTCCAGGTGTCGGGTGAAGGCGTCGGTGGCCTCGTAGTAGTGGTTGTCGGCGTCGACGATCCGGAAGTCCAGCACGGTCAGCCCCCTCGGCGGTTGGTCGTCCCACACTAGAACCACGTTCCAGTTCCTGTGCGGTCGTCGCCCTACACTCGTTGGGCATGGACCGCTCCGCACCCGGCCGGCCGGCCGACGTCGATCCGCCCGGCGGGCGGCCAGCGGAGCCCACCACCGACGCGCAGCGGGACCGTCGGCGCCGGATCGTCTCGTCCGCGATGGAGCTGCTCGACGCCCACCGGTACGACGACATCCAGATGCGCGACGTCGCCGACGGTGCCGGCGTCGCACTCGGGACCCTGTACCGCTACTTCCCGTCCAAGGAGCAGCTGTTCGCGCACGTGCTGCTGGAGTGGAGCGCGAGCTTCGACGACGCCATGCGCCGCCGGCGGCCCGAGCGCGGCTCCGACTCGGAGCGGATGCGGCTCCTGCTCCGACGTGCGGTCGGAGCGTTCGAACGGCACCCGAACTACTTCCAGCTGCTCGGCGTCCTCGAGGTCTCGAAGGACCCCGCCGTGATCGAGACGTACGCGGCGTACGCCCGGCGCTTCGTGGCCGTGGTGGACGACGCGTTGACCGACACGGACCCGAGCGACGTCCCGGTCGTGATCATGATGACGAACTCGCTGCTCAGCACCCTGCTGCGGGGTTGGTGGCTCGGCCACCACTCGATCCGTCACGTCAACGCCGTGGTCGACCAGGCCGTCGACGTGATCTTCGGCGGAGCACGCCGGCGCTGACCTCGCCCGGCGGGCGCCCGACGCTCAGTACAGCTCCGGCACGAACGACTGCGTGTCGATCGGCGGTCGGACGTAGCCGCCGTGCCGCTCCGGTCGCGGGGGCAGGTCGATCGTCGCCGGCACGACGTCCTCGTAGGGGATGGACGACAGCAGGTGGCTGATGCAGTTCAGGCGGGCGCTGCGCTTGTCCTCGCCGTCGACCACCCACCACGGGGACTGCTTGGTGTCGGTGGCCGCGAACATCTCGTCCTTCGCGTACGAGTACTCCTGCCACCGGGCCCGTGACTCGATGTCCATCGGCGACAGCTTCCAGCGCTTGAGCGGGCTGTCGATCCGGCCCTGGAACCGCCGCTCCTGCTCCTCGTCGCTCACGGAGAACCAGTACTTGATCAGGATGATCCCGGAGCGGATGAGCATGTTCTCGAACTGGGGGACCGACCGGAGGAACTCCTCGACCTCGTCCTCGGTGGCGAAGCCCATGACGCGCTCCACGCCGGCGCGGTTGTACCAGGAGCGGTCGAACAGCACGATCTCCCCGGCCGCGGGCAGCTCGGTCACGTAGCGCTGGAAGTACCACTGGGTCCTCTCGCGGTCGCTCGGCGTGCCGAGCGCGACGACCCGGACCACGCGAGGGTTGGTGGCCTCGGTGATCCGGGTGATCGCTCCACCCTTGCCGGCCGCGTCGCGGCCCTCGAACAGGACCACGACCCGGAGCCCGGTCGCCTTGACCCACTCCTGGAGCTTCACCAGCTCGATCTGGAGCCGCTCGAGCTCCTCCTCGTAGAGGGCCTTCTTGAGCCGGCCCGACCGGGTGTAGGCCTCCGGCGGGAACCGCTTGGTCACCTTGGGTTCGTCCACCGCTGCAGTCTGGTCGTTCATGGCGTCCCTCCGGGCGACGATCGCGTCCCGGGCGTCGAACCGGCGGACGACCCGCTCAGAGGATGAACAGCATCTCCTGGTAGGTCGGCAGCGGCCAGAGGTCGTCGGCGACCTCGGTCTCGAGCTCGTCGGCGGCGGCCCGGATGGCGGCCATCGCCGGGATCAGCGTGTCCTTCGCGTACGTCGCCGCCGCGAGGGTGGAGTCGGCCTCGTGGTCGAGCGCGGACGCCAGCGTCGCCGCAGCGGCGGTCAGCTCGCCGATCGTCGTGGTGATCGACTCGAGGATCGACGTGTCGGGATCGAGTCCGACGGCCTTGACGGCCGCGGCTGCGGTCGCGAGCTCACCCTGGTAGCGGACCGCCGCCGGGATGATCATCGTCTTGGCCAGCTCCAGAGTCGCCTTGGCCTCGACGAGAACGCTCAGGTCGTACTGCTCCAGGTACACCTCGAAGCGGCTGGCCAGCTCCTTCTCGCTGAGCACGTCGTACTTCGAGAACAGCGCCTTGGCCTCGGGGGTGTCCAGCTCGGGCAGGGCGTCGATCGTGGTGCGGAGGTTCTTGAGGCCTCGGGCCTCGGCCTCCACCTGCCAGTCGTCGGAGTAGCCGTCGCCGTTGAACACGACCGCGCCGTGCTCGGTGATGATCGTCTCCAGCACCTTCTGCACCGCCGTGTTGAAGTCGGTGCCGGCCTCGAGGGCCGTCTCGAGCTCGGTTGCGATGTAGTCGAGCGAGTCGGCCATGATCGTGTTGATCGCCACCATCGGTCCGGCGATCGACATCGACGAGCCGGGTGCCCGGAACTCGAAGCGGTTCCCGGTGAAGGCGAACGGGCTGGTCCGGTTGCGGTCGCCCGGATCGCTCGGCAGGTCCGGCAGCGTGTCGACGCCGATCGTGAGCGTGCCCTTCTCCTTGGAGCCGGTCGCTCCGCCCTTGGCGACCTGGTCGAACACGTCGGCCAGCTGCTCGCCGAGGAAGATGGAGATGATGGCCGGCGGGGCCTCGTTGGCGCCCAGGCGGTGGTCGTTCGACGCCGACGCGACCACGGAGCGCAGGATGCCGCCGTGGAGGTGCACGGCCCGGATGATCGCGGCGCAGAAGACCAGGAACTGGGCGTTGTCGTGCGGCGTGTCACCCGGGTTGAGGAGGTTGCCCTGCGTGGAGTTGCCCATCGAGAAGTTGACGTGCTTACCCGAGCCGTTGACCCCGGCGAACGGCTTCTCGTGGAGCAGGCACTCCATGCCGTACTTCTCGGCGACCTTCTTGAGCGTCACCATCAGCAGCTGCTGGTGGTCGTGCGCCACGTTGGCCTTCTCGAACATCGGAGCGATCTCGAACTGGCCCGGCGCCACCTCGTTGTGCCGGGTCTTGGCCGGGATGCCGAGCTTGAACATCTCGCGCTCGGCCTCGAGCATGAAGGCGAGCACCCGGTCCGGGATCGCGCCGAAGTAGTGGTCGTCGAACTCCTGGCCCTTGGGCGCCGGAGCACCGAACAGGGTGCGACCGGAGGCCACGAGGTCAGGGCGGGCGAAGTAGAAGTTGCGGTCGATCAGGAAGTACTCCTGCTCGGCCCCGGCGAAGGACACGACGTGGTCGATGTCGGTGTGGCCGAACAGCTTCAGCACGCGCTCGGCCTGCTTGGCCATCGCCTGCTGCGAGCGCAGCAGCGGGGTCTTCTTGTCCAGCGCCTCACCCGTCCAGGAGATGAACGCGGTCGGGATGCACAGCGTGTTCCCGTTCGGGTTCTCCAGGATGTACGCCGGGCTCGTGACGTCCCAGGCGGTGTAGCCGCGTGCCTCGAACGTCTGCCGAAGGCCGCCGTTCGGGAAGCTGGAGGCGTCCGGCTCACCCTGGACGAGCGTCTTGCCGGCGAACTCGGCGATCGAGGCGCCGGTCCCGTCGGGCTCCAGGAAGCTGTCGTGCTTCTCCGCGGTGAGGCCGGTGAGCGGGTAGAAGACGTGGGCGTAGTGGCTGGCGCCCTTCTCCAGCGCCCAGTCCTTCATGGCCGAGGCGACGACGTCGGCGATCGTGGGATCGAGCTTCTCGGAGTGCTCGATGGTGGCGATGACGTTCTTGTACACGGACTTCGGCAGCCGCTTCTGCATCTCCGCACGCCCGAACACGTTCTCGCCGAACAGCTCGCCGGGCGCTCCGTCACCGTCGATCTCCAGCACGGGGGGCGTGTAGTCCGTCACCGCCGCGATCGCCGCTGTCCTGGCCTCGTTACCACCCATGTCGTGCTCTCCGTCTCGACGACGACCGGCCACCGTGGTCGGTCCGCTCCGCAGTCGCGCTCCCGCTCGATGCGAACCCGGCGAGGGTAGGCAGACGACGTCACGCCAGTGTTACGAAGCCATGAACGCGCTGTCGCCGTGCGGCGATCTGCGCCACGAGGGTCGACGTCGCCGGCATCGCCCGACCCGCTCCCCGACCGGCGACCCGTGACGTGCCGAGGGTCACGCCTCCAGGATCTGACGCGATGTCAGATTCGGCGCCTCGTCGCCCTACCGTGTGGTTCGGCCGGCGACGAGACCGCGCAGATCCCAGAGACCGGAAGGTGCACCCGATGACCGATCCCGACGCCCCCCAGCCCTCCGGCGGTCCGTCCGACGACGTCGATGCCGCCCTGGCCGCGGCCCGTGAGCGCTACCAGGCGGAGCGGGCCAAGCGGGTGCGCGACGACGGTCTGGCCCAGTACGAGGAGCTGACCGGCGACTTCGCCGACTTCGACCGCGACCCGTTCGCCGATCCCGACTACACCCGCGATCCCGTCGTCGAGGACGTCGAGGTCCTGGTCGTCGGATGCGGCTTCGCCGGGATGCTCACGGTCATCGAGCTCGCGGCCCGGGGCGTCACCGACGTGCGGATGATCGACCGGGCCGGGGACTTCGGCGGCACGTGGTACTGGAACCGCTACCCGGGGTGCATGTGCGACGTCGAGTCCTACACGTACCTGCCGCTCCTCGAGGAGACGGGCTACATGCCCACGGAGAAGTACGCCAGCGCCGTCGAGATCTTCTCCTACGCCCAGATCGTCGGGCGCCACTACGACCTCTACCCGCACGCCCTCTTCCACACCGAGGTCACAGAGGCGGTCTGGGACGAGGAGGCGCTGCGCTGGCGGCTGACGACCAACTGGGGCGACCAGATCTCGTGCCGCTTCCTGGTCACCGCCGGCGGCATCCTCCACAAGGCCAAGCTCCCGGGCATCGCCGGGATCTCCAAGTTCAAGGGCCGGGCGTTCCACACCAGCCGCTGGGACTACTCCGTGACCGGCGGGGCTCCCGGCGTGCCCATGGACAAGTTGGCCGACAAGCGGGTGGCGGTGATCGGCACGGGAGCGACGGCCGTCCAGGTCGTGCCCCGGGTGGCCGAGGCCGCCCAGGAGCTGTTCGTGTTCCAGCGCACCCCGTCCCCCGTCGGCCAGCGCGACAACGGGCCGACCGACGAGGAGTGGTTCAAGAGCCTCCAGCCCGGTTGGCACGCCGAGCGCGTCAAGAACTTCACCGAGGCCGTGACCGGCAAGAAGCCCGAGGTCGACCTGGTCAGCGACGGCTGGACGCGGGTCATGTGGGAGGACACCCAGACCAAGACCGAGGACCGCGAGCTCGCCGCGGCCATGGAGCGCTCCGACTTCGAGACCATGGAGGAGCTGCGCCAGCGCGTCGATCGGATCGTCGAGGACCCCGACACCGCAGAGCGCCTCAAGCCCTGGTACGGCAAGCACTGCAAGCGGGTGTGCTTCCACGACGAGTACCTGCCTGCGTTCAACCGCCCGAACGTCCACCTCGTCGACACCGACGGCCGAGGGGTCGAGGCCATCACCGAGAACGGGATCGTCGCCAACGGGGTGGAGTACCCGGTCGACGTGATCGTGTTCGCCTCGGGCTTCGAGGTGACCACCGACCTGGAGCAGCGGCTCGGCTTCAACCCGCGGGGTCGCGGCGGCGTGGCCATGAGCGAGCGGTGGAGCGACGGAGCCCACACGCTCCACGGGATCCTGTCCGCGGAGTTCCCGAACCTGCTCATGATCAGCCTCATCCAGGCCGGGTTCGGCACGAACTTCCTGCACTTCCTCTCGAAGTCGGCCGAGCACGTCGCGTGGCTGATCTCGACGTGCGAGGAGCGCGGCATCGCCACCATCGAGGCCACGCCCGAGGGCGAGGACGAGTGGTACGACCTGCTCCTCGGCGTGGCCCTCGGCATCGCCGGCTACTCCACCCGGTGCACTCCCGGCTACTACAACTCGGAGCAGGGTCGGGACTCGAAGACGGCCCGGAACCTCGTCTACACCGGCAGCCTGCTGGAGTACGCGGGGTACCTCGAGCGCTGGCGCGACGAGGGCACCCTCCCCGGCGCGGCGGTGACCACCGAGGGCTGATCTCCGGACGCCGGAGGTCGGAGGCCGGCGCCGCCCGGGTACATTCCGATCCGTGGACCACCTGCTGTCGATCGGTGCGGTCGCCGAGCGCACGGGGGTGGCGACGTCCGCCCTGCGGTTCTACGAGGCCGAGGGCCTCATCACCTCCACCCGGACCGACGGCGGCCAACGGCGCTTCTCGCGGGACGTGATCCGACGGGTGTCGTTCATCCGCATCGCGCAGGTCGTCGGCCTGCACCTGGACGAGATCCGCGAGTCGCTGGACTCCCTCCCCCACGGCCGAGCCCTCACCGAGCAGGACTGGCACCGCCTGTCGGCGTCCTGGCGTCCTCGGCTCGACGAGCAGATCGCCGTCATCGAGCGTCTGAGGGACCGCCTGGACGCCTGCATCGGGTGCGGCTGCCTGTCGTTGAAGGTGTGTCGGATCCTGAACCCCGACGACATCGCCGGCGCGGACGGGCCCGGCCCCCGGTACGTCCTCGAACCCGACGGCCCCGACGCCTGACCCACGCGACGTCGATCGACCGATCGACCGAGCGACCCGGACGGCCTGCGATCACACGACGTAGTCCTCGCCGGTGGCGCGGATGGTGACGTCGGAGATCACGACACCCCACGGCTGGTCGATCGCGTGGATCACCTCGGCCGCGATCGTCTCGGGCCCGATCGCCCAGAAGCGGGCGTCGTCCACGTCGGCCTCGGGGCCGACCAGGTCCCCGGTCAGCGACGCCAGCACCTTCTCCATGTACGGCCCGGACCTGGCACCGGTGATCCCGACCACCGCCTCCGCGTTGATCACCCCTGATCCGAGCCCGGTGCCCAGGACCCCGGTGGGGCGCACGACCGTGACCTTGATCCTCCCCTGCGACTCCTTGCGGAGCGAGTCGGACAGCGTCACCACCGCTGCCTTCGTCGCGCTGTACACACCGGATCCCGCGGTGCCGGCGTTGGCGTAGATCGAGGCGATGTTCACGACGTGTCCCCTGCCCTGCCCGATCATCTGGTCGTAGGCCGCGCAGATGCCGTGCAGGACGCCCTTGAGGTTGATGTCGATGCAGCGGTCCCATGCGTCAGCGGCGGCGACGTGGTCGGAGAAGAACGCCAGCGGCATGACGCCTGCGTTGTTGACGAGCACGTCGAGCGCGCCGAACCGCTCGACGGCCAGCGCGACCATCGCATCGACCTGCGAACGATCGCGGACGTCGACGGTCACCGCCTCGGCACGGCCGCCGGCGGCGACGATCCCCGCCGCCGCGTCGTGCGCCGCGTCGCCATCGATGTCGGCGAGGACCACGGCCGCCCCACGCGCTGCGGCCATCTCGGCCATCAGTCGCCCGAAGCCCCCTCCCGCGCCGGTGATCGCCACCACCCTTCCCGCCAGGTGGCCGCCACCGGGGCTCGGGCCCGCCGCGGACGTCTCGGGCAGGACCGTGTCGTCGCTCACCGACCCAGTCTGACAGTCGACGGCACGTGCCGGACGGGACGATGCCGGCCGGCCAGGACGATGGGGCCCGCTGCACGGGACGGATCCGGCTCAGCGGTACTGTCGGCCCGATCGGCGCCCGGTCCCGTCGGCGCCCCGGGACATGCAGGGAGAGGACCCCATGGAGGGCTCCGAGTCGCAGAACGTGCTCGCAGGACTGCCCGAGGCGGCGATGTTCGTGACCTTCGTCGTGCCGCCGGGTGGAGAGGAGCAGGTCCTGGAGGTGCTCGCCGGACTCGGCGGTCGCCGGCGGTCGGTGGGCTTCCGAGCGCCCGAGGACGGCCTGTCCTGCGTCGTCGGAATCGGATCTCAGCTCTGGGACCGGCTGTACGACGGACCGAGGCCCGCCCACCTTCACCCGTTCGTCCCGGTCGACGGCGACGTGCACCGGGCCCCGGCCACGCCCGGAGACCTCCTCCTGCACATCCGGGCCCGCCGCATGGACCTCTGCTTCGAGCTGGCGCACCGGGCCGTCGACGACCTGGCCGGCGCGGCGACGGTGGTGGACGAGGTCCACGGCTTCCGGTACTTCGACATGCGCGACCTGCTGGGCTTCGTCGACGGCACCGAGAACCCCGAGGGCGCCGAAGCCGTGTCCGCCGCGCTCGTGGGGTCCGAGGATCCGGCGTTCGCCGGCGGGTCCTACGTGATCACCCAGAAGTACGTCCACGACCTGGCTGCCTGGGAGGCGATCGGCGTGGCCGAGCAGGAGCGGGCGATCGGGCGTTCCAAGGCCGACGACATCGAGATGGCCGACGACGTGAAGCCGTCGAACTCCCACGTGGCGCTCAACACGCTCCCCGACGCGGAGGGCAACGAGCCCGACATCGTCCGGTTCAACATGGCGTTCGGCGCGGTCGGCACAGCCGAGTACGGCACGTTCTTCATCGGCTACGCCAAGGACCCCGCCGTCACCGAGCAGCTGCTCGTGAACATGTTCGTGGGGAGCCCGCCCGGCAACCACGACCGGATCCTCGACTTCTCCACGGCGCTGACCGGCAACCTCTTCTTCGTCCCGCCGTCGTCGTGGCTCGACGACCCGGGCTCGAAACCGCACAACGCCGTCGCCGTCGATCCGGGGGCCGCTCGAGGTCCCCACGACGGAGGGGCCGGACCGGCGGACGGCGCCGGTGCACCCGGCGACGGGTCAGCCGGCATGGGCGACGGGTCCTTGGGGATCGGCAGCCTGCGGCAGCTCGACACCTGAACCGGTTCATGGCCGGCCGTGGTCGCCCACCGGGGGTCGGCATTCGTGCGACCATGTCCGGGTGACCGACGACGATGACCTCCGAGACGAGCTCAAGGTGCTGGAGGCCGACCTGGCCACGGCCCGGGAGACGCTGGAATCCCTCCGGGAGCAGCGCCAGGACCCCGACGCCTTCCCCGACACCTCCGACGACGCCGTGCTCATCAGGGAGTTCGAGGACCAGCAGGAGATCGTCGCGGAGCTCGAGGCCCGTCAGCGCGACCTCCAGGGCAAGCTCTCCGGCTCCTGAGCCCAGCGACTCCGACCCCGGCGCACCCGATGTCGGGGATGGACCTGCTCAGCGGATCCTGGGCTCGATCCGCTTGCCCGAGCTGAACGCCTCCTGGCCCTCCAGCAGGGCGTCCGTGGACGTCCCGAGCTGCAGGAACAGGTTGCCGAGGTCCGTGGCCTGGAGACCGGGGAGGTCCCGCGCCGCCCAGAGCGTGCGCAGGGTCGCCTGGACCGCGACCGCCGGCTGGGAGGCGATCATCGCGGCGAGCCCGTGCGCTGCGGCGGCGAGCTCGTCGGCCGCCACGATCTCGCTGACCAGCCCGAGGCGCAGGGCCGTCTCGGCACCGACACGCTCGTGCGCGCCGGTGAGCGCCATGCGCAGGACCTCGCCGAACGGCATCCGACGCAGGAGCAGGATGGGCTCGAAGGCCGCGACCATCCCGTAGGTGACGTGCGGGTCGAAGAACGTGGCGTGGTCCGCGGCGACGATCACGTCCGCCTCGGCGATCAGGTAGAACGCTCCGCCGCACGCCATCCCGTTCACCGCGGCGATCACCGGCTTCCACAGTCCCTGGCTCTTCGGGCCGAGCAGCTTCCCCGGATCCTCGTACGTGAAGGGATCCAGGCCGAACTCCGTCACGCTGGTGCGGTCGATGCCGGTGCAGAACGCCTTCTGGCCCGCACCGGTGAGGACGACCGCCCTCACGTCGTCGTCGTCCTTCAGCCGCTGCCAGACCGCCGCCAGCTCCTCGGTCATCGTCGGGTTGAACGAGTTGTAGACGTCCGGTCGGTTCAGCGTCACCGTCGCGACGCCGTCGGCGACCTCCAGCTCCAGGGTCGTCAGGTCCAGCTCGGGCAGTTCGTCGTCCTTGGGCACGAGTGGAGAGTAGGCGGCGCTCGTCCCGGGGCGCGAGCCCGCATCGGTCCGCCTCGACCGGGCCTCAGTGGGCGGGATCGGCGCTCCCGTCGTGCCGACCGAACGGCAGCCATCCGACGACCACGACGATCACCGCGCCGACGACCAGGCCCACGACCGCCGACAGCGACGTGTTCACCAACCAGCCCAGCACGCCGCCGACGCCGGACACGCCGTGCACCGGGTCCTCGATCCGGTGCACCAGGTCGTACGGGGCGGACCAACCCAGCTCGTCGGCGCCCACCAGGAGGATGTGGCCACCGACCCACAGCATGGCGGCCGTGCCGACCACCGACAGGACGGTGAGCACCTTGGGCATGGCGGCGACGAGACCCCGACCCAACCGCTGCTGGCTCGGCGACGGCCGAGCGACGAGCCGCAGCCCGACGTCGTCCATCTTCACGATCAGAGCGACGGCGCCGTAGACGACGGCGGTGATCAGGATCGCCACGATCACCAGCACGATGGCCCGCGTCACGAGCGGTTCGTCGATGACCTCCTTGAGGGCGATCACCATGATCTCTGCCGACAGGATGAGGTCGGTCCGCGTCGCGCTGGCCACCACTGCGTCCTCGGCCTCCTGGCCCTGGAGGGTGACCGGCACGTCGTGGGAGTGGTCGTCCCTCTTGACCTTGTGCCAGATCTTCTCCGCCCCCTCGTACGCCAGGTAGGCGCCGCCCATCATCAGGATGATCTCGACGAGGATCGGTGCGACGGCGCTCAGGACCAGCGCCGCCGGCAGGATGAACAGGAGCTTGTTCCGCACCGAGCCCATGGCGATGCGGCGGATGATCGGCAGCTCCCGCTCCGCGGCGATCCCCTGCACGTACGCCGGCGTGACGGCGGCATCGTCGACGACCACGCCGGCCGCCTTGGCGGTCGCCTTGCCCGCGGCCAGACCGACGTCGTCGACCGACGCGACGGCCAGCTTGGCCAGCGCGGCGACGTCATCGAGCAGTGCTGCGAGTCCGACTGCCACCACAACTCCCCACGGGTCCGGATCGAAGGGAGAACGCTAGCGCTGCGACGTCGGGGTGCCGGGCCATCGCGGAGCGGCCACCGCATCGGGCGCAGGTCGGGACGCTCAGTCGGGCGCCCGCCACACGACGACCGACATCAGCAGGCCGAACGCGCCGAGTGCGTAGAGGCTCTCCTCGCCCTCGGGCAGCCAGTAGACGTCCTTCAGGTGCAGCAGCAGGGCGAACTCGTCGAGGATCAGCGCCCACGCGAACCCCCACGCCGTTGCGGTCACCCGCCAGGAGCGGCTGCCCGCCCGGCGGTCGACGCCGACCTCGAGCATCCACAACAGCGTGACCACGATCATGATCGTCAGCCCGAACATCGCGTGGTGGATGTGCACGCCGCCGATGATCAGGCCGCCGTTCGCACCGGCGCCGCGGAGGTGGAGCACGGTGGTGACCACCCGGGCCAGCAGGACGCCGAGCAGGAATCCCCCGAGGGCCCAGACCGCCCGTTCCCGCCGGCCCGTGGGCTCCGGTGCGAGGGCGGAGGATCCCGGGTCGGCTGTGGGGCTCACGACGGTGGACGACATCGACTCAGTATGGCGGGACGCACCACGGATCGGTCCGGCCGACTCGATCCAGCTGGATGGCCCTGTGGGCCCGACGTCGGGAGCCGGCCCGATCAGGGACTGCGGTGGACGACGCTCCGCTCACCGGGTCTCGCCGTCGATGTAGCGCCATGCACCGTCGACCCGTCCGAATCGGCTCCGCTCGTGGAGCCGGCCCGGCCCTGCGGCCGAGGCGTGCTCGGCGACGAACTCGACCACTCCGCTCTCGTCGTCGACGCCGCCGGCCTCGGTCCCGACGATCGTCAGGCCCGTCCACCGCAGGTCCGGGTCGATCTGCAGATCCGCCGGCCGGGTGAGGGGGTGCCAGGTGTCGCGCAGATACGGAACGAGGCCCTTGGCGTACGCGCTGTACCGCGACCGCATCAGCGCCTCGGCGGTCGGCGCGGGGGCACTGCCGAGGTGACGTGGCCGGCAACAACGGGAGTAGGCGTCGCCGGACCCGCACGGGCAGGTCGAGGACGACCTCGACGACCGGCGGGAGGCACCGGACCCCGTCGACCCTCCCCTGCTCACCACCGTCGCAACGTAGCGCCAGCGGTCACCTGTGCAGCGACGGCGGCGGAATCCGGAGGCGTCCAGCTGCGTTGCAGCCGGCATGACCGACATGAACGACTGGAACCAGCAGATCATCGACGAGTTCCGTGCCAACGACGGTGTCGTCGGCGGGCAGTTCGAGGGCGCGCCGATGGTGCTGGTGCACCACTTCGGCGCCAAGACCGGGACCGAACGGGTGACGCCGCTCGTGTACCAGGCCGACGGCGACGCGTACGTCGTGTTCGGCTCCAAGGGGGGCGCGCCGACCCATCCCCACTGGTACCTGAACCTGGTCGCCAACCCCGACACGGTCATCGAGGTCGGCGCCGACACCGTCCCGGTCCGCGCCAGGGTGGCCGAGGGCGATGAGCGCGAGCGCCTGTGGACCCGGCAGAAGGAGCTCATGCCGGGCTTCGCCGACTACGAGCAGTCGGCCGGTGACCGCGAGATCCCGGTGATCGTCCTCGACCCCAGGTCCTGACCCGTTTCGGCAGACGTGGTGGTCGTGGGACGACCCCCACGTCTGCAGAAACGCCGTGGTGCGGGCCTCAGGCGCCGACCGGAGCGGTCGGGGTGAAGCGCACCGGAAGGTGCTTGATCCCACCGACCAGCGGGATGCCCGCGGCCTCGAGGTAGGTCGGCTCGCCGGCGAGCTCGATGTCGGGCAGCCGAGTCATCAGCTGGCGGAACACGACCGACAGCTCCCGGCGGGCCAGGTGGGCACCGAGGCAGAAGTGCGGGCCCGGGCCGCCGAAGCCGACGTGGGGGTTCGGGTCGCGTCGCACGTCGAACGTCTCCGGCTCGTCGAACACCCGCGGATCGCGGTTGGCGGCGCCGTAGAAGAGGACCAGCTTGTCGCCCTCGTCGAAGTCCTGACCGGAGAGGCTGAGCGGCCGGGTGACGGTCCGCCGCATGTAGGTCACCGGCGACGCCATCCTCACGATCTCCTCCACCGCCGTGGCGGTGACCCCGTCGAGGTCCTCCTGCCAGATGCGTCGCTGCTCGGGGTGCCGGCCGAGCAGGTCCATCCCGATGCTGGTGGCGGTCCGGGTCGTGTCGTTGCCGGCCACGGCGAGCAGGATGAAGAACGGCGCGACCTCCTCCGGGGCGAGCATGTCCTCCCCCAGCTCGTTGTGGACGAGCGCGGAGGTGAGGTCGTCCTGGGGGTCCTTGCGACGCTGCTCGGCGAGCTCGCCCATCAGCGCGGTCAGCGTCATGCCCGCCTCGAGCAGGGCACCGACGAGGTCCTCCCGCCCACCGAGCATGTCGGGGTCACCCGCGCCGAGGATGACGTTCGTGGCCTCGAGCACCGTGCCGAACTCGCTGCGCGGGATGCCCATCATGTCGCAGATGACCAGGAGCGGGAACGGCTGCGACAACGCCTCGACGAGGTCGACCTCGCCCTTCTCGCACATGTCGTCGATGACCTCCGTGCAGATCGTCTCGACGGAGTCGAGGACGCCCTGCAGCGCCCTGGGGGTGAACGAACGTGCGACGATCCCGCGCTGACGGGCGTGGCGGGGGTCGTCCATCGTGATGAAGGACCCGAAGAACTCCATGGCGTCGGTCGGCATGTCGGCGATCGAGATCGAGCCCTGGCCCGAGCAGTAGTCCTGCGGATGCCGGCTGATCTCGACGACGTCGGAGTAGCGGGTCACGGCGAAGAACTCGTCGGGCACCCCGGTCAGCGGGTTGTCGGACTCGGCCCGGACGAAGGGGCCCTCCTCCCGGAGGGCAGCGAAGTCGGCCATGCGCTCGTCGAGCGGCCTCCGCCAGAACATGGGGTCGCCGAGCTTCAGTTCGGTCATTGGTGGGCCTCCGACGTCGGGGGATGCGGACGACCGCACCATAGGCGATCGCTGCTCGCATTTCTGCGTCAGCGTCGGTTGTTCGCCCCGAACCTGACCTCCAGGCCCGCCAGGAACGTGTCGACCCCGAAGGCGAACACCTGCTCGGCCGCAGGGGCGGAGCCGCCCGGACCGCCCTCGCCCTCGGCGAAGCTGCGGCCCGCGCTGCTGGTGTCGAAGTAGACCGTGCCCAGCACGAAGTCGATCAGGGCGAGGACGGCCGGGACCGCATCGGCGTCCTCGTACCCGGCGTCCACCATGCACCGCAGCCCGACCTCCACGCCGCGCAGGGCGTTGGGCCCCAGCAGCGGAGCGGCGGTGAGAGCGGGGAGCAGCTCGTGGTGGTCGAGCAGCACCCGACGCAGCTCCGACGCCAGGTGGACCACGCCGGCTCGACCGGGCAGGTCGTCGCCGGGCAGGACCACCTCGCCGATCACCCGGTCGACCATGAGGACGAGCAGCTCCTCGCGACTGGACACGTGGCGGTACAGCGACGCGCTCCCCGTCCCCAGGTCCTCGGCGAGCCGCCGCACCGTCAGCGCCGAGAGCCCCTCGTCGTCGACCAGGCGGACGGCGGCGTCCACGATGCCCTCGGAGGTGAGTCCGTCCTGACGAGGCCGTCGACGGCCGGCCCGCTCGCGCCGTTCCTCCCACCACGTCGCGCTGCCGACCACGACCCTGGAGTCATCCGCGCCGACGCCGCGCTCGCCGGTGCTGTTCGACATGCGGTCATCGTACGGGCGGGCCTCGCCCTCGCCGCTCCCGGCGAGCCCGACGACCTCAGATGCCGGTCTGGGCGGTGACCCGGCCCTGGGCGATCGCCTCCACCAGCGCCCGGTGGTCCAGGTCGTTCTGCTCCGCATACGCCTCCGCGAAGTCCGCGATCGCGTTGTCGAACGTGGCGCTGTTGCCCAGGTAGGCGGCGATGGCCACCGGGTCGCCCGACCGGGCGTGGGCCCGCGCCAGGGTCCACCCACAGATCCGGGCGTAGATGGTCAGCGTGGCGGCGTCCATGGAGTCGATGTCCGCCGACGCCTTCCAGTCCCACAGCTGTCGCATGTAGAAGTCGCGATCGCCGTCGGGTGCGGGAACGCGGTCCCACCCGAGGAAGATGTCGCTCGCCGCCTGCATGAGGCGCTGGCCCTCCACCACCCGCTGGCCGTGGGTCGAGTACGAGCTCTTGCCGACGAACTCCTCGAGGACCGAGGCCTGCGCCTCCTTCACCTGGAGGAAGAACGGATCCTGCTCGTCGCGCCCGATGAACAGGACGACCCACGCCCGGGTGCCGACGCTGCCGACGCCGACGACCTTCCGCGCCACCCGCTGGTAGCGGTACGTCTCGAGCAGGTGACGGCGGTCCGGCGCCAGGCTGCGCCGGTAGGCGCGGATGGCACCGTGGATGATCTTGTCCAGCTCCGCGCTGTCGGCCCCGCTGAAGACCTCCTCGATCGGGACGAGCAGCGGCGGGTCCGAGATGAACTCGAGCTGGCCGTCGACCTCCCGGGTCAGCTTGGCGGCGGCCTTGAGGCGGTCCTTGGACTTGGCCTTGGCGATCGTCCGCTCGAGCCGCTTGACCGCCGCCTTCCCGGCCTCCTCCCCCAGCTCGCCGACCAGGCTGTCGACGTCCAGCCGGGCGTACCAGAGGTCGAGGTTCGACATGCCCGCGAAGTCGCGCATGGCCTCCCGGTACGTCCGGACGGTGGTGGCCACGACGGAGCGACGCGTCGCCGCGTCGAGCGCGAGGCTCCGCCCTGCGATCTCGAAGCTGGCGGCCAGGCGCTTGACGTCCCAGTCGAACGGACCCGGGGCCGTCTCGTCGAAGTCGTTGATGTCGAACACGAGCGTCCGGTCGGGCGCTGCGAACCCGCCGAAGTTCGACAGGTGGGCGTCACCGCACAGCTGCACCCGCAGGGGGACGCGGGCCATCGTGGCGAGGTCGGCAGCCATGGGCAGCGCTGCTCCCCGGTAGAAGGCGAACGGCGACGCCGCCATGCGGCCGTAGCGGATGGGGACGAGCTCCGGCACCCGGGTGGCGGCCTGGCTCTCCAGCAGGTCGATCGGATCGGCGCGATCCGGCGCCGGCGCCCATGTCCCGTGGCTGGAGCGGGGCACCTCGGAGCGGACCGCCTTGCCGCGGGCCCGTCGCTCGGCGACCGTCACCCAGGCCGCCGCGCTCTGCTGTTCCACCATCGTCGTCTCCCGGTTGCCGTTCCCAGCAGCAACCTAGGTCCGGTGGGTGACGAACGGCATCACCCAGGCCGGGTGATCGGCGACACGGCGGTCGGGGGTCCGCCGGTGACCGCGTCCCGTGCAGCGGCGAGCAGGTCCCGCAGGTCGGCGGCGAACCCGTTGGGGGCCCGCCCGACGAGCCGCGAGCTGGTCGTGACGCTTATGCGGGGGTCCTGCACCCGTCGTCCGCCGACCGCTCCGACCGCCGCCCACGTGGCGTGGTCCTCGCCGGTGTGCATCGGTGCCCAGTTGCCGGCGGACAGGAGCGTGCCGGCCCGCACCCCGAAGTTCGTCCCGTGCACGTGGTCGTGGGCGCCCGCGACCGTCCCGAGCTCCGACGTGTAGCGACGATGGAACTCCCGCCCGAGGGACCGGGGAGCGTCGTCGGCGAGATCGACCACCCCGGCCACGCAGTCCACTCCCCTGCCGGCGTGCGCGAGGTGGTCCCGCACCCACGACGGCGGAGCCGTCGAGTCGGCGTCGAGCGACAGCAGCCACACCCGCTCCGGCGGCTGCGCCAGGAGCCGGAGCGCGGCGAGCGAGCCGGCTGCACGCGCCGCGCCCACGCAGCGGTGCCCGACCTCCATCACGCGGTCGCTCCGACGCAGGTGCTCCCGGGCCACGGCGGCGGTGCGGTCGCTGCAGTCGTCGCACACGACCACGAGCACGTTCCGATGGACGTCGGCCACGGCGAGCGACCGGAGCACCGACGTGATCGCGTCGCCGATCGTGTCCTGCTCGTCGTGCGCCGGGATCACGACCCCGACACCGGCGACGGGCCTCACGTCGTACCGTCGAGCCCGAGCTCGTGCAGGTCCCCGAGCCGGTCGACCTGGCGCACGTACAGCTGGAGCTCTTGCGTCCGGGCGACCGCCTGGGCATCGAGAGCCAGGGCGCGGGGTCCGCACAGCTGGCCGAACAGGTCCAGGAGCCGGGTCACGTGGCGTTCAACCAGGTTCCGCACGATGAGCGCGTCGCGGCGAGCCCTGGCCCCGTCGTCGGGATCCGCGTCGGTCCGCTCGGCGGCGTGGGCCAGCTCGGCGCGCAGCGCCCAGACCGACGAGCGCATCTCTCCGACCAGCACCCGTTCGGGATCGGTGCGCGCCCCACGCCGCAGCGCCATGTCCACCAGTCCGACGGCTCCGCCGGCCCACACCGCCGCCGGTCCGACGGCTCCGTGCCAGAAGCCCGGGCGCTCCAGATAGAAGCCGGCCCCACCCACGAGCGATCCGCTCGGGACGGGGTGGGCGCGGTACTCGACGGTGGCCGTTCCGGTGTCGGCGAACGCAGCGGTCGACCATCCGCCGGTGTCGGCGACGACGGTCCCGTCCCGCCGGCCGACCCGCAGGTCGACGTTGACGAGCTGCACCCGGCCGTCGAGGTCGGCCGCCACCAGCGCCGCGTCGCAGTCGGTCGCGCCGCTGCAGAAGCCCTGTCGGCCGACGAGCAGCAGCCGTTCGCCGTCGCGCTCCAGCGACGGACGAGGGGCGGAGGCCCACACGCCGTACCAGCTGTCCGGCGGGGTCGGCCGACCCGCCTCGGCGAGGATCGCGACCGCGTCGAGGTGCGGCTCGACGAGCCGGGCGAGCTGCAGGTCCTCACGTCCGACGTCGACCATCGCGTCGAGTCGTTCGCGGGTTGCACCCGACGCAGGCAGCGGGATGCGGCCGCCGAGGTCCAGGGCGAGGCGACGGGCGCGCTCGGCCAGGCCCGCGTCGCCGTATGGGGTGGAACCCTCCGGGATCTCGACGGCGGTCATCGACGTGTCCACAGGTCGAGGCGGTGCTGCGGGAGCGAGCCGGTGGAGCACCGGTGCCAGCTGAGCTCGCTGTCGATGATCCGGTGGACGGCGTCCGCTCCGATCCGATGGTCCGGGGCCGGTCCGGACCAGTGCGCGGCGATCAGTCCGGCCCCGTGCGACGTCCTCTCACAGAGGTCGGCGACGAGGCCCCTCAGCCCGTCGCGGTCGAAGTAGTAGCCGACGTCGGAGAGGACGACGAGGTCGAAGTCCGTGTCGTCGGGCCGGAGGTCGTCGGGGACGTGCGCCACGCGCAGCTCGACGCCATCGAGCCCTCGGCAGCGATCTCGCGCCACCTCCACTGCTGCGGCCGACGAGTCCACGGCGAGGACCGAGACCGCTGTGCGGCCGAGTCGCTCGGTCAGGAAGCCGGGCCCGCACCCGACCTCGAGCACCCGTCGGTGGACCTCCGGACGGACGAGTGCGGCCACGGCGTCGGTCTTGGCGGGGTCGATCGGGTTGTCGCCGAGGTCCCACGGGTCCCTCGACGGCGAGAACCGGTACAGCGAGTCGAAGAAGGCGGACGACGACCGGTCGATCGCCTCGATCCGGTCGAGGGTCCCGGCTGCGACGACGAAGGCCTCGACGTCCCGGCGGAAGTGAGCGAGCACCCTGTCGTTCAGGATCGGGTCGTCCCCGGCGGACTGGGAGGCGTGGCGCTCGATGGCGGCGACCTTGGCGCGGCGGGCCGACGGCGAGATCGGCACGGTCACCACGTCGACGTGGGCGAACACCTCGGGACGACCCCAGTGCCACGCCCAGACCGGGTACTCGAGGAGGTTCCGTCCCGCACCAGCGACGCGGACGACGCTCCCGACGGCCTCGTGGTCGGGGTGGCCGTCGCCGGGCCACGGCGCCACGACGAGGTCAGCGGTGCGGACCAGGTCCTCGAGCGCGGCGAGCATCTCGGCCCGATGGGCCGCGAGGCGACCGTCCGGGAGCCCGAGGCGCACGACGCCGACGGGTCGACCCACGGACAGCTCGTCCACTGCATCGCGGAGCTCGACGGTGCGGATGGACCGGTCGGCGACACCCGGGCGGAGGCCGGCTTCTCCGTCGGAGCAGACCACGACCACGACGTCGATGTCGGCCGCGCTGCAGGACGCGATGAGACCGCCGGCGCCGAGCGACTCGTCGTCGGGGTGCGGCGCCACCACGACCACCCGTCGGAGCTCCCCGAGATCCGCGAAGTGCACGGTCAGGGCGGCGTCGAGGACCTCCGCCCACTCACGTTCGTCCGTGCCGCGGTCGCTGTGGGAGAACCGTCGGCGGCGCGCTTGATGCCCCGGGCGGGACGCCGCGACGCCGACATCAAGGTCGGTCACGGTGCGTCCCGTCGATCCGTCACGGCGCGCGAGAGGTCTCCGGTGGACTGGCCCATGGCCGGGTCCTACCCGGACGAGGGTCGGTGAGTCCTGCCGTTCCCACCCGCCGATCGTCGCCTTCGACCGCTCCAGGTCCCGCACGCCAGTGGCGCACGCGGTGCTCGTCAGCCGGGCGCGTCGATGACCGTGTGGATCGCCTCCGCCGCTCCGTCGGCGACCGCCAGGCGCCAGTCCCGGTCGGGCAGGAAGAACTGCTCCAGGAGCATCTGCGAGATGCGACGTCCGAGGTCGCTGCGGGGGTCTCCGTGGTGGTGCAGCCAGTTGTCGGCGCGGAAGCAGGTCAGGCCGCGGATCGGGTCGAGAGTCCCGAACTCGAGGACGCAGCACGAGGCCGACACCGGCCGACCCGTCACCGCGGACGCCGCCTCGGCCCAGCGGTGGAGCCCGACGCCCAGGAGGCCGGTCTCCTCGGGGTCGGGATCGTCGCGATCGGTCCGTCGCAGGAGGTCGCCGAACCAGGAGGATGCGGCTGCGGCGGCGGGCTCCTCGGCGTCCGCCGTGAGGTACACGGACAGCTCACCCGGATCTCCCAGCCCCGTGTGGACGTCGAGGACGACGACGTCGTCCGCGCCGGCCAGGTGCTCGTCCCAGAGCGACTCCCACATCCGTCGGGACCACGACGGTCGCCGGCCGCCGAACGCCACCCCGCGGGGACGGTCGTACTGGCCGCCGTTGACGACCCGCAGCGTGCGGTCGGGCCCCCAGAGCGCCATGAGCTCGGCGAGCGGACCGAGATACGACCGGTCGTCGGGATCGAGCACGTCGGCGACGGGGTTCAGGTGCTCGTCGACCTGGGCGTAGTCGGGGTTGGCGGGCGGGCTGTCGGTGTCGACGAAGTTGCGGTTCACGTCGACGTTCTCGTGGTCGACCCGTCGGGACCAGGCCATCCCGTACGGGTTGACGGCGTGGACCAGCACGACCGCCTGTCCCGAGGGCAGCGAACCCAGGCGGCCGCTCGCCAGGAGCTGGCGCTGGACGCCGCTGCCGGCGTGGCCCTCGGCTCCGTGGAGGCCCGAGGACACGACGACCACCCGCTCGGCACGGCCGATGGGTGCTCCGAAGCGGGCCACGTCGGTCGCGAGCTCCTCGCCGTCGGGTCCACGCCGCGGGTGGACGACCGCGGCGCAGCTCCCGCCCGCACGGGTCACGGCGTCGCGGAAGGCCTGGCGAGTGGGCGCGTACGGCTGCAACGGGTCGATCGGTTCAACCACGGGGGTACCTGGGCCGCATCGGACGGGTCACTACGTGGACCATGCACAAATCATACAGGTCTGTAAGATAATGACGTGACCGCCGACACCCCGCAGGACGAGACCTCGGATCCTCCACTGGACCCGGACCTGAACGACGGCTCTCCGGCGAGCGGCGACGGACGACGCCGGCAGCGACGAGGGGACGAGCGTCGGCAGCGGATCCTGGACGAGGCCGTCCTCTACTTCGCCACGAACGGCTACCGGTCCTCGGGCATCACCGGCCTGGCCGACCGCCTGCAGATGACCCACCCCGGGCTCCTCTACTACTTCGGGACCAAGGACCGGCTGCTCCTGGAGACCGTGGCGGCCCGCGTCCACGCGGAGCGGGCGGCCTTCCCTGCGATCGTCCAGACCGCCACGTTCGACACCCTCGTCGACGTCGTCCGCTGGAACGTCACCGCAGCGCACCTGGTCCGCCTGTACAGCGTCCTCGCGGCGGAGAGCTTCGAGGACGACGCGCCGCTGCACGACTTCTTCGTCGAGAGGTTCCGCCACCTCCGGCTGATCATCTCCGGAGTCGTCGAACGCGGCCAGGCCCGCGGTGAGCTCGATCCCGACGTCGACCCCGGACGCGTCGCCCGGGACCTCCTGGCGCTCGTGCTCGGCATGGAGACCCAGTGGCTGATGGAGCCGACGGCCTTCGACCTCGACGCAGCCATCGCGGCGCACATCGACGACCTGAGGGCCCGACTCGAGGCGGGTGCGCCCTGAGCGCCCGGCCGCATCCCAACCCGCCGACACGTCCACAGCCACCCCGCTCCCACGGGTGGACCGACCGACCGAACAACCAGGAGATCCACATGCAACGTCCCGGACCCGTCACGCGCGCAGGGCGCCGACCCCGTCGGATGATCACCGCTCTGGTCGCCATCACCGCGACCGCCCTCGCTCTCGCCGCGTGCGGCGGCAGCTCCGATTCCGACGGGTCCGACGACACCGGGGGTTCGGCGAACGAGGCCGCTGCGCCCGCCTGCCCGACGGAGCTCTCGGGCACGACGGAGCTGACGCTGTGGCATCCGTACAACACGCTGACCAAGGCCACCCTGGAGGCGATCGCGGCCGACTACAACGCGTCGCAGACCAAGGTGCACGTCTCGGTCGAGTCGCAGGGAAACACCGTCGAGCTGCAGAAGAAGTTCGCAGAGTCGATGTCCACGCCTGATCAGCTTCCCGACGTCGTCTTCACCGAGGACACCAACCTCCAGTTCATGAGCGACTCCGGCGTCGTCGTCCCGGCATCGTCGTGCCAGGAGGCGGACTCGAGCGGCGGCGCCTACCTCGACTCGCTGCTGGCGCCCGTCGACGCGGCGTACACCGTGCGCGACACGCTGTGGCCGAGCGCCTTCGGCGTCTCGACGCTGATGATGTACGAGAACGACGCCCAGCTCCGCGCCGCCGGCCTGGAGCCCGGCAGGTTCCCCGCGACGCTGGACGAGCTGCGGACGATGGCCGAGAAGGTCAAGGCCGCCAACCTCCCCGGCGTGACCGCGCCGGTGGTGATGAAGCTCGACCCGTGGATCCTCGAGACCCTGCTGACGGGCTCGAAGCAGCCGATCGTGAACGAGGACAACGGCCGCACCGCACTGGCCACCGAGTCCGAGCTCGACGACGACGCAGCCACCGAGTCCCTCGAGTGGATCCAGGGGATGATCGACGACGGTCTGCTCGCGACCGTGCCGTTCGGCGACAACATCGACGACTTCCTGGCGTTCAGCCAGGGCAGCTCCACGTTCATCTTCAGCGGCCAGCGCTCGATCACGACGGTCGCGGCGATCATGGACGGCCAGGACGGCGGTGTCGACATCGGTGGAGTGCCCAGCGCCGAGGCGCTCCAGAAGCTGGACATCGACGCCGGGCTGTTCCCCGGACTCGACGAGGCCGGCCAGTCCGGGGTGTCGGGCTCCGCCGGCTACATCGTGAACACCGGCGACGCCCAGGTGGCCGCCGCCTGGGACTTCATGAAGTACTTCAACGCCCTGCCCCAGCAGCAGCGGTGGGTGCTGGAGGGGTCCTACCTCCCCGCCAGCGGCGACGTCCTGGACTCGCCCGAGGTGCAGTCCGCCTTCACCTCGACCCGCGCCGGGCGCTGGACAGCGACGGTCGCCACGGCCATGGCCGACCTGGACTCCGACTTCCCCGGACCCCTGATCGGCCCGTTCAACGAGTACCGCGATGCGCTGAGCGACCTCCTGACCCAGGTCGCACAGGGCGCTGACGTCGACTCCTCGCTGTCGACGACCTCGGCGCAGGTCACCGACCTCCTCCAGAGCTACAAGTCGGAGGTCACCGGCTGACTCCGACCAGACGCGAGCGCTCCTCCGGGTCCGGACCCGGAGGAGCGCTCGAGTTCGCG
>JAEYSR010000177.1 GCA_023434535.1 Actinomycetes bacterium
TCACGAGGGTGAGCGTCGCGAGGAAGTGGCCCGACCGGGCGAGGCGAGCCAGGTCGTCGACGTCGCCGGAGCAGGTCTCGGCGCCGGCGGCGGCGATCGCCCGCAGCGGCAGGCCCGGCGGGCCGTCGACCTCGCCCGCTCCGTCGGGGTCCCACGTCGCGATGACGACGGCATCGGCGCGGACCTCCACCTCCGTCGCCCCGAGCGCGCCGAGGCGCCGCGCCACCGTCCGGGCGAACGTGGACCAGGGCACCCACGCCTGAGCGGCGGCCGCCAGCCGCGCCGCAGCGGCGGGGTCGGGATGGTCGACGGAGAACGTCGACCAGTCGGTGTCGGTCACGGCGAGGACGCCGCCCGGAGCCACCGCACGCCAGAGCTCCGACAGGGCCCGAGCGGGCCGCTCCACCCACTGCAGGACGCGCTCGGCGTGCACCAGGTCGAACCGGCCGTCGGCCAGCGGCAGCTCCGACACGTCGCCCACCACCGGTCGCGCATCGGGCCGACGCCGACGGGCGGCGCGCAGCATCGACGACGAGCGGTCCAGATCGACCGAGAACGGGACCTCGGCCGACGACGCCGCCCCGAGCATCGAGCTGAAGGTGCCCGGGCCGCAGCCGACGTCCAGCGTCCGCCCAGGTGAGCCGGCCCGCTCGATCACCCAGGAACGAGCGGCCCGGACGGCGGGCCAGGCGTCGGTCGCGGCCATCATCGCGACCAGTCGGGCGAGGTCCGCGTCGTCCACGTCGCGGAAGGTCGTCGGCTGGGAGAGCTCGGCCACCGGACGATTCTGGCCGAGGCGGGCCGCCGGTCGGCGCGAGACTCCCCGCGGGGGGATCGACCGGGGGGTCACATGGCAGCGGACGTCGTCATTAAGGGCGGACTGGTGGTCGACGGATCGGGGTCGCCCGGCGTGGCCGCCGACGTCGCCGTGTCCGCCGGCGTCATCACCGAGATCGCCCCCCACCTGACGCCCCCGTCAGGAGCGGAGGTGCTCGACGCGACCGATCAGGTGGTCGCACCCGGGTTCATCGACATCCACACGCACTACGACGCCCAGGTCTTCTGGGACCCCGACCTGACGCCGTCGCAGCACCACGGCGTGACCACCGTGGTCGCCGGCAACTGCGGCTTCAGCATCGCCCCCATCGGCGCGGCGGAGGTCGGCCTCCTCGCCAGCACGCTGCAGCACGTCGAGGACATGAGCCTCGACACGCTGCAGGCGGGGGTGCCGTGGGACGAGTTCGAGACGTTCCCGCAGTACCTCGACGCCGTCGAGCGTCGTCGCCCTGCGCTGAACTTCGGCTGCTACATCGGCCACACCGCTCTCCGGCTGTGGGCCATGGGCGACGACGCCTACGAGCGCGACCCGACCGACGCCGAGCTGGGTCGGATGCGCACGGCCGTGGCCGAGGCGATCGACGCGGGAGCGATGGGATTCGCCACCAGCGCGTCGCCGACCCACAACGGCGACCGGGGTCGGCCGGTGCCGAGCCGTCGCGCCGACCTCGACGAGCTGCGCACGCTCATGGCGCCGCTGCGCGACGCCGACCGCGGTGTGGTCGCCATGCTGCCCGGCGGGGTGTTCACCAACCAGCAGGTGTTCGAACTGCAGAGGGAGATCCGCCGTCCGTTCACGTGGACGGCGCTCCTCACGGTCAAGGGCCTCCCGTACCACGAGGGCGTCATCGCCGAGCACGACGCCGCCCGCGCCGAGGGCGTCGACGTGTGGCCCCAGGTGTCGTGCCGGCCGCTCGTGTTCCAGATGAACCTGGAGGAGCCGTTCACGCTCAACACGCGGGAGTCGTTCCGGGCGCTCATGGACGTCACGCGCGAGGAGCGGTTGGCGGCCTACCGCGACCCCTCGTGGCGCGCTGCCGCGAGCGCCGACCTCGAGGGCAAGGGGTTCCTGCCGTTCAACTACGCATCCCTGTCGGTCGCCGAGTCCGACAGCCGACCCGACCTCGTCGGGCGCGGCGTGCTCGACATCGCAGCGGAGCAGGGGTGCTCACCGCTCGACGTGCTGCTGGACGTCTCGCTCGCCGACGACCTCGGGACCCGGTTCGCGTCGGTGCTCGCCAACGACGACGAGGACGCGATCGCCTGGCTTCTGCCCCGGGACGGAGTGCTGCTGGGGCTGGCCGACTCGGGCGCGCACGTGAGCCAGCTCTGCGACGCCTGCTTCAGCACCGACCTGCTCGGCAACTGGGTCCGCGGTCGCGGGGTGATGCCGCTCGAGCGGGCCGTGCACAAGCTGACGGCCGAGCCGGCGCGGGTGTACGGGCTGCACGACCGAGGGGTGCTGTCGGTCGGTCGGGCCGCGGACGTCGTGGTCTTCGACCCGACCACCGTCGCGCCGGGGCCGCTCCGGCGGGTCGTCGACTTCCCCGCCGACGGGGAGCGCCTGACGGCGGACCGGCCGGTCGGCATGTCCCACGTCCTGGTGAACGGCGTCGCCGTGCGCCGCGACGGCCGGCCCACCGGCGAGCGTCCGGGCGGGGTGCTCCGCTCCTGACGCCGACACGGTTCCGACCGTCCGGCCGGGCGCCCTCTCCCCGCCCCGACCACCGGCCCGGCGGCGTGACAGGATCTCGACGTGAGCGCCGACCGATCCCCGACTGGCACCCCTCGAGACTCCGCGTCGCTCGGCCACCGGGCGGCGCGGGCCCTCCTGGCGGCACCGAGGCCAGTGCTGGACCGCGTCATCGGCGCGCCGCCCGTCGTGCTGGACGGCCGAGTCCTCGACCGTCGCGTCCAGGCCGTCCTCGCCGTCGGCGAGAAGCGGGCCGGAGGCGCCGGAGCCGCCCGGTCCTACGACGTGGCGCAGCGCCGCAAGGAGCTGGACCGCATGGCCACGCTCGGCATGCCACGGCGGCAGGGCATCCACGTGGTCGAGCGCCGGGTCGACGGCCCCGGCTCGGAGCTCGCCGTGCGCGTGTACCGACCCTTCGGCCTGGCGTCCGCTCCCCCGGCGATCGTCTACTTCCACGGGGGCGGTTGGGCGGTCGGCTCCCTGGAGTCCCACGACGGCACCTGCCGTCTGGTGGCCGACGTCGCACGCTGCGTCGTGGTCGCCGTCGACTACCGACTGGCGCCGGAGCACCCCTTCCCCGCCGCGTTCGACGACTCTCTGGCGATCTACCGGTGGGTCAGGGCCAACGCCCGGGAGCTCGGGATCGACGGGACCCGGGTGGGCGTCATGGGCGACAGCGCCGGCGGCAACCTGGCCGCCGGGGTCGCCCTCGCCACGTTGGACGGCGACGTGGCCCCGCCCCAGGTCCAGGCGCTCATCTACCCCGCGACCGAGGCCTACTTCTCCAAGCCGTCGCACCAGCTCTTCAGCGACGGGTTCGGACTGACCCGCGAGGACATGGAGTGGTACCGGGCCATGTACCTGCCGGACGAGTCGACCTGGTCGCTCCCGGTCGTGTCGCCGCTGCTGGCTCCCTCCGTCGACGGCGCCGCGCCGGCCGTCGTGGCCACAGCCGGCTTCGATCCGCTGCGGGACGAGGGGATCGCGTATGCCGACCGGTTGGCCGAGGCAGGGGTGCCCGTGTGGTCCCGCTGCTACGACGACATGATCCACGGGTTCTTCGGGATGGGCGTCCTGCCCGAGTGCCTCGCGATGGCCACCGAGATCGCCGAGGCCACCGCCCGCCACCTCCACGCCGACTGACGGCGGGTGACGGAGCTTGACCGACGGGGCCGACGTGCCGATGAGGAGCGTGTGGAACGTCGCACCGCGCTCTGGTTGAGCCATCACTGGCCCGAGTCCTACGACCGGTGCGTCCACGTCGGCCGGAGCCACGTGTGCCGACGCTGCCTGTTCTTCTGGCCGGCCTGCCTCGGGACGATGGTCCTGACGCTCTCCGGTATCCGCTGGCCGATCGGGCTCGATCCGTGGCTCGTCGCCCTCCTCCCACTGCCGGTCGTCGTCGAGTGGTGGGGCGAGCAGCTGGGCCTGATCGCCTACTCCGCCACGCGCCAGGTGCTGCTCACCCTGCTGTGCGCACCGGCGGTCGGCGTCGGGCTGGCGCGGTACCTGGAGTCGCCGGGCGACCTGGTGTTCTGGGCCATCGCCGGCACCTACTCGCTCGTCTGCCTCCTGGGCCTCTTCGTCACCCGCTCCCGACCCGGCGCTGCGGGCGAGCCGGCGGGCCCACCGGCCTCCGCTGCGGCGACGGACCATCGACGCGCCTGACGCCGCCCCCCATCGGGGACCGTCACCAGGTGGGTTCGGGGACCGGGACCTCGAGGATGTGCAGCCAGTCGATCTGGTCCGGCGGACGCGGCACCCAGTCACCGGGGTCGGGCACGGCGACGTCGGTGACGCCGGCCAGGAGCGTCCGGAAGAAGCGCCAGGTCATGGACGGGCGTTCACCCTGGACGTCGCCGAGCGGGTCGGCCAGGACCTGGTGGGGCAGGCCCATCCGGACCACCACCATGTCCAGGCTCGGGATCACCAGCACGAGCTGGTCGAACATGCCCGCCAGCGCGTAGGCGTCGGTCGGCACCGTCGGCATCCAGTTGGTGGTGGTCTCGAGTCCGAGCACCGGACCGGTCTGGCCGCAGCCGACGCCGTCGTTGTTGCGCCACAGGAATCCGTAGCACGGGTTGGCCGCGGTCCCGGCCCGACCCTGAGCGATGTAGTCCGACGGCAGCAGGCGGCGACCCGACCAGACTCCGTCCTGGAGGAGCAGCCGGCCGAGCCGCCCGAAGGACGGCGGCGTCATCTGGAGGAACGCGAACCCCTGGCTCCGCCCCGCGCCGTCCCGCTCCCACTGCCACTCGCTGCGCTCGATGCCGATCGGACCGAAGAGCTCGCGCTGGGCGAAGTCCTGGAGATCCTCGCCGACGGCGGCCTCCACGACGGCGACGAGGAGCGTCACCGAGGTCTGCGCGTAGTTGAACGTCGTGCCCGGCACCGCTTCGAACTGCCGCTGCAGGAGAGCGGCGGCGGAGTCGGTGGTCGCGGCCTCGTTGAGGTCGCTGGCCCAGGCCAGGCGCAGTCCGGTCGTCTGGTTGAGGAACTCCCGGACCGTCAGCGCGGCCTTCCGCGGGTCGGCGACGTCCAGGTAGCGGCCGATCGGGTCGTCCACGCCCAGCCGGCCGAGCTCGACGGCACGTCCGACCAGCATCGACACGACGCCCTTGGTCATCGACCACGCGGGGAGAGGGACCCAGTCGACCGCGGCGTCGTTGGAGCCGGTCCCGACCAGGCACCCATGGCGGTACACGCGGATCGACTGCGACCCCTTCGCCACGGCGTACTCCAGGGCCGCCTCGACGGCGTCGGCATCCATGCCGAGCTCGGAGGGAGCGACGCTGTCGACCTCGGAGCCGGCGGGCGGCTCCGGGCAGGACGTGGTGGACGTGGGACCGACCGCTCCGTCCGGGCCGCCACCCACGCGACTGTGCGACAACCCGGTCCCGGCGTCCGACCTCGCCACGCCTGTTCCCGCGACTGACGAACCGGGCGCCGGCGGCGCCGCGGAGCAGGCGGTGGCCACGACGAGGAGCACCGCTGCGGTCGCGCATGCTGCACGGACCCGTCCGACCGCCGCGCCGCGCCGTCCCATCGATCGCATGGCTTCGCTCCTGATCCCGCACACCCGTGGGTCGCCCCGCTGCGACGCCCGGACATTCTGAACGCCGGTCACCCCTGCCGTCGAGCGGAGCACGGGCTACGTTGCCGCGATGGCCCGCAACGACGCCGTCGAGATCGAGGTGGCCGGTCGGTCGGTCCGGGTGTCGAGCCCCGACAGGGTGTTCTTCCCCGACGATGGGGTCACCAAGATGGGGCTGGTCGACTACTACCGGTCCGTCGAGGGCCCGCTCATGTCGGCGATGCGGGGCCGGCCCGTCCTGCTCCAGCGGTTCCCTGACGGCGTCGGCGGCGGGAACTTCTTCCAGAAGCGAGTACCGAAGAGCCGACCCGACTGGCTCACGACGACCGTGGTCAGCACCCCCAACGGGACCAGGTCGGAGGCTCTCGTGGTCGAGGACCTCGCCCACGTGGTGTGGGCGGTGAACCTCGGATGCCTGGGGTTCCACGTCTGGCCGTCGCTCGCTGTGGATCCCGACCACGTCGACGAGCTGCGCATCGACCTCGACCCGTCGCCCGGCAACCGGTTCGAGCACGTCAGGGAGGCGGCGTTCGTCCTGCGTGAGCTGCTCGACGACCTCGACGTCCGCGGGTACCCGAAGACGACCGGCAACCGCGGCGTCCACGTCTACGTCGGACTCCACCGCCGGTGGGACGCCATCGCCGTCCGGGCCGCGGCCGTGGCCGTCGCCCGCGAGCTCGCGCGGCGTCGCCCCGACCTGATCACCGACGCCTGGTGGAAGGAGGAGCGGGGTGAGCGGGTCTTCGTGGACTTCAACCAGAACGCTCCGCACAAGACGGTGTTCGGTGCCTGGTCGGCCAGGGCCCGGCCCGGCGCCCAGGTGTCCACCCCGCTCACCTGGGAGGACCTCGCGGACGTCCACCCCGACGAGCTGACCGTCCTCACGGTGCCCGGGCGGGTCGCGTCGGGAGGCGACCCGTGGAGCGACATGCGCGAGCGACCCCAGTCGCTGGAACCCCTGCTCGACCTCGTCGCCCGCGACCAGGCGGACGGCCTGCCGGATGCGCCGTGGCCGCCGGTGTACCCGAAGATGCCGGGCGAGCCACTCAGGGTGGCTCCCAGTCGGGCGCGCAAGCCGGGGAGCGACGAGCTGGACCGGCCCGTCGAACCCGACGGCCCGGCCGCGACTGACGGCTGAACGGAACCGTCCGGCACGACGGAGGAGGACGGCGCCGCTCCGTCCTCCTCGACGACCGGCCTCAGGCGTCGACGCTCGGACGGCCGGCGGACATGCGGCCGGCCGGGGTGGGGCTGGACGACCAGTCCGGGCGGAGGGGGAACCGGGCCTGGTCGGGATCGCGCAGGCCGAGGACCTGGTGGACGCCGATCCGACCCTGCTCGAACGCGAGGGCGGAGCCGGCCATGTACAGCCGCCAGACCCGGGCCCTGTTGACCCCGACGTCGGCCACAGCCCGGTCCCAGCCGTCCTCGAGGTTGGCGACCCACGCCCGCAGCGTCAGTGCGTAGTGCTCGCGCAGGTCCTCCATGTGGCGGGCCTCGAAGCCGGCGGCCTGCATGGCGGTGATGACGGATCCCACCTCGTGCAGCTCCCCGTCGGGGAACACGTAGCGGGCCACGAAGCTCCGCGGCGAGATCCCCGGCGGCTGGCCCGGCGGACGGCTGATGGCGTGGTTCAGGAACCGGCCGCGCGGACCGGTGAGCGAGTGGACCTGGTCGAAGTACTCACCCAGCCTCGCCAGGCCGACGTGCTCGAACATGCCGACCGAGCTGATGGCGTCGAAGGGACCGTCGTGGACGTCGCGGTAGTCCTGGACCCGGATCTCGACGCGGTCCGAGAGGCCGTCCTCCGCGACCCGTCTCCTGGCCCAGGAGGCCTGCTCCTCGGAGATCGTGATGCCCACGGCCTCGACGCCGTGGTGGCGGGCGGCGTGGCGGACCAGGGAGCCCCAACCGCACCCGATGTCGAGCAGGCGGAGGCCCGGCCGCAGCGCGAGCTTCTGGCAGATCAGCTCGAGCTTGGCCCACTGCGCGGCGTCGAGGCCGGTCCCCTCGTCCTCCCAGAGCGCGCACGAGTACACCATCGCATCGCCCAGGACCTGCTCGTAGAAGTCGTTCGAGACGTCGTAGTGGTGGTGGATCGCCGCGGCGTCGCGCCGGCGGGTGTGCAACGCCCCGAACCTGCTGATCCGGATCTCCTCGGGCGGTGGCCGCAACGGCACGAGGTCGGAGGGTCGCAGCATCCGCGCCACCTCCCACCACTGCCGAGGCGTGACCTTGGGCCTCGGAAGGCGCGACCGCAGCGACAGCACGGCGTAGATGTCGCCGTCGATCTCCAGGTCGCCGGCCACGTAGCCGCGGGCGAAGCCGAGCTCCCCCGGGGACGCCACGATGCGGCGGAGCGCGTCCTTGGACCGGACCCGCACGGTCGCCGGAGCGTCTGGCGGACCGACGGCGGATCCGTCGAAGAACTCGATGCGGACCGGCAGGTCGTCACCGAGAAGATCGGTGACGAAGCGGCCCAGACCCGCTGTCTCGGGCCGGCCTGCGGCGGTGGGTGCGGCCATGGGCGTACCTCCATGGGTCGTCCCCGACCGTGTCCCGCCGGGGACACCATCAATTGGTCACCCACATCCTGCCCCGCACCGTCGACGGTGAGAAGGGGGTTTCGCGTCGACGCGCCGCTGCACGCCGCTGCACCAGACTGGATCCGACCGCGGATGCGGACGACAAGGGGGACATCGTGGCCAACCACGGCGACTGGCAGCTGCAGATCTACCTCGGGGGCCTCACCGGCGAGGTGCCCGAGCTCCCGATGTCGGGCGCGGAGCTCGAACGGGCGGCGAGGGACGCCATGGCCGAGAAGGTGTGGTCCTACGTCACCGGCGGGGCCGGCACCGAGAACACCCAACGGGCGAACGTCGCAGCGTTCGAGCGGTGGGGGCTCATGCCCAGGGTCCTGCGGGGCGCGGCAGAGCGCGACCTGTCCGTCGAGATGTTCGGCACCACCTTCCCGACGCCCCTCATGCTCGCTCCGGTCGGCGTGATCGGACTGTGCGAACCGGAGTGGCAGACGGGCGACGCCCTCGGCGGACACGGCGACCTCGTGGCCGCTCGGGCGGCCGCGGCGACCGGTGTCCCGATGGTGGCGTCGACGCTGATGCAGGACCCGATGGAGGAGGTCGCAGCTGCGGCCGGCGCCGACCCGAAGTGGTTCCAGCTCTACCCGCCGAGCGACCGCGAGGTGTGCGAGAGCTTCGTGCGTCGCGCGGAGGCGGCCGGCTACTCGGCTCTCGTCGTCACGCTCGACACGTTGACCCTCGGTTGGCGTCCCCGGGACCTGTCGATCGCCAGCTTCCCCCAGCTGCAGGGTCTCTGCCTGGCCAACTACTTCAGCGACCCGGTGTTCCGGTCACGACTCGAGCGCACCCCCGAGGAGGACGTCGAGGCGGCGACGGGGCTGTGGGCGTTGAGCTTCGGCAACCCCGGGATGACCTGGGACGACCTCGACTGGATCCGGTCCCTCACCGACATGCCGCTGCTGCTCAAGGGCGTCTGCGACCCGGCGGACGTCCGGGTGGCGCTGGACCACGGCGTCGACGGCATCTGGTGCTCCAACCACGGCGGACGCCAGGCCGACGGCGGGCTGCCCGCGCTCGAATGCCTGCCCGACGTCGTGGACGCGGCGGGCGACGCCCCGGTCGTGTTCGACTCCGGCATCAGGTCGGGGGCCGACGTCGTGAAGGCGATCGCACTGGGCGCGACGGCGGTCGGAATCGGCCGTCCGTACGCGTACGGGATGGCGGTCGGCGGCCAGGCCGGCGTGGAGCACGTCCTGCGGTGCCTCCTGGCCGAGACCGACCTGATCATGGCGGTCGACGGCTACGGCTCGCTCGCCGAGCTCACGCGGGACCGGCTCCGCTGCGTCGGCTGACGTGGATGCGGTCGGGTCGGATCTGCGGGTCCGGACGACCGATCCTTGTGCGGCGCGACCCCTATATCCCTAGATGGGGAGGTCTCCGGTGGCGCCGGCGGTGCTGCCCGTGTCCTTGTAGGCCGCGATCGTTCGCTGCGCGATCCGCATCTGGTGCACCTCGTCGGCGCCGTCGGCGAAGCGGGCCCAGCGGGCGTGCTGGTACATGTGGGCGAGCGGCGTGTCGGTCGAGTAGCCGAGCGCGCCGTGGACCTGGATCGACCGGTCGATGACGCGGTTCAGCATGTTGGCCACGAAGTGCTTGGCCATCGACACCTCGGACTTGAAGTCGAGCCCGTTGTCGATGCGGTAGGCGGCGTGCAGCACCATGAGCTTGGCCTGGTACAGCTCCATCGCGGAGTCCGCGATCATCCACTGGATGCCCTGCTTCTCGGCCAGCAGGGAGCCGTGGGCGTACCGGTTGAGCGACCGGTCGACCATCATGTCGAGCGCCGTCTCCGCCTGCGCTATCCAGCGCATGCAATGGGCCAGCCGCGCCGGACCGAGGCGGTACTGGCCGAGCAGGTGGCCCTGTCCCCGTCCGCCGAGCATCTGGCTCTCGTGGACCCGCAGGTCCTCGATCAGGATCTCCGAGTGGCCGGTCGAGCCGTGCATGGTCTCGATCTGGCGGACCTCGGTCCACCCGGGCGAGGGGATGTCGACGATGAACGCCGTGTTGGCCGCCTGGGGCAGGTCCGGGTCGTCCTCGGTGCGGGCCACGAGGATGGCGAAGCTCGCCCGGTGGGCGTTGGAGATGAACCACTTGTGCCCGTTGATCACCCACTCCTCGCCGTCCTGGTAGGCGTGGGTCCGGATGAGGGTCGGGTCCGAACCGGCCACCTCGGGCTCGGTCATGGCGAAGCACGACCAGGTGCGACCGTCGCACAGGGGCTTGAGGTACTTCTCCTTCTGCTCGTCGGTGGCCCAGTGGAGGAGGGTGTGCATGTTGCCCTCGTCCGGCGCCTGGCAGTTCAGGACCCACGGTCCGTAGTAGCTGCGGGCGGCCTCGGCCTGCACCATCGCCAGCTCGACGTGGCCGAGCCCCATGCCACCCCACTCGGTCGGCATGTGCGGCAGCCAGAGCCCGGCCTCGAACGCCTGCTTGCGCATGTCGAGCAGCGCGCCGAGGTAGGCGTCGCGGTCCGACGACTCGAGGCCCTCGTCCTGGATGCGGGCCTCGGTCGGCTTGACGACCTCGTCGATGAACGAGCGGACCCGGCTCCGGATCTCCTCGAGCTCGGGCGTCAGGCTGAAGTCGATGCTCACGGTGGCGTCCCCCTGGATCGCGTCGTTCCCCCGGCCGACCTTCTACCAGACCGATCGCAGAGTCCCCGCCCGGCCAGGGCGAGGCGGGAGCCGGCCTCCCAGGCGACTCCCAGGTGGGTGACGGTCGGCTCCCGGGCAGCGTCCCTACGATCGTGGACATGACAACCAGGTCGAAGTCCCTCATCGCCGTCGCCGTCGTCGTGGTCGCACTCATCGGCGGTGGCGTCTACTGGTTCCTCCGCGACGACGCCCCCGACGAGGTGAACCTCGACACCGCGGCGGAGGGCGTGACCACCACGACCGCCGGGTCCGGTT
Source organism: Actinomycetes bacterium (assembly GCA_023434535.1). Taxonomy (GTDB): domain Bacteria; phylum Actinomycetota; class Acidimicrobiia; order Acidimicrobiales; family Microtrichaceae; genus Dermatobacter. The sequence continues at coordinate 11,137 of JAEYSR010000177.1, forward strand.
CGTCCACCACGGCCGCGACCGGCACCTCGGAGGGCATCGACGGCACCTGGAACATCGACACGAGCACGGGCGAGTTCGACTACGAGTCGGCGACGGGCACGTTCGTCGGGTTCCGCATCAAGGAGGAGCTGGCGTCCATCGGCTCGACCGAGGCGGTCGGACGCACCAACGCCGTCACCGGATCGATGACGATCTCCGGCACCGAGGTGACCGACGCGGAGTTCACCGTCGACCTCACCAAGATCACCACCAACGAGTCCCGGCGCGACAGCCGGGTGCAGTCCGCTCTCGACACCGCCCAGTTCCCGGAGGCCACGTTCGAGCTGACCGAGCCCATCGAGCTCGGAGCCGACGCGGCCACCGGTGCCGAGGTGACCGCCACCGCCAAGGGCGACCTGACGATCAAGGGCGTGACGAAGCCGGTCGAGTTCCCGCTGCAGGCGAAGCTCGTCAATGGAACCGTCGTCGCCGTGGGGTCGCTCGACATCACGTTCTCGGACTTCGGCGTGGAGGTCCCCTCGGCCCCGGTCGTGCTCTCGGCCGACGACAACGGCAAGCTCGAGCTCCAGTTCCTGCTCACCAAGGGCTGATCCGCCCCGGACGGCTGACCCTCTCCGCTCTGTTGTGCGAGGAGCCACTGTTCTGCGGCTCCACGCACAACAGAACCCGGGAGTCCGGTGCGTCAGGTCAGACGGGGAGCCTTCGACGCGTCGATGTGGCCCTCGGCGATGAGCCACCTGATGCTGTCGGCCAGCGTCTCGGCGACGGCGCGCTCCTCGACCCCGAGCTCGTCGATCGTCGCGCTGTCGTCGCACCGGGGCGACGAGGTCATCTGCTGCGCCGCCTCGTAGGTCAGCGGGTAGTCGAAGTCCCTGATCACCTTCAGGAGGTCGAGCACCCGGGCGGTCGAGCGGATGAGGACCGACGGCATCGGCACGCGCCGGATCGAGCGCCCGGTGACGCTGCCCACGGTGTCGGTCCACTCGGCCCAGCTGAGGAACTGCCCGCCCGCCATGTAGTGCCGCGGTCCCCGTCCGGGTTCCATCGAGGCGACGAGCATCTGGGCCAGGTCGCGCACGTCGATCGTGCCCACCCCGCCGTCGGTGACGGGCATGAGCTGGTTGATCGCCCCGATGAGGCCCTGCATCCCCGAGGCGATGTCGGGGCACTCCGGACCGAAGACCCCACCGACGTAGAAGCTGGTCACCGGCGCACCGGACTGCTGCTGGGACTGGACGTACTGCTCGGCGACGAGCTTGGAGCGACCGTACGGGCCCGGGGGCGAGCCGAGCGGCGTGTCGGCGGTCATGACGGGCACCGAGTCGTCGAGGACCACGACCGACGACGTGTAGACGACCGGATCGCAGTCGGCGGCGACGGCCAGGCCGACGACGTTGCGCGTCCCCTCGACGTTGACGTCGCGGGATCCGGCGCGGGCCGATGACACGCCGACGGATCCGGCCGCGTGGAGGACCGCGTCGCACCCCTCCAGGGCCCGTTCGACCGATCCGGCGACGAGCACGTCGCCGATCGCGACGTCGACCTGCTCCCGAGCGGCCGCCGGCAGCGCCGCGTCGAGCCGGACGGGGTCGCGCACCAGGCAGCGGACCTGGTGGCCGGCCTCGAGGAGCGCGACCGTCGCATGCGACCCGACGAACCCCGTTGCTCCGGTGACCAGCACGCGCACGGGCGGAGCGTAGCCACCCCGATGGCACTCCCGATGCACCCGGCGCGCACCGCGAACTCGGGGGAATTGGACCAACCACACGACGAGATCCCCCAACATCGACCCGCCGAGACGAGCCCTCCGCGAACTCGGGGGAATCGGACCAACCACACGACGGAATCCCCCAACATCGACCCGCCGAGACGAGCTCAGCGCGAACTCGGGGGAATCGGACCAACCAGATGTCGGAATCCCCCGAGTTCGGGCGGGGCGGGTCAGGCGGGCATGGGGCCGTCGGGGCCGTCGCCGGCCCGCGACGGCGGGATCAGTCGAGCCAGCGCAGCCACCACGACCGGGACGGCGAGCGCGGCCAGCAGCACGAGGGTGGCCTGGCGGTTCCACAGGCCGTCGAAGGCCCCGACCAGACCTCCGCCGCCGAGTCGACGCGCCGCGGTGAGGGCGATCAGGACGGAGGCGGCGCCGAGACCGAGGACCACGCCCACCCCCGCCAGCGAGCCGGCCGTCACCGATGCCAGGTTGCGACCGGCCCGTGGACCTGCGCCCAGCACGCCCAGCACACGAGAGGCATCAGCGTGCTCCCGTCGGTGCGCCGCCGTGGCCACGAGCGTGACCGCCACGAGGAGGATGAGCCACGGCCACACGACCCGATCGTCGGGCTGGTCGACCGGCTGCGATCCGAGACCGTCGATCATCCAGTCGGCGCTCAACACGGGAGAGGTCGTGTCGAGCTGCAGCGTCGCCGAGCGCACGACCTCGACGACGTCGTCGGACTGCGCAGGGGTGAGTCCGGCTGCGTCGCCGACGAGGGCCGGCTGGACGTCGGTGAGGTTCGCGCCGTCGATCACGGCCGATCGCAGGACCGCCGCCTGGACTCCAGAGGGGACCTCGCCGACCCGGACGGGCAGACCGGCGACGGTCTGACCCTCCACGCCCTCGACGGCGAACGGCGTGACGGCCGCCCCGGACTCGAGGAGGTCCACAGTCGCCGGTGCGAGGCCGATGCCACGAGCCGAATCGAGGACGACCACGTTCGGGACGAACCCGCTCGGACACACCGGGCACGGGCCGGTCCAGCGGCCGACGACAGCGGACTGCGTCGCCAGCCCGGCGTCGAGCAGGTCGGCGGCGACGCCGTCCGGGAACGAGCGGTCCGCAGCAGGCTGCGGAGTCGTCGGCACCGACGATCCACGGACGACCCATCCGGACGAGCTGCTCTGAGGTCCGGATGCGCCGGGCGAGGTGATCATCGCAGTGGTGCCGCCGGCGACCGGAGCCGGGGTGTCGGCCTCCGGGAGGTCTGCGTCCGTCGCTCCGCCGACCGATGTGGTGGGTCCGCCCCCGTTGACGAAGGTGGTGGTCCGACCGTCGCGCTGGATGACGGACGCCGAGTCGAACGCCCGGCCGTCGTTCACCGACAGCGACTGGAACCACCCGGTCGCCGTTGCGACGACGGCCACGAAGGACCAGGTCGCCACCACGACCACCGCGGCGATCGAGCCGATCCGGTGACGCCGCAGATCCCGCTCGACGAGGCGGCCGATCGGACCTCGACGCAGCACCACCCGGAGGAGTCGGAGCGCCCCGAGCCCGCACGCCACCCACAGCAGCGCGATGGCGATCGTGGCCAGCGACGAGACCGCGTACCAGCGTGATGCGACCCCCACGACAGCGGAGAGCACCAGGTACCCGAGCAGAGCGATGCCGATCCATCCCAGCGCGCCGATCGGCCGGGCCGAGGAGCGATGGCGGGGCCCGGCGCGACCGTCCAGCAGCGCGACCGTCGAGGCGGACCGGAGCGATCTGCTGAACAGCACCGTCCCCGCCATGGCAGCCACGACCGACGCCAGCACGGTGACCGCCACCCAGGCCCACGGCATGACCGCATCGACCATCGCCGCCCAACCCGGAAGCCGGACGCTCACCCACACGGAAGGGACCGCCCAGGCCAGGGCCGCGCCGAGTGCAGCGGCCGGGGCGGCGACGACCAACGCCTCCGAGGCGGACGCCGCCGCCAGCTGGGTCCGGTCGGCACCGCACGCGGCAAGGAGACCCGCCGCCCGGGTCCGACGGGACGCGCCGATCCCGAAGGCGGCACCCGCGAGGATCCCCACGGCGCCGACCGCACCGACGAGGAGCAGCACCAGCGAGCTGAGCGGCACGTCGCTCCCGCTGATGTACACCCCTGCGATCCCCCTCGTGGAGCGGTCCGGCAGGCGGGGGCCGTCGACGACGAAGGTCGCCGAGCCGTCGCCGCCCACGACCGGACCGAGCTGCCGAGCGGTCGCACCCTCGGGAAGACCGACGCGGTAGGTCAGGTCCACGGCCGTCCCGCCGCCGCCCACCGGCACGAGCTGACCGGGCACCGTCGCGACGCCGTCGTCCCCCCACTTCCCGATCGAGGCGATGCCGACCACTTCCAACGTCTCGTCCGAACCGACCACCCCGAGGTCGTCGCCGACGCCGAGGCCGGTCCGCGCCGCCATCGTCGGAGACAGGACCACCTGGCCCTCACCTGGCTTCCGCCCCTCGACGAGGTCCAGCACTCCGGCGTTCAGCGGGTCCTCCCAGTCGGCCATGTGGACCGCTCCGGTCGAGGCCGAGTCGGCCGTGGCGTCACTCGACGCGTCTCGGAACACGATGCCCGGGACGGTCTCCTCGAACGCGACCGTCGAACCGTCGGGCACGGCCACCCCGACGGCATCGGAGGCGTTGGCGACCGCATCGGCGGTCGAGCCCGACCCGCTGTAGATCGCATCGGCGGCCCCGAAGTCGCGGGCCGCGTCGTTGGTCCGGACGTGCCGGCCCCAGCTGACGGCCATGAGCACGACCGCGGCGGTGACGGCTGCGGCGACGAGGAGACCGGTCCACGCCGTGCGGGCCGGCGAGCGCAGCGCCATGCGACGCGCTCTGCGCAGCAGCGCGGCGCCGGACGGGAGCGAGAGGGTGCTCATCGTCCGGCTCGGGCGACGTGGTCCGAGAGCGTGCCGTCGCGCAGGTAGACCACACGATCAGCCCAGCCGGCGACCGCGGGATCGTGGGTCGCCAGCAGCACAGCGGTGCCGTCGTCATCGCAACGTCGGCGGATCACCCGCATGACGGCCTCGGCGGTGAGAGCGTCGAGCGCCCCGGTCGGTTCGTCGGCCACCAGGAGGTTCCGGGTGCCGACCAGCGCCCTGGCGATCGCGGCCCGCTGCTGCTCGCCGCCCGACAGCGACGACGGGTACTGCCGGGCGAGCTCCACGATGCCCACGTCCTCGAGCGCGGCCATCGCCGCCTTGTTCGCGTCGCGCGTCCGCTCACCATCGAGCTCGAGCGGCAGGGCGACGTTCTCCACCAGGGTGAGCGAGTCGAGGAGGTTCCAGCGCTGCTCGACGTAGCCGATGCTGCGGCGCCGCAGCTCGGCCAGGTCCGACGCCGACAGCACCCAGAGGTGCTCGCCGTCGACCACCGGCATGCCCCGCTCGGGGCGATCCAGCCCGGCAGCGATCCGCAGCAGCGTGGTCTTGCCGGAGCCCGACGGACCCATGAGGACCACGAGCTCCCCCGCTCCCACCTCCAGGTCGACGCCGTCCAGCACCGTGCGGCGCCGCCGTCCGTCGGGCACGGTCCTGGCGACGTCCACCAGGCGCAGGACGGTGTGAGCGGGTGCGCCGTCGACACCTGGCGAGTCCTGGAGCTCCTCGATCGGATCGGTCACCTCGGTCACGTCCTCCCCTTCCCTCGCCGGGTTCGCCCGGCATCTCCTCGAGCACCCCGACCGGTGGACGGGGTGCGGCGTCGTGCGAGCGCGTCGTGGCGCTGTCGGCACTGCTCCAGCCACCTCAGGTCGCCGTCGATCTGGGCGATCACGGCGTCCAGGGCGAACAACCGACCGACGTCGTCGGGATCGGCGGCCGCCTTCAGCCGGGTGTAGCGCTGCAGCTCCTCGGTGGTCGCCACCCGCTGGGCGTCGATGACGTCGGAGACGGCGACGTCTCCCGACGCCTCCAGCGATGCCGCGATCGTGAGCTTGATCACCAGCTCGTCCCGGTCCGGTGCCGCCCGGAGCCGGGGCTCGGCGAACCAGGCCCTGACCTCGTCGCGGCCTGCCTCGGTCAGCGAGTACTGCCGCTGGTCCTGGGGACCCGACGCGGCGGTGCTCCCCTCGACCTCCACGACGAGCCCGTCGCGCTCCAGGCGGGAGAGGGTCGTGTACACCTGGCCGACGTTCAGCTCCCAGAGGGAGCCCGTGCGCTCCTCCAGCTCCTTCTTGAGCTCGTACCCGTGGCGACTGCCCGCCGTCAGGAGGGCCAGCAGCCCGTTGCGCACCGACATGACCCTCCCCTCCGTGCGACTACCTACCGAGTATGTATATACCGGGTAAGTAGTTGCCCGCAAACGACGGGTTCCGGGGCATGTGGACGCCGCCGGTGCTAGATCATCGCCATGACACCAGCCGACGACACCGCCGACGCACCCCACCTCGACGGCGACCACGTGGTCGTCGACACCACCTACGGAGCTCTCCGCGGCGAGTGGCGCGACGGCGTCGCCCGGTTCGCCGGCATCCCCTTCGGTGCACCGCCCGTCGGCGACCTGCGGTTCCGACCCCCTCTCCCGCCCGCTCCGTGGGAGGGCGTTCGCGACGCCTCCGCCTTCGGAGCTGTGTCGCCGCAGAACCCGTCGATGATGGACGCCCTCTTCGGCGGCGAGGCAGAGGCGTGGGACGAGGACTGCCTCCACCTCAACGTCTGGACGACCGATCCGACCGCGGCGACGAGCGAGGGGTCGGTCCGCACCGGCAGGCCCGTCATGGTCTGGATCCACGGCGGCGGTTTCGAGATGGGATCGGGCTCCTCACCGCTGTACGACGGGACCGGGTTCGCCCGGGACGGCGTGGTCTTCGTGACGCTCAACTACCGCCTCGGATCGCTCGGGTTCCTCGACCTGTCGTCGCTCGACGACGCCGAGGCCGGCTCGGGCAACGTCGGCCTGCTCGACCAGGTCGCGGCTCTCGAATGGGTGCGGGACAACATCGCGGCGTTCGGCGGCGACCCCGGGAACGTGACCGTCTTCGGCGAGTCGGCCGGGGCGATGAGCGTGTCGCTGCTGCTGAGCGCACCCCCGGCCCGAGGGCTGTTCCACAAGGCCATCGCCCAGTCGGGAGCGTTGATGGCCAAGTCGTCGGCCCACGCCGCGTCGGACACCGCCGAGTTCATGTCTGCTGCTGGCGTCACGACGGTCGAGGAGCTCCGGGCCCTCGGCGTCGACGAGCTGCTCAAGGCGCACGCCACCATGTCCTCTGCCCGCGTCGCCGATCCCGAGGCGGTCATCCGTAGGACCGGCAACCCGGCGTCGTTCCTGGCCTTCACGCCGGTCGCGGACGGGGTGGTCGTCCCGACCGACCCGGAAGCGGCCGTGGCCGCCGGGTCCGCAGCGGGGGTGCCCCTGCTGATCGGCACGAACCTGGAGGAGTGGAAGCTCTTCGCCCTCATGTCGCCGCCGGTCCCCGACGACGAGGCCCTGCGACGGCGGGTCGCCCTGCTGAGCGACGACGTCGATGGGGCACTGGCGGCGTACGACGTCGACGGCGGCGAGCGGTCTCCGGCGGAGGTCGAGTGCGCGGTCCTCACCGACGTGGTGTTCCGCATCCCCGCCGTCAGGCTGGCCGACGCACAGCGGCGCCACGCCGCGGTCCACCAGTACCGGTTCGACTGGAGGAGTCCGGCGTGGGGCGGGATGATCGGAGCGGCACACGCGGTGGAGATCCCATTCGTGTTCCACCTCGTCGGCGACCACCGCCTGCACGTTCTCATCGGCCCCGACGCACCGGTCGCGCTGGCCGACGCCATGCACCGGGCCTGGGTGAGCTTCGCGATGGAGGGCGTGCCCCGCGTCGACGGCACCAACTCCTGGCCGAGCCTGCCGACCACCGACGAGGAGCGACCGGTCCTGGTGTTCGACGCCGACGTGGCGCTTCTCGACGATCCCCAGCCGGCCACCCGCCGGTTCTGGGTCGGCGCCTGAGACGGGAGCGACGTTGTCCGGGACCTCTCGACCGCAGCTGACCGAGCTCGGCTACTACACGCTCGCCGGCCACGCCGACTCTCCCCGGTCGCTGATCCGGGACTGCCATAGGGCCGAGGCGATGGGCCTCGGGTCGACCTTCATCTCCGAGCGGTTCAACGTGAAGGACGCCGCCGTGCTCTCCGGGGCAGTCGGAGCGGCGTCCGAGACCCTCGGGATCGCGACCGCTGCGACCAACCACACGACCCGCCACCCGATGGTGACCGCCACGATCGCCACCACCATGCACCGCCTCACCGAGGGCCGCTTCTCGCTGGGCCTCGGGCGCGGGATCGACCTGCTCAACGGCCTGTACGGGATACCGACCGCCACGATGGCCCAGCTCGAGGACATCATCGGGATCCTCCGCCGGCTCTGGCACGGCGACCTGGTGATGGGCCACGACGGCCCCGCCGGCCAGTTCCAGTTCCTCCACCAGAGCGGCGACTTCGACGAGGACATCCCGGTGGTGATGACCGCGATGGGCGACAGGACGCTCGAGTTCGCCGGCCGCGTCGTCGACGGCGTGGTGCTGCACACCTACTTCACCGACGAGACGCTGGCTCGGTGCGTCGCCGCCGTGCACCGTGGCGCCGAGCAGGCCGGACGCGATCCTGCCTCGGTGCGGATCTGGTCGGTGCTGGCGACGGTGGGCGACCACCTGCCGGAGGAGGTGCGGCTGCGCAAGACCGTCGGCCGCCTGGCGACGTACCTTCAGGGCTACGGCGACCTCATGGTCCGGGCGAACGGGTGGGATCCCGCCGTGCTCGAGCGCTTCCGCTCCGACGACGTGGTCGCGTCCTTCCCCGGCGCTCTCGACGCGACCGGCACGACGGAGGTGCTGGAGCACGTCGCCGGACTCCTCCCCGGCGAGTGGTTGGGAGCGGCGGCGACCGGGTCCGCCGAGCAGTGCGCCGACACGGTGCTCCGGCAGTTCGACCTCGGTGCCGACAGCGTCATCCTCCACGGGGCCACGCCCGACGAACTGGCCCCGGTGGTCGAGGCCTACCGGAGCGTGCGACCCGCGGGCCGCTTCGACGACCTGCCCGCCAACCCCGGCGCGACCGCCTGAACGACCACGCACGCCTGGCGTCGCACGCACCTCCGACCTGTGGTCCGGGCAACCTCAGGTCAGGTCGTCGGGGAAGTCATCGGGGACCCCGGCCCCGTGCAGCTCCCAGGTCTGCCACCAGCGGTCCGAGCCGGTCGGCTCGGCGAAGCCCAGCGCCGTCCTGGCCTCCACCGCGCTGCGAACGGATCTCTTGAGGCTCCGGAGGCGGTCCGCCACGGCGGGCTCCAGCCGGCCCGCCGAGATCGCTGCGTCCTCGAGCTTCCACGCCAGCTGCCGCATCCTGGTGACGGTGTCGCTCGCCGCCCTCGCGATCGGTGCGAGGCCGTCGTCGAGGCCGGACAGCACCTCCGTCGCCCGCATGTGGCCGTAGTCGATGTCGATGTTCATGAGGCCCATGTGGACCTCGAAGCTGCCGACGACCTCGATGGTCGGCTCGATGATCGTGTTCGTGACGCCGTCGGGCAGCTCGATCGACAGGTTGTCGGTCTGCGTCGACAGGTAGCCCAGCGACTCGGCCGCCCACAGCGACAACGTCTTGCGCGCCGGTCGGACCGGGCAGGCGATGAGCGTGAAGATGCGCTCGGCGCCCAGGTCGACCGCCGCCTGCAGCGGGATGTTCTGCAGGCACCCGCCGTCGACGTACAGCTCGCCGCCGATCTCCCGCGGAGGGAACACGCCGGGCACGCTCGCCGACGCGATCATCCCGTCGATCAGGTCCAGCTCGGCGTCCGGGACCCGAGTCCTCGCGTCGGGGCCGACGAGGACGCCGTCCTGGGTGACGTAGCGCGTCTCCCTCGCCTTCAGCGCCGTGACCGCGAGTCGGAGCTCCAGACCGGGCTGCGCCACCGCCGTCATGTCGATCGGGGAGATGCCGACGTCGCGTCCGCCCCGCACCGAGACCTCGAACGGGTCCAACGTGAGCGCGGACCGCGGGACGCCGTGCTCCCGACCTCCCTTGACCGTCTGCACGAGCGCGCTGACCCGCTCGAACGGATGGGCGTCCCGCTCACCCTTCTCCGACGACCGGTGACGACGACGGCGCCGACCGCTCCCCGTCGCCGCATCGTCGGTGGCCGGACCCTTCTCCATGATCGACGCGGCCTGGGCCTCCAGCTCGTCCCACTCGTCGGCGACCTCGGGCCGTCCGTGGTCGGTGACGAGCGAGTGGATGCGCGCCGCGAGCGACGTGCCGTCCAGATCCGCGAGCCACGCCTGCTCGGAGAACACCCGATCGGTCTGCGTCATCGCCAGCAGGTCGTCGCGGGCGACGTCGACGAACCCGGCGCAGCTCCGTGCGTCCCGGCCCTGCGCCACCACCGTGCCGAGGACCGCTCCGGCCGACGTCGCGGTCATGACACGGGGGACGATGCCGCGGTCGCGCACCAGCGCTGCCATCACCCCGACCTCGAACGCGCCCTTGAACCCGCCGCCCGCCAGCACGAAGCCGACCGTGCCGGAGCCGTCGGCCGGGTCGGAGTCGTCAGCGGGTCTGGTCACGGGTGGCGCGGTGTCCTCCGACATGGTCCGAACGGTACCGATCGTCCGGAGTCCGACGTGACGGACCGGCGCCCGGGGCTCGGCACCGCTCTCGCCCACTCCTCGGCGATCGGCTCACTCCTCGGCGATCGCCTGCAGCACGTCGAGCCGCCCGGCCCGACGTGCCGGGAGAGCGGCGGCGACGATGCCGAGCACGGAGCCGATCACCAGGAGCACAGCGAGCCGCGTCCAGGGGAACGTGAGCTCCGCGTTCTCCACGGGCAGCGCGGCGACGAGCGCGGCACCGAAGCCCACTCCGACCACCAGGCCGAGGATCCCGCCGAACGTCCCGATCAGGACGCCTTCGAGCCGCACCATCCGACGCATCCGCCGTCGCGACATGCCCACGGCGCGCAGCAGGCCGAGCTCGCGGGTCCTCTCCACCACCGACAGGGCCAGCGTGTTGGCGATGCCGAGGGCCGCCACCAGGACCGCGAACAGGAGGAGCACGTTGACGATGCTGATGATGATGTCGACCGACCCGGTGCGCCCGTCGATGAAGTCCGCCGTCGCGTCGGCCGACGAGTTCGGGATCCCCGAGACCACCTCGGCCAGCTCGCCGGCGACGCGGGTCGGCGAGGAACCGGGCTCGGTCCGGACGAACACCAGGCGGGCCGCCGGCTCCACGCCCAGCAGGCCCTCGACCGCCGCGGTCTGGGCGAACGTGTCGTCGTAGAGCTCCCGGCGCTGGTAGACGCCGACGACGTCGAGCACCTTGGTGACGTCGCCGCCACGGAGCGTCAGCTGCTGGCCGAGCTCGACGCCCTTGTCGCTCGCCCACCGGCGGTTGACCGCGATCTCGTCGTCGCCGAGGGGGAGGCGGCCCTCGACCATCTCCGGGTCGACGACGGTCACCATCTCCTCGACGTCGCCCGTCGTGATCGTGAGCCGTCCGGGGCCCTTGACGGTGTCGGACCGGGCGATCGAGAGCGGAACTGCATCGGCGACGCCGGGAGCGTCGGAGATCGCCTGGATGCTGGCGGCGTCGAACGGCGCCACCGACCCTGCGTCGACGACGACGTCCGCCGTGACGGACCGGGTGAGACCGCCGCGGATGGCGGTGCGGACCGACTCGCCGACCACGAGCGTCGTGGCCACGAGCGCCAGACCGATCATCAGGGCCGAGGCCGTGGACGCCGTGCGCCGGGGGTTGCGCACCGAGTTGCGGGCCGCGACCCGTCCCGCCACCCCGAGCCGGCGGACCGGCGCGCCGATGACCGACACGATCGGCCCCGCCAGGAACCGCGCCACGCCGGCGACGCCGAGGAAGACCAGCAGCGCTCCCAGTGCCACGTTGCGGACGCGTGGGTCCACGGGCTCGGGGGGCATGGAGAGGGCGCGTGCGCCGATCACCAGACCGGCGATCAGCAGGATCGAGCCCAGCACCGGTCGACCGAGGGTGCGTCGGGTCGGGGTGGCGTCGATGGCGGAGATCGCTGCGACGGGCGGGACCGACGTCGCACGCCGGGCCGGCCCGACGACCGACACCAGCGTGACGCCGACCCCGACGACGGCGCCGAGCACCGCGGTGCGGGGCTGGAACACGACGTCGTCCAGCGGGAGGGCGACGCCCAGCGCCACGATCAGCCGCTGGAGCCCGATGCCGAGCAGGACGCCGAGGCCGATGCCGACGATCGAGGCCGCGACCCCGACCACCAGGCCCTCGCCCACCACGGACAGCGCCACCTGCCGACGGGCGGCACCGACGGCCCGCAGCAGAGCCAGCTCGCGGGTCCGCTGGGCCACCACGATCGTGAACGTGTTCCAGATGAGGAAGGCGCTGACGAACAGCGTGACCCCGGCGAACCCGAGGAGCAGCCCGACGAAGTTGGTCAGCTCCTCCTCGATGTCGGCCTGCGCCGCGTCGAGGAGGGCCTCGGAGCTGAACACGGAGACCTCGTCGCCGCCCACGCGCTGCAACCCGGACTGCACCGCGGCCTCATCGGCGCCGGGCTCCATCCGGACGTTCACCACGCTGTACCAGCCCGGGACCCCGACGAGCTCGGCGGCCCGCTCCGGGGAGAACGCCAGGATCGACGCGGCGGTGATGAGCCCGGTCCCCCGCTGCTCGGCGATGCCGGACACCCTGGCGTCGACGATCCCCCGACGGGTGGCGACGCGCACCTGGCTGCCGATCGCCAGCCCCCTGTCGGACGCCGTCTCCGAGTCGATCACGACGTCGTCGGGCCCGGTGGGTGCGTCGCCGGACTTCAACCGGACGCCGAAGAGGTCGGGCTCGTTCGGCCAGTTGCTGATCAACGTGAAGTCGAAGGCCCCCTCGCTCCCTCCCTCCTCCAGCAGCTGACCGGGCCCCGACACGATCCCGTCGGCGGCCGCCACGCCGTCGACCGCGGACAGCTCCGGCAGCATGTCGGCCGGGACCCCGGCGCGGGAGCCCCCGAAGACGCCGCCGGGTCCGCCGCTCGATCCGGTCGCGGCCCGCACCACGAAGTCGGATCGGCCGGCCGTGTCCTGCAGGAGGTTGCGGATCGACTGCGCCAGGCTGTCGGTCAGGACGAACGCCGCCACCACGAACGCCACGCCGACCAGGACCGCGGTCGCGGTGAGCACGAACCGGCGCCAGTGCGCCCGGGCGGAGCGCAGGGCGAGCCGGATCATTCGGGCGAGTCTGTCACCGGCGCCCGCCCGTTCTCGGTCAGGTCGCCCGACGGTGCCAGCCGCCGGCGGCGTGCAGCCCGCCGTCGACGTGGATGCCCGCACCGGTCACGAAGCGTGCGAGGTCGCCGAGCAGGAACACGATGACCGAGGCGCACTCCTCCGGCGGGGCGAAGCGCCCCAGGGGCGGCAGGGGCGGCGGCACGAACTCCGACTCGCTGCGGACCGCGTCGGCCAGCGCCTCGTCGCCGTGGGTGGGGATGCCGTCCGGCGACACGCAGTTGACCCGGATGGAGCGGTCGCCGAGCTCCAACGCGAGGGACTTGGTCAGGTTCTCGACGCCGGCCTTCATGGCGGCGTAGACGGCGAAGCCGGGCGCGGCCTGGAACGCCTCGCTGGAGGTGACGTTGACGATCGAGGACCCGTCGGGCATCAGCGGGAGGAACGTCCGGGTCACCGACACGACGCTCAGGAAGTTCTCGTCGACGAGGGAGCGGTCGCCCTTGGCGGAGGAGTCGACGAACGACGCCCGGTAGGTGCCACCTGCGTTGTTGACCAGGCCGTGCACCAGTTCCTGGCGGTCGGCGACCCCGGCGGCGAAGTCGGCGACGGCATCGGCGTCACGGACGTCGAGCACTCGGGCGTGGACGTCGGTCGGGTCGGCGACCCATCCCTCCTGGTGGAGTCGGTCCACGAGGGTGGCCAGTCCGTCGGCGTCGCGGTCGCACACCGCGAGCCGGGCGCCGAACGCAGCGGCGGTCAACGCCGTGGCCCGACCGATCCCCCTGGCAGCACCCGTGATCACGACGGTCCGGCCCGCCAGGCCGGCGTCGGACACGGTGGGGATCGGGGTGGGATCGGCGGTGGTCACCCCGCCATCATGGCCCGCGAGCCGGAGCGGATCAGTCGGGACCCGAGACGGAGGGAAGCGCCGGGACCTCGTGGGCCGACCCATCGACCAGCGCCGTCGACGGAACCGGACCGGCGGACGGCTCGACCTGTGCGACCAGTTCCGCGATGGCGTCGAGACGGACGCGCGGCACCGTCGTGAAGGTCGAGCGACGGCCGTCGGAGGCGAGCCACGACGAGTCCTGCACCGCCACCCTCTCGCGGGAGCCGACACCGAACGGGGACGGGCCGGCCGGGGCGAGAGCGTCGGACGCGGCGTCGGCGGCCGACGCGTCCTCCGGATGCGGCTCCGGGGCTCCGACGTCGAACAGCGGCCGTCCGGTGACCGCCGGCGTCGGGATCCACGTGGTCGGAGCCTCCGGGGTCAGGGTGGTTCCCGCGAGCGCCATGGCCAGGCCGGTCAGGACGAGCGTGCGAGCGGCCCGGACGGCGGGATCGCGCTCCAGCCCGGCGATCCGCTGCAGTTGGGCCTCCAGCCGGTCCGAACCGAGGTCGAGCACGGCCGCGAGCTGCACCAGGTCGTTGGAACGGAACCGCACGACGTCGCTCTCGCCGAGGCCCCGCTGACGACGGACCGCTGCGACGTAGTCGACCAGGACCGGCTCGTCGCTCGACCGGAACGGGTCGACCTGCACCCGTTCGTCACCGATCACCAGGACGCCGGGCTCGTTCGCCCGGACGAGGTCCTGCCGGGGCGGGAGGTCGAGGCCCGTCCCTCCGTACGCCTGAAGGACGCGCTCGAGCACCTCACCGTCGGCGGGGCGGCGGTCGCGCTCGATCGCCCGCAGGTCCCGTCGACCGATCCCCACGGCGTGGGCGGCCGATGCCCGGTCCATCCCGGCGAGCTCGCGCGCCCGCCGCATGGTCTGTCCCGCAGTCGCTGCACCCACCTATCGCAACCCTTCACGATCCATGTGGTGTGGATCGGTCGATCGGTGCCGGAGCTGTAACAACTCGAACGCGGTTCGAGCTCGGGCGAGGGCGGCGGGGCCGTCGGGAGCGCCGGTAACCTCCGTTCCCGATGGATCCGGCCCGACCGTGCCGGAACGAGAACGAGGTGGTCCCGTGGCACTCGACGACGTCTTCGGCGACGGATCAGCGCTGCTCGACCAGCTGATGGCGGTCATCCGACACGACGGCCTGATGGACCTGCTGGGCGGACTGAACCAGGTCGGCGCCGACGAGCAGACGGCGACGTGGATGGGCTCCGGCCCGAACGCGCCGGTGGCCTCCGATCAGGTGGCCGACGCCCTCGGGCGCACGCGGCTCGAGGCCATGGCCGCCGCGCTGGGAGTCGCCCCGCAGGACGTGGCGGCCGGTGTCGCACGCCTCCTGCCCGACGTGGTCGACCGCCTCACCCCGACGGGCGCCTATCCGAACCACGCCGCGCTCCTGGCGGCGGACCTGACGGACCTGGACGTCGCAGCACAGCTGCGCTGACGACCACGGTCCCCGCCCGTCGGGACAGCACCGGCAACGGTCCGAGGACGTCGGCGGGCATGCTGGGGGCATGGCCGACACCGACCGCGTCCCGATGGTGATCCAACCGCCGCCGTTCACCGGAGCGGTTCCACCGGCGAGCGCCGCGGCGGGACCACACGGCGCGACCGGAGCGACCGACACCGGAGCAACCGACACCGGGGCGACCGCGGAGTCACGTCCTGCCCCACCGGCCGCGGCCCGGGCGGTGATCGGGGTGGATATCGGCGGGTCCGGCATCAAGGCGGCCCCCGTCGACGTGGCCACCGGCCGGCTCCTCGGAGACCGGGTGCGGCTCGAGACGCCGACCCCCGCCACTCCGGACGCGGTCGCCGCCACCGTGGCCGCGGTGGTCGGCCAGGTGCTGGAGGAGCCCGGTGGGACCTCGGTCGACGCCGCGACGCCGATCGGGTTGACGCTGCCGGCCGTGGTCCGTTCGGGCGTCGTCAAGACCGCCGCCAACATCGACCGGGGCTGGATCGGGGTCCATGCCGTCGACCTCTTCGGACCGGCGCTCGGGCGCCCCGTCGTGGTGGTGAACGACGCCGACGCCGCCGGCGTGGCGGAGGTCCGCTTCGGTGCCGGCCGCGGAGTCGCCGGTGTGGTCCTCATGGTCACGCTCGGGACCGGCATCGGCAGCGCGCTGTTCTCCGGCGGGACGCTCGTGCCCAACACGGAGCTCGGCCACCTGCCACTGCACGGCGGCGACGCCGAGGACTACGCCGCCAGCTCGGTCCGCAAGGCCGAGGGCCTGTCGATGAAGCAGTACGCCAAGCGGCTGCACCACTACCTGGCCCTCGTCGAGCGACTGCTGTGGCCGGACCTGATCATCGTCGGCGGCGGCATCTCCAAGCGGGCCGACGAGTTCCTGCCCCACATCCAGCTGGACACGCCGGTGGTGCCCGCCGGCCTCCGCAACGAGGCGGGCATCGTCGGCGCAGCCCTCCTCGCGTCGTGATGGGTCTCCGTGGCGAACGCCCGGAGACCCATCACTGAACCAGGTGGAGTCGGACCGTCCCGCTGGTCGGACGACGGTCGCGGTGCCGGTAGGGTCAGCGTGAGCCGACGAGGACCGGAGGGACGAGTGTCCGACGACGCACCGCTGCGGCGACGAGCGGCCTACGACGCCCTCGCCCGGCACCACGCCACGATCAGCGACGTCCACCTCCGCGACCTGTTCGACGAGGACCCCGATCGGGGCGAGCGGATGGTGCTGCAGCCCTGCGGGCTGTACGCCGACCTCTCCAAGAACCGCGTGACCGACGAGACGCTCGACCTGCTCGTCGACCTGGCGACCGAGGCCGGGCTGCGAGCCCGGATCGACGCCATGTTCCGGGGCGACCGGATCAACGTCAGCGAGGACCGGTCGGTGCTCCACGTGGCCCTCCGCATGCGCCGCGACGAGCACCTGTTCGTCGACGGCGTCGACGTGGTCGCCGAGGTCAACGACGTCCTCGACTCGATGGCCGGGGTGGCCCGACGGATCCGCAGCGGCGAGTGGACCGGGCACACCGGCGCCCGCATCCGCAACGTCGTCAACATCGGCATCGGCGGGTCCGACCTGGGTCCGGTGATGGCGTACCAGGCGCTGCGGAGCTTCAGCGACAGGGACCTGACGTTCCGGTTCGTGTCCAACGTCGACGCCACGGATCTGGTCGAGGCGACCCGCGACCTCGACCCGGCCGAGACGCTGTTCATCGTCGCGTCCAAGACGTTCACGACCATCGAGACGATGACGAACGCCCGCTCGGCCCGGGACTGGCTGCTCGGGGGCCTCGGCTCCGACGCGGACGTGGCCCGCCACTTCGTCGCCGTGTCCACCAACGCCGAGAAGGTGGCCGAGTTCGGCATCGACACCGCCAACATGTTCGGCTTCTGGGACTGGGTCGGCGGCCGCTACTCGATGGACTCCGCGATCGGCCTCTCGACGATGATCGCCATCGGCCCCGAGCGCTTCCGGGAGATGCTCGACGGCTTCGCCGAGATGGATCACCACTTCCACACGGCGCCGTTCCGGGAGAACCTCCCGGTCCTGATGGGCCTGCTGGTGGTCTGGTACAGCGAGTTCTTCGACGTGCAGGCCATCGGCGTCATGCCCTACGACCAGTACCTCGCGAGGTTCCCGGCCTACCTGCAGCAGCTGACCATGGAGTCGCTCGGCAAGCACGTCACGGTGGAGGGCGCTCCGGTCGACGGCGACACCGGCACCATCTACTGGGGTGAGCCCGGCACCAACGGGCAGCACAGCTTCTACCAGCTGCTGCACCAGGGGACCCGCCTGGTGCCGCTCGACCTGATCGCCTTCGCCCGCAGCCGCAACCCGCTCGGCGACCACCACGACATCCTGTCCTCCAACGTGTTCGCGCAGGCCCAGGCGCTCGCCTTCGGCCGCACCGAGGAGGAGGTCCGGGCGACCGGGACGCCGCCGGCGGTGGTCCCCCACCGGGTCATGGAGGGGAACCGGCCCACGACCGTGCTGCTGTCCGAGGAGCTCACCCCCCACCGGCTGGGCACGCTCGTCGCGCTCTACGAGCACAGCGTGTTCACGCAGGCGGCGGTGTGGGACATCGACGCGTTCGACCAGTGGGGCGTCGAGCTCGGCAAGGAGCTCGCCCTGGCCATCCTGCCGGCGCTGACCGCCGACGACGAGCCCACCGTCGACGCCGACTCGTCGACCGCGGCGCTCGTGCGGACCTACCGTGCTCTCAAGGCGGGTCCCGTGGCCAGTCCCGCCGACGGCTCCGAGGCCGGCTGAACCGCCGGCACGATCACCCCCCCCCGCTCCCGCACCAGGAGGACCCCATGGCCACCGACACCCCGATGCAGCTCGGCATGATCGGCCTCGGACGGATGGGAGCGAACCTCGTGCGTCGCCTCATGCGCGACGGGCACCGCTGCGTCGCCTACGACGTGGACCCCGACGCCGTCGCAGCGCTCGAGGCGGAGGGCGCCACCGGGGCCCGGTCGCTCGAGGAGTTCGTCGCGGCGCTCGACGGTCCCCGCACCGTCTGGATCATGGTCCCCGCCGCGATCGTGCAACCGACGCTCGACCAGCTGGCACCGCTGCTGTCGGCGGGCGACACCGTCATCGACGGCGGGAACTCGTACTACCGGGACGACATCCATCGCGCCGAGGCGCTGTCGGAGTCCGGCATCCACTACGTCGACTGCGGGACGAGCGGCGGGGTCTGGGGACTCGAGCGCGGCTACTGCCTGATGATCGGGGGCGACGACGAGGCCGTGGAGCGCCTGGCGCCGATCTGGGAGACGATCGCCCCAGGGCCCATGACCGGGTCCGTCGAGCCCACGCCCGGTCGCGGCCCGGGCGGGACCGCACAGGACGGATGGCTGCACTGCGGCCCGAGCGGCGCGGGCCACTTCGTGAAGATGGTCCACAACGGCATCGAGTACGGGATGATGGCCGCCGTCGCCGAGGGCCTGAGCATCATCAAGCACGCGGATGTGGGGCTGCGCTCCGACCGCGCCGCCGATGCCGAGACGACCCCGCTGCGCGACGCCTGGGCCTACCAGTACGACATCGACGTGGCCGAGGTGGCCGAGGTGTGGCGTCGGGGGTCGGTCGTGAGCTCCTGGCTCGTCGACCTGACGGCCGCGGCGTTGGCCCGCTCACCGGAGCTGGAGGAGTACGGCGGACGGGTGTCGGACTCCGGCGAGGGCCGATGGACGGTGCTCGCCGCCGTCGAGGAGGGCGTGCCGGCCGAGGTCATCACGGCGTCGCTGTACCAGCGCTTCGAGTCGAGGGACCTCGGAACCTTCACGGGCAAGGTCCTCTCGGCCATGCGGGCCGAGTTCGGCGGCCACGCCGAGCAGCACTGACCGCTCCGATGGACCACGAGATCTGGGTGATCGACGACGCCGAGGGCGTGGCGTCGACGGCGGCGGACGCAGTGGCGCGCTCGATCCGCACCGCGGTGACCGAGCGCGGCGCGTTCCACCTGGCGGTGAGCGGAGGGCGGTCACCGTGGGCGATGTTCGCCCACCTCGCCGCCCTCGACCTGCCGTGGGCCGACGTGTCGATCTGGCAGGTCGACGAGCGCATCGCACCGGCGGGCGATCCCGATCGCAACGCCGTCGGCCTCGCTGCGGCGGTCGAGGGCCTCCCGGTGACCGTGCACCCGATGCCGGTCGAGCAGCTCCTCGGCGACGGACCGGGCGGCGCGACCGACGACGACGAGCTGATCTCGTCGGTGTGCGACGCGTACGCGTCGACGCTGCCCGAGCGGTTCGACCTCATCCACCTCGGCCTGGGCGCCGACGGCCACACCGCCTCGCTCGTGCCCGACGACGCCGTGCTCGACGTGTCGGACCGACCCGTCGCCGTCACGTCCACCGCGTACCAGGGCCGACGGCGGATGACGCTGACCTATCCGGCGCTCGGGCGCTGCGACCAGCTCCTGTGGCTGATCACCGGCGCCGACAAGCGGGTCGCCCTCGCCGGGGTGCTGGCCGGCGAGCCGCAGTACCCGGCGTCGTCGGTCGAGGCGCCCCGCTCGGTCATCGTGACCGACCGCGCCGCTCACCCCCAGGGACCCTGAGCGGCCTGGCTCTGTCCTGCAGGGCACACCCGATCGGGTGTGCCCTGCAGGACAGAGCGGCCAGGTCAGGCCAGAGCTGCGGCGATGCGCTCGACCACCTCGGCGCGGTGCTCGGTCTCGGGCAGGTACACCACGGCGATCTCGCAGCCGGCGTCGCCCAGCCCTGCGCACGACTCCGCCAGCGCCGACGGTCCTGATGCGGGGTCGTAGATGACCTGGGCGGTGATCGTGATCTCCGACGGGTCGCGGCCGATGTCGGCGCAGTGGGCCGCGAGGATCTCCTGCTTCTCGCGCAGGATCCCGGGCGACGTGAACGGCGTGTTCCACCGCTGGGCGTAGCGGGCGACGGCCCGCAGCGTGCGCGTGGGGCCGTCGCCGCCGATCGTGATCGGCGGGTGGGGCGTCTGCACGGGCTTGGGCTCGCAGTACGCGTCGGTGATCGTCAGGTGCCGCCCGGAGAACGAGTAGCGGGGCTGGGTCAGGAGGCCGACGATCACCTCGCACCCCTCGTCGAAGCGGTCGAACCGCTCCTTCAGCGGTGGCAGCTCGATGCCGTAGGCGTCGGCCTCCTCCTGGTTCCAGCCGGCGCCGAGGCCCAGCTCCAGGCGGCCGCCGGAGATGTTGTCCACGGTGGCCGCCATGTTCGCCAGCACGGCGGGGTGGCGGTACGGCATGCCGGTGACCATGCACCCGACGCGGATGCGCGACGTCAGCCCGGCCAGGGCGGCGAGCGTGGTCCAACCCTCCAGGCACGGACCGCTCCGGGGCTGGCCGAGGATCGGCTCGAAGTGGTCGAAGTTCCAGGCCGACTCGAACAGCTCGATCTCGTCCGCGGCCTGCCAGACCTCGACCATCGCGTCCCATGTGGTCATCTGCGGAGCGGTCTTCAGTGCGTAGCGCATGCAGCGAGCCTGCCACCGGCGAGCACGCCGAGCGAGGGCGCGCTAGAGATGGCGGCATGGAGTTCGGGATCGCCTTCGCCAACACGCTGCAGTTCACCGAGCACGACGGGCTGGTCGAGCTCGCCCGTTCGGCCGAGGCCGCCGGCTTCGACTCGCTCTGGACGGTCGAGCACGTGATCTTCCCCGACGGCTACCAGTCGGAGTACCCCTACGCCCGCAGCGGCAAGATGGCGGCCGACGCCGCCACGCCCATCCCCGACCCGCTGATCTGGCTCGCGTTCGTCGCGGCGGCGACCACGACGCTGCGACTCGGCACGGGCATCCTGATCCTCCCGCAGCGCAACCCGCTGGTCCTCGCCAAGGAGGTCGCCACGCTCGACCGCCTGTCAGGCGGTCGGGTGGAGCTCGGCATCGGGGTCGGGTGGCTCCGGGAGGAGTTCGACGCCCTCGGCGTGCCGTTCGAGCGGCGCGGCGCCCGCACCGACGAGTGGATCGACGTCATGCGCGCCGTGTGGACCGAGGACCACGTGGACTTCGACGGTGAGTTCGCGTCGTTCCGTGGCGCCAGCGTGAACCCCAAGCCGGCCGACGGCCCGGTCCCGATCACGGTCGGGGGCCACAGCGCGGCGGCCGCCAAGCGGGCCGGACGACTGGGCGACGGGTTCTTCCCCGGCAAGGGCGATCTGCCCGAGCTGATCGACATCATGCGCCAGACCGCCGCGGACGCCGGTCGTGACGCCTCGGCGATCACGGTCAGCTCCGGGTCGGCCGGCGTGTTCGGGGACGACCCGGTGGGTGCGGTCCAGGAGCTGGAGGCGCAGGGGGTCGACCGGGTGATCGTCCCGGCGTTCGCCTTCATGGACGACACCGCAGCGACCCTCGCGGCGTTCGGCGAGCGGGTCATCTCGGCCTCACGCTGACCGCCCACGACAGGCGGTGGGGTCGCCTCAGCCGCAGGCGGACTTCACCGACGGATAGGGGTTCATCGCGGTGCCGCCGACCCTCTTGAGGCCCATGTGGAGGTGCGTGTCGCCGCCGGCGGCGTTGCCGGAGTTCCCGACGGTCCCGATCACCTCACCCGCCTTGACCGTGCGGGAGCTGCCGACGGCCTTGTTCAGGTGGGCGCCGTAGATCACCCAACCGGACGACGTGGTGAGCGTGAAGGTGTTCCCGCCGAGGCCGTTCTTGCCGAACACGACCGAGCCCGACGCCGGCGCGTAGATCGGCGTCCCCTTCGGGGCGAACAGGTCGGTGCCCTCGTGGAACCGACCGCCGCCGTCGCGGGGGAAGCCCCAGTCGTTCATGAACGAGGCGCCCGGAACGGGACAGCGCAGGTCGGGGCCCGACCCGGTCGTCGAGCTCGTCCCCTTGGACGAGGAGCCTCCGGACCCGGGGATGGTCAGATCGTCGCCCGGGAGGATCAGGCTCGACGACTTCATCCCGTTCGCCGAGAGGAGCGACGAGAGCGACACGCCGTGGCGGCTGGCGATGCCCGACAGCGTGTCGCCGTCCTTGACGGTGTAGGTGCCGCTGGAGCCGGTCGACGACCCCTTGCCGGTCGAGCGCTTGGTGGATCCACCCGCCGAGGGGTCGATGATGATCCGTGCGCCGAGGTACAGCTCGTCGTCGACGA
This sequence comes from Actinomycetes bacterium, assembly GCA_023434535.1. Classification (GTDB taxonomy): domain Bacteria; phylum Actinomycetota; class Acidimicrobiia; order Acidimicrobiales; family Microtrichaceae; genus Dermatobacter. Next base: position 33,572 of record JAEYSR010000177.1, read on the forward strand.
TGCCGTTGGCGGCCCGCACCGAGTCGGCGGACACGCCGTACTTCTTGGCGATGCCGGCGACGGTGTCGCCGCTGCGCACGATGTGCGTCTGCTTGCCCGCGGCCGCACCCGACGAGGCCGAGCTCTTCTTGGACGAGCTGGTCGACGACGCCGTCTTGGTGCTGGCCTCCGCGGAGGATCCCCTGGCGGAGGACCCGGAGGCCGGCGTCGCGCCGGCGACGGACGGGACGAGGAGGGAGCCGGCGGCGATCACGCTCACCGGAACGACGGTTCGGAGCTTCCAACGCATGACCTCCGATCGGCCGTCGGCGGCACCTCGTGAGCATCCGCATGGGTCAAATGGCCCATGCCACAGATGGCCGCCACGGAGCGTGGGGGAACGTCCCGGATCGGTCCACGACCCGTGACGGTGCGTGGTGTGAGCGGGACGAGGGCCGCGACGGCCCGCTCGGCCGTAGCCTCCCGGTATGACCGACAGCCCCACCACCCGGTCCAGTGCCGTCGTCGAGACCGTGCCGCTCGGCCAGCAGTGGCAGACGATCGACCCGTTCCTGTTCTGCGTCCACCACCTCGACGCGTACCCGCAGGCGAACGAGTTCATGGGTCCCGACGCCGCGTTGCACGCCCGGGACATCGGCATGGACTTCTCCGGCACCGACGGCTGGAGCATGTACCACGGTTCGGTCGTCCCCGGGTTCCCGCAGCATCCGCACCGGGGCTTCGAGACCGTCACGCTGGTGCGGCGCGGGCTGATCGACCACTCCGACTCGCTCGGGGCCGCGGCCCGGTTCGGCGGCGGCGACGTCCAGTGGCTGACCGCCGGCGCCGGGGTCGTGCACTCCGAGATGTTCCCCCTGCTCGACCGCGAGGGCCCCAACCCCCTGGAGCTGTTCCAGATCTGGTTGAACCTCCCCGCGGCCGACAAGATGGCGGAGCCGTACTTCACCATGCTGTGGGACGGCGACATCCCTAAGGTCCCCGTCGGGACCGACACCGTCGTCACCGTGGTCGCCGGCGAGCTCGAGGGACGTACGGCTCCGGCCCCGCCGCCCGACTCCTGGGCCAGCCGCCCCGAGTCCGACCTGGCGATCTGGGTCGTGTCGATGGGGCCGGACGGCGAGTGGACGCTCCCGGCCGCCGCCGGCGAGGACACCGTGCGCGTGCTCTACGTGTTCGACGGCGCCGGCATGGACGTGGACGGCCGGACCGTCGTGCCACGGACGGGTGCGGTGATCCGCTCCGAGGTCGACGTGCCGCTGCGGGCGCTCGGCCAGGGCGGCACCGAGGCGCTGCTCCTGCAGGGCCGGCCGATCGGCGAGCCCGTGGCGCAGTACGGGCCGTTCGTCATGAACGATCGCGAGGGCATCCAGCAGGCGTTCGAGGACTACCGGGCCACCGGCTTCGGCGGCTGGCCGTGGCCGACCGATGACCCGGTGCACGGCCGCGACGAGGGACGCTTCGCCCGCCACCCCGACGGCCGGGTCGAGGACCCCGCCGGCTGACCGACCCGGGACGCGACGCTGGCGCCGGTCGCCGTCGGAGGACGGAGACCGGCACCAGCGTCCGGGTCTCGGATCAGACCAGCTCGGGCACGGGCTCGAGCGCGACCTCCAACACCTGGTCGATGTGGCTCGCCAGGTGGAAGGTCATCTGCTCGCGCACCGCTTCGGGCACGTCGTCCAGGTCGGGCCCGTTGCGGGCGGGCAGGACCACCTCGGTCAGCCCGGCGCGATGGGCGGCGAGCACCTTCTACTTGACCCCGCCGATCGGCAGGACGTTGCCCTGCAGGGTGACCTCGCCGGTCATGCCCACGACGGACCGCACCGGTCGCCCGGTGAGCAGCGACGTCATGGCCGTCACCATCGTCACGCCCGCAGAGGGGCCGTCCTTGGGCACCGCGCCGGCCGGGACGTGCAGGTGGAAACGCCGATCGGCGAAGGCCTCCGGATCCACGCCGAGCTCCTCGGCGTGGGACCGCACGTAGGACAGGGCGATCGTGCCGGACTCCTTCATGACGTCGCCGAGCTGACCCGTCAGGGTCAGGCCGGCGTCGCCGGCGGCCGGCATGGCGCTGGCCTCGATGAACAGCACGTCGCCGCCGACGCCGGTGACGGCGAGACCGGTCGCCACTCCCGGCACCGACGTCCGCTCGGCGACCTCGTCGACGAAGCGGGGACGACCCAGCCAGTGCCGGACGTCCTCCGCGTCGTCGACCGCCACGGGGGCCTCGACGGTGCCGATCGACAGCGCGGTGGCCACCTTGCGCAGGAGCTTGCCGATCTGGCGCTCCAGGCCGCGCACGCCGGCCTCCCGCGTGTAGTCCGACACGACCACCCGGAGGGCGTCGTCACCCACGGTCACCTCGGACTCGTCGACACCGTTGCGCCGACGCTGGCGCCCGACCAGGTGGTCACGGGCGATGTCGACCTTCTCGGCCTCGGTGTAGCCGTCGAGCGACACGACCTCCATGCGGTCGAGCAGAGGGCCGGGGATGGTGTCGATCACGTTGGCGGTCGCGATGAACACCACGTCGGACAGGTCGAGGTCGACCTCCAGGTAGTGGTCGCGGAACGTGTGGTTCTGCGCCGGGTCGAGCACCTCCAGGAGGGCCGACGACGGGTCGCCGCGCCAGTCGTTGCCGAGCTTGTCGACCTCGTCCAGCATCAGGACCGGGTTCATCACTCCCGCGTCCGCGATCGCCCGGGCGATCCGACCGGCCATGGCACCGACGTAGGTGCGACGGTGGCCGCGGATCTCGGACTCGTCCCGGACGCCGCCGAGCGCGACCCGGACGAAGGGCCGACCCATCGCACGTGCGACGGACTCGCCGAGCGACGTCTTGCCCACGCCCGGAGGCCCGACGAGCGTGATGATGGCGCCCGCTCCCCGACGGCTCTCCGTCGGGTCGTCGTCGGAGGCGTCCGGATCCTGCTCCGCCGCCCGAGCCCTCGAGCGCTCGGCCAGACGGGCACGCACCGCGAGGTGCTCGACGATGCGGTCCTTCACGTCGTCCAGCCCGTTGTGGTCGGCGTCGAGCACGGCGCGGGCACCGGCGACGTCCACCGGGTCCTCGGCACGCGAGGTCCACGGCAGCGCGGCGACCGTGTCGAGCCACGTGCGGATCCACCCGTGCTCGGGCGACTGCTCGGAAGTCCGCTCCAGGCGGCCGAGCTCCTTGGTCAGGGCCTCGCGCACGGCCTGGGGAACGGCGGGGTCCGCCGCCACCTCACGCACCTGATCCAGCGCCTCGGTGTCGCCCGACTCCTCGCCGAGCTCCTTCTGGATGGCCGCGAGCTGCTGGCGCAGCAGGAACTCCCGCTGCGTCTTCTCCATGCCCTCGGTCACGTCCTTGCGGATGCGGTCCTTGAGCGACAGGTCGGCCAGCGTCTCCCGCGCCCAGCCGACCACCAGCTCCAGCC
>JAEYSR010000197.1 GCA_023434535.1 Actinomycetes bacterium
AGACCGCCCTCGGCGAGTCGGGCTCGGTCCTCGACAAGGCCGCGCTGGTCTTCGGCCAGATGGACGAGCCGCCGGGCGTGCGCCTGCGGGTCGCCCTGTCCGCCCTCACGATGGCGGAGTACTTCCGTGACGTGCAGGGCCAGGACGTGCTGCTGTTCGTGGACAACATCTTCCGCTTCACGCAGGCCGGGTCCGAGGTGTCGACCCTCCTGGGCCGCATGCCCGCCGCCGTGGGCTACCAGCCCACGCTGGCCGACGAGATGGGCCAGCTGCAGGAGCGCATCACCTCGACCGGCGGTCGCTCGATCACCTCGCTGCAGGCCGTGTACGTGCCCGCCGACGACTACACGGACCCGGCGCCGTTCACCGCATTCACCCACTTCGACGGCACCACGGAGCTCTCCCGTGACATCGCCTCGCTGGGCATCTACCCGGCCGTGGACCCGCTGGCCTCGTCCTCGTCGATCCTGACCCCCGAGGTCGTCGGCGAGCGCCACTACGCCGTCGCCCGCCGGGTGCAGGAGATGCTGCAGCGCTACAAGGAGCTGCAGGACATCATCGCCATCCTCGGCATCGACGAGCTGTCCGAGGAGGACCGCGTCACCGTCGACCGGGCCCGCAAGATCCAGAAGTTCCTCGCCCAGCCCATGTTCGTGGCCGAGGTCTTCACCGGCCTCCCCGGCATCTTCACGCCGGTCGAGGACACGGTGGAGAGCTTCGAGATGCTGGTCAACGGCGACCTCGACCACCTGCCGGAGCAGGCGTTCTTCAACGTGGGCGGCGCCGAGGACGCCATGCGCAAGGCCAAGGAGCTGGAGGCCGGCGCCTGATGGCCCTCGAGGTGGAGCTCGTCTCTCCGGAGCGCATCGCCTTCTCGGGCGAGGCCAAGATGGTCATCTGTCGGACCACGACCGGTGACATCGCATTCCTGCCCGGTCACGTCCCGTTCATCGGCGTGCTGGCCACGCACCCCGTCCGCCTCCAGATGGAGGACGGCGGCGAGCAGGTCATCGCCGTGCACCAGGGCTTCGTCGAGGTGTCACCCCCCGACGCCGACGGCACGACCCGCGTGACGATCCTGTCCGACGTGGCCGAGCTGGCCGACACGATCGACATCGACCGCGCCCGCAGCGCCAAGGAGCGGGCGGAGGAGACGCTGCGCTCCGACGCCGAGAATCCCGAGGCCCGCGCCGCGCTGGTCCGGGCGGAGGTCCGCCTCACCGTCGCCGGCGCGGCCTGAGCCCGACGCTCTCGAACTGGCTGTCACATTCCCGGCCCTGGCCGGGAATGTGACAGCCAGTTCCGCGTCCGGGATCCGTCAGTCCTCGCCGGCCTGCTCCGGGGTGAGCGCTGCGAGGCGCTCGGCGACGACGGCGCTGGCGTCGAGCGTGGTGGCCTCGTCGTTGCCGTACACCATGGCGAGCACCCGGCCGCGACGCTGGTAGACGACGGTCACCCTGACGGGCCCCTCGCCCTCGTACGTGACGTCGGCCGTCGTGGCCACGTGGTCGGGCGCCAACGACGCCGTCGCGGCCTCGGGCACGGGTGTGAACGCGAACGTCGCATCGGGCTCCCCCATGACGGGAGAGGACACGTACTGGTCCGCCGGGCAGTCGGCGATCGCAGCGCGCACCTCGTCCAGCGCTGCGGCGGCGTCCTCGCTCGTCCGGTACAGGACCGTCTCGTTGCTCCACAGAGGTGTGGTTCCCTGCGAAGCGTTCTGCTGGTGGCGATCGGTGCGGTCGGCCTCCGAGGGGAAGTCGCCGCCGCAGACGTCGAGCGTCACCATGCCCGTGACCTGGTCCCCGCCCTCCATCATCTCGACCTCGGCGTCAGGGCCGACGTCCTCCGCGGTGAGGGCCACCGCGGCGATGACCGGGTTCCGGGGCCCCTCGGGCACGGTGGTCGGGCGCTCGCCGGATGACGTCGAGGTGGGCGACGACTCGGAGCCCGAGCCGCAGCCGACTGCGGCGACGGCGACCACGGAGATCATGGCGATCACGATGGACGGGTGGACGCGACGTTTCAGGATCGGCATGGCGCGGCGGTTCCTCTCACTCCGGCACGACGGCTCTTGCGGAGGCTATCGGCGGTCTCATCGGAACCGACCGGCAGTTCGTCTCCCGAGGGCGAGGTCGGGCCGCGTGAGGACGAGCCCGGGCAGTAGCGTCGGTCCGTGCCGCGCCGCCGATTCGCCGTCGCCCTGCTGGCGCCGCCGTCGGAGGCGGCCGAGGTGGACGTCCTGCGCCGGGCCGTCGGCGTGCCCGAGCCGTTCCACGTGCCGCCGCACGTGACGCTGATCCCTCCGATCAACGTGGCGGCCGCCGACGTCGACGACGTGTGCTCGGTCCTCCGACGGTCCGCCGGTGCGGCCCGACCCGTCCGCCTCGACGTCGGTCCCGCCACGTCGTTCCGGCCCGAGACGCCCACGCTGCACCTCGCTGTGACGGGACCGGACATGGACGCGGTGCGAGCGCTGCGGGGCGACCTCCGGTCCGGACCGCTCGACCGACCCGACGTGTGGCCCTTCCACCCCCACGTCACGATCTGCGAGCACGCGGAGCCGTCGGTCATCGACGCCGGGCTCGTCGCCATGGCGGGGTACCGACGGTCGTGGGTCGTCTCGTCGGTCCACCTGTTGGAGCAGCGTCGGGGCGACCCGGCACACGGCGATCACGGTCGCGCCCCCTGGGTTCCCGTCCACGAGGAGCCGCTCGGCCCCGTCGGAGTCGTCGGTCGTGGCGGGTTCGAGGTGGCCCTGCGGGCCGTCACCATGGTCGAGGCGCCGGTGGCGGAGCTCCTCGGCCGGGACGCGACCGCACCGCCCGCCCGGCCAGGACCGCGCCCGGTCGTCGTGGTCGCCGAGTCGGCCCACGACCGCGACGACCTCCTCGGGGCGGCGACCGGCGTCGTCCCACGGGGCAGTGACGTCGCTCGGCTGGACCGCATCGTGGTGGCGGCCGAGCACCGCGGCCTCGGCGTCGCCGGGCACCTCTTCCGGGCCTGGTGCTCCGCTGCCGCCGGCGACGGCGCCCACATGGTGCTGGCCGCGGAGCCGCCGGACGAGGGGGCCGGACGGTTCCTGACGCACCTCGGGTTCGACCGCACGGGCGGTCGCTGGATCCGCCCGATCTGACGACCCCGTGTCGTGATGCGTGTCCGGGGCGGAGCCCACGGACACGCATCGCAGAACAGGCGACAGCGGGTCAGATGCGACCGCTGAACGTGTCGCAGGCCGACGGGTCGGCCGTGTCGTAACCCCGCTGGAACCACCTCTGGCGCTGCTCCGACGTCCCGTGGGTGTACGACTCGGGGTTGCTGCGGCCGCCGCCGGCTGACTGGATGCGGTCGTCGCCGACGGCAGCGGCGGCGTCCAGGCCCTCGCGGATGTCGTCGGGCGTGATCTCGGTGACGAAACCCGTGGAGACCGCGTTGGCGGCCCACACGCCGGCGTAGCAGTCGGCCTGCAGCTCGAGGCGGACCGAACCGGAGTCCGCGCCCTGGCGGTCACCGCCCGCCGATCGTCCGAGCAGGTTCTGCACGTGGTGTCCGTACTCGTGGGCGATCACGTAGGCCTGGGCGAACGGTCCACCCGCTGCGTTGAACGGGGGCTGGGACAGGGCGTCGAAGAACGACAGGTCGACGTAGATGCCCTGGTCCGCGGGACAGTAGAAGGGGCCGGTGGCCGACGACGCCGGTCCGCACCCGGTGGTGGTGGCGTCGCTGAACAGCTGGGTCCTCGCCGGCCGGTACTCCACGTTGCTCTCGGCGAAGGCGTCGGCCCAGTAGCTCTGGACGCTGTTGACGACGGCCACGATCCTGCAGTCCTGTCGCTCGTTCGCGTCGGCGCCGGTGCGGCACTCGCTGGCCACCTGGCTGGCGCTCTGGTCGCCGTCCGTGGTGGACGCCCCGAACATGTCGCCGGTGTCGAACCCCCCGCCCCGGGTGCTCAGGAACGCGATCAGCAGGACGACGACGAGGCCGATCAGGCCACCGCCGCCGAGCTTGGCCCCGGTGCCGAGGCCGCCGGGAAGGCCTCCGCCGCCGCCCAGACCGCCGAGGCCCCCGAACCCGCCGCCGCCGGAGCTGCGACCGCGCGCGTCGTCGACCTGAGAGGTGTCCAGCTGGGCGTCGTCGTCGAACTCCACGGCGGGAGCCTGTCAGATCGGACGCGTCGGATGCCGCGATTCCCAGCTGTCAGCCGTCAGCGCGTGCTCGGCGACGCACGTTGCGCCCGGAGTGCGGGCGGACCCGGTCAGGCCAGTCCGAGCTTGTCGGGGCGGTGGCGGGCCTCGACGAGGCGGACGGTCCCGGACCGCGAGCGCATGACCAGCGACTGAGTGGTGGCTCCGGCCCGGTCGTAGTGGACGCCCTTGAGCAGGTTCCCGTCGGTGATCCCGGTGGCGGAGAAGAAGCAGTTGTCGCCCTGGACCAGGTCGTCGGTGGACAGCACCTGGTCCAGGTCGTAGCCGGCGTCGACGGCGGCCTGGCGCTCGTCGGCGTCGCGGGGCCACAGCTTGCCGACCAGCTCGCCGCCCATGCACTTGAGGGCCGCGGCGGCGATGACGCCCTCGGGCGTGCCGCCGATCCCGAACAGGATGTCGACGCCGGAGTCCGGGTAGGCGGTGGCGATCGCGGCGGCCACGTCGCCGTCGCCGATCAGGCGGATGCGTGCGCCGGTCTCCCGGACCTCGGCGACCAGGTCGTCGTGGCGGGGTCGGTCGAGGATGGTCGCGGTGACCTCACGGACCGGGATGCCCTTGGCATCAGCGACCGCCCGGAGGTTGTCGGCGACAGAGGCGTTGATGTCGATCTTGCCGGCCACCTCGGGCCCGACGGCGATCTTCTCCATGTAGACGCACGGTCCCGGGTCGAACATGGTGCCCTGCTCGGACACGGCGATCACCGCCACGGCGCCGCCCCGCCCCTTGGACGTCAGCGTGGTGCCGTCAATCGGGTCCACCGCGATGTCCACCTGCGGGTTGGAGCCGTCGCCGACGACCTCGCCGTTGAACAGCATCGGGGCCTCGTCCTTCTCGCCCTCGCCGATGATGACCGTGCCGGTCATGCTCACGGTGCCGAGGATGAGGCGCATCGCGTCGACCGCGGCGCCGTCCGCCCCCTCCTTGTCGCCGCGCCCCACCCACTTCGACGCCGCCATGGCGGCGGCCTCGGTGGTGCGGACGAGCTCCATGGCCAGGTTGCGGTCGGGTGCGGTGTTCGACATGGGCCAGACGTTACCGATGTGCCCGTCGGCACCCCAATGTGGCCTCTGGCGCTCGGCGTGCACCCGGGGGTGCGATCATGGGCCCGTGGACGACCGCGACGAGAACGACCCGGGCGACGAGATCGACCTGGACGAGGAGATCGACCTCGTCGAGGGGAACGACCCGGACGACGCGGCAGCCCTGGACGACGACGCCGCCCTGGACGACGACGCAGCCCTCGACGACGGGACGGAGCTCGTCGAGGACTTCGGCGACCAGGAGGTGGTCGAGTCGGTGTCGCCCGGCGGCGAGGCCGGCGCGGACGACCTGCTCTACGACTGCACGACCTGGGCCGGCGAGTCCCGGGGGCTGCTCGCCACGCTGCTCGAGTCACGCGGGATCCAACACGTGTGGCAGGGCACGGTCGTCGCGGTCCTGCCCGAGGACGAGGAGGCCGTCGACGAGCTGATCGACGAGGTCATGGCGTCGGCCCGGCCGGCGCTCGACGCGGCGGCCGACAAGCTGGTGTACGAGGTGGGCGCCTGGCCGGTCGCGCTGCAGACGATGCTCGCCGACTCCCTGACGATCGCGGATCTCCCGTACGAGTGGGACGAGCACGGCGACCTGGTCGTCTACGCCGAGCACGAGGAGGCGGTCGAGGCGATCCTCGACGACATGCCCGATCCCGACGACCCGGAGCTGGTCGGAGAGGTCTCCTCGAACGACGGCATCGCCGTCCACGAGCTGCTGGACCGCCTGTTCCTGGCCTCCGGCAAGCTCGCCTCGAAGGACGACGGGCCGTCCATCCTGGCGGTGGACTCCGTGGTCGAGAGCCTCGAGCGCATGGGTCCCCCGTTCGGCTTCGAGCCGCCGCAGTGGCGCACGCTCGTCGGCCGAGCCGTCGCGCTCCGCGACGCGCTCGCCGCTGCGCCAGGGTCCGACGACGCCGTGAGCGACGACGAGCTGCGGGAGATGTCCGCCGAGGTCCGGGACCTGCTCCGCCAGTACGTGTAGGGCGCGGGGGAGCGACCGAGGGCGCCGCAGTACCTTGGTGCCGTGATCCTCGCCGATCTGGAGGCGTTCCACTCCCGACCGATCGCCCCCACGCGGCGGATCGCGCTCGGCGAGCTCGACCTGCCGTGCGATCCCGCGCCCGGCTTCGGCGGCATCCTGCTCGGCGGGATCGTGGCCCGGTTCCTCCCCGACGTGGACGAGGACACCCAGGTCGACGTCACACGCCTGCTGGGCGACGTCGAGCACGGCCGTCGCATCGCCCAGCCCCGGGCCCGGCACCGCCTCCAGGAGGACCGCGTCGGTCTCCGGCCGTGCCACCACCGGCTCCTCGGCCAGGGCGAGACGCTGGTGCTCGACCTCGACGCCACCCGTGGCACCCCTGCGCAGCACGTGCTGTGCGCCGTGTACGCGGTGGCCACGTTGCCCGCCCCGGTCCGCCCCGTGGTCGTGTCCACCGTACGCAAGGCGATGCGCTGGCACGGCTCGATCGGTCCGGCGCTGATCGCCCAGCTCGCCGGCCGCCATGCCGACCTGTCGGTGAGCGCCGCGTCGGATCCGGTCGGGTGGGCCCTGCGGGTGCTCGACCTCGTGTCGAACGAGGGGCCGTCGGGTCGAGGTGCCCCGCTCCGAGGGTCCGCGCTGGTCGCGTCGGCACCGCGGATGCCGTCGCGCAAGGACGTGCAGCAGGCGTTCCGGGAGCAGCTACGGGCGGCTCATCCCGATCACGGAGCCGACGACGACGGCGCGGCGCAGCGGATCGCGGAGCTGTCCGAGGCGCGCCGGATCCTGCTCGGCTGAGCGCTGCGGTGGCACGTCCGTTCCGTCCCCGAGGAGTCGCCGGCCTGGCCCTGTGGCCCGGTGCCGGCTCTGCGTCGGACCACCCCGGGCTCGTCGCGATCGAGGAGGGCGTGTCGCCCCTGCCGGTGTCCCGTCTGGACTTCCCGTACCGTCGCGAGGGTCGGCGGGCCCCCGACCGGGCCCCCAAGCTGATGGCCTCGGTGCGCGACGAGGTGGCGTCGCTGTGCGAACGGTGGGGCACCACGTCGGAGCACCTGGTGCTCGGGGGCCGGTCGATGGGCGGCAGGATCTGCTCGATGGTCGCCGCGGGGGCCGACGGGCTGGAGCCGCTGCCGGTCGCCGGTCTGGTGCTCATGAGCTACCCGCTGCACCCGCCGGGCAAGCCGGAGAAGTTGCGGACCGGGCACCTCGGCGCTCTGCGGGTCCCCGTGCTGTTCGTGAGCGGCGATCGCGACACGTTCGGCACGCCCGACGAGCTCGCGGCGGCTCAGGAGCTGATCCCCGGACCGGTCACCTCGGTGACCCTGGAGCGCAAGGGCCACGACCTGCGCGCCGCGGACGACCAGGTCGTGGCCGCCGTCCGGCACTGGCTCGGCCCCCGCAACCTCGGCAGCTGAGGCAGGTCGCCCGGGCCGCCCGGAGCGTCAGCGCTCGCTGTTGATGTCCTCGAGCTCCCGGTTCCGCGTCTCGGGCACGGCGAAGGCCAGGCCCGCTGCCAAGATCGGGCCGAGCGCCAGCAGCGCGAAGGTCGGTCCGTAGCCGTTGGCGTCCACGAGGACCCCGGCCAGCACCAGGCCCAGGACGCTGCCGCAGACCGCCAGCACGTTGAGCGCTCCGCGCGCGCTGCCGCGACGGGACGTCGGGAACAGCTCGGGAGCGAGGACGCCCAGCGGGGCCACGGTCAGCGTGCCGAGCACGGCGGCGGTCAGCGCGCTGACCCACATGGACGGGCCGGACGTCGCGAAGAAGACGGCGGTGAACAGCCCGAGGGCCACCAGTCCGGGCACGAGGGCCCAGCGACGTCCCCGGGTGTCGGCGATGCGGCCGCCGACGACCACGCCGATCGCCGCAGGTGTGCCGGTGAGGACGGTGAAGATCGTGATCGTCAGGCCGTCGAAGCCGCGGTCGGCTCGCAGGTAGTCGTTCTGCAGCTGGGACACCGGGGCGATGAAGAGGTTGATCAGCAGGAACAGCGCGGCGAGCAGGATGAAGCGGCTGCCCCGGATCCGGGTCGCTTCCCGGGGGAGCGGCGACGGACCCGGGCCGTCGGCGTGGGCGTCGGCAGTGTGGTCGGGGGCGGTGTGGTCGGGGGCGGTGTGATCGAGAGCGGCGCGATCGACGGGGCGGTCCCGGTCGGCGGAGTGGCTGAGGAGCTGGAAGCGGCCGCTCTCCCGGAGCGTCCGGGAGCCGCTGATCAGCAACGGCACCGTGAGGATCGACAGCGCGAACACCGCTCGCCAGCCCGCCGGTCCCAGATCGGCGAGAGGGAGCGACACCACGACCACTCCCGACCCGAGGCCGTACGCCATGGCCCCGAGCCCCGCGGCCATGGCCCGGGAGCCTGCGGGCAGCTCCTCGACGCAGATCGTGTCGACCGCCAGCAGGCCGGCGATGGCGAGGTTGCGGGAGATGGCCTGCAGGACGGTGAGGGCGGCCAGTCCCGGGACGAGGGCGGTGAGGAAGGACAGCGCGATGGCGACGCCGAAGCTCCAGAGGGCGATCCGACGCCGCCCGAAGCGGTCGGCCTGGAAGAGCATCACGGCGGTCAGCACGGCGCCGATCCGGACGAGGGCGAAGATGGCGGCCTGCTGCCCGGAGCTCCCGTCGCCGATGTCGGCGCTGGCGAACGTGAGCACCTGTGTCAGCTGCCCGTAGATCAGCCCGGCCACGACGCTGAACAGCGCCATGACCGCCGCGGCCCGGGCCTGTCGGACCGACAGCCGATCGGGGAAGAGCCACCACGGACGGGTTCCGGGCGCCACCCCGTCGCGCAGCGTCCGTCGGACGTTGGGGTGGTAGAGCCAACCCCAGTACGGGATGGCGAGGCGCCAGTCGATCCGCTGGGTGAGGACGACGTCGCCGTCCTCACCGTGGTGCCAGTCCAGGCGCCGCTCGTAGTGGGCGAACGGTCCATGGGCCGCCACGTAGGTGGCGTGGCCGTCGGCCTCCGTGGGTTCGGGGGGCGCCACGGTTCCCGGCGCGGGCGTCTCCGCGACGAGGAGGTCGTCACGGGGGGAGAGGCGTGGGGTGATCGCTGAGGCCGTCCCGCGCCACTCATCGACCCTGCTGTGCATCGACCCCCCTGGACGTCGACGGATGGTACCGGCCCGGGAGTGGGCGGATCACGGTCCGGGTCGTGCGAGAGTGGGGACGTGAGTCGCCTGCTCGTCCGACCCGGACCACCCCTCTCGGGAGAGGTCACGATCTCCGGGGCCAAGAACTCCGCTCTGAAGCTGATGGCCGCGTGCGTGCTCGCCGAGGGCCGCTACGTGCTGCGCAACGTGCCCGACATCGCGGACGTCGGGATCATGGGTCGTCTGCTCGAGGCGATGGGCATGACCGTCCGTCGACGTGAGGACGCGGCGCTCGAGATCGTCCGGGGCCCGGACGTCGTGGCGGAGGCGCCCTACGAGCTGGTGGAGCAGATGCGGGCGTCGACGGCGGTCCTGGGTCCGCTGCTGGCCGCGGTGGGGTGGGCCCGGGTGGCGCTCCCCGGCGGCGACGACTTCGGGTCCCGGCCCATCGACATGCACCTTGCATCGCTCGAGTCGCTCGGCGCGTCGTTCGAGCTCAGCCACGGGATGATCGAGGGACGGGCCGACCGACTGGTCGGCTGCGAGGTCGTCCTCGAGTACCCGAGCGTCGGCGCGACCGAGAACCTGCTCATGGCCGGCGTCCTCGCCGAGGGGACGACCACGGTGCGCAACGCCGCCCGGGAGCCCGAGATCTCGGACCTGGCCGCCTTCCTCAACCGCATGGGCGGTCGGGTTCTGGGGGCGGGCAGCCCCACGATCGTGATCGAGGGGGTCGAGGAGCTCCGTGCGGTCGAGCACACGGTCGTCCCGGACCGCGTGGAGGCCGCCACCTTCCTGGCGGCGGTCGCGGCGGCGCGCGGCGAGGTCACGCTGCGGGGAGCCCGGGCCGACCACCTCGACCTGCTGGTCGAGAAGATGGGCCGCATGGGCCTGCGGATCTCGCCCGAGGCCGACGGGCTGTGGGCGATGGCGACGGGTCGTCCCCGTGCCGCGGACGTGGCGACCCTGCCGTACCCCGGCATCGCCACGGACTACCTCCCGATGCTCGTGGCGGTCATGTGCCTGGCCGACGGGACGAGCTACGCCACCGAGAACGTCTTCGCAGGGCGCTTCCGCTACGTGGGGGAGCTGGCCCGCATGGGCGCCCAGATCCGCGTCGAGGGCCACCACCTGGTCGTCGACGGGGTCGAGCGGCTGTCCGGTGCGCCGGTCCGGGCCGTCGACATCCGCGCCGGTGCGGCGGTGGTGATCGCCGCGCTCGCGGCGGACGGCGAGACGACGATCTACGACGCGGGTCACATCGACCGCGGCTACGAGGACTTCGTCGACAAGCTCTGCTCGTTGGGCGCCGACGTCGAACGGCTCGACTGAACGGCCCGTCCGGCTGCGCCCTTCGTTCTCGGGAATCGACGGTTTTGCGTCGGTCGGCAGGAACAAAGGGGGCGGTGGGGCGTTGGGGAGGAGGAGAGCGGGCCATCTACGCTGGTCCACAGCCACGCCCCCATCGGCGCCAACCCCCACGGAGCACACGTGCAGGAGCAGGTCGAACAGGTCATCGAGATCATCCGCCCGGCCATCCAGGCCGACGGCGGTGACATCAACCTGCTCGACGTCGACGTGGAGTCCGGCGTGGTGACCGTGGAGCTGACCGGAGCGTGCGTGAGCTGCCCGGCGTCGACGGTGACCATGAAGGCGGGCATCGAGCGCATCATGAAGGACCGGGTCCCCGGTGTGACGGCGGTCGTCCAGCCCGAGAGCGAGATCGAGCTCGGCACCGCCGTCTCGCTCTGATCGGTCGACCGGGCCCGTGCAAGGACTGCGCGCCGCGTCACCGGCGGAGCTGCTGGCTGCGGCTCGGGAGGACGACCGAGCGGCCCTGGCCCGCCTGCTGACGCTCGTCGAGCGTGGCGGCAGCGGGGCCAGGGACGTGGCCCGCACCGTCTTCCCGCTCGCCGGAGCCGCTCACACCGTCGGCATCACGGGTGCTCCCGGGGCCGGCAAGTCGTCGCTGACCAGCGCCCTGTGCCGCGAGGTGCGTTCCGCCGAGGGCCGCATCGCCGTGCTGGCGATCGATCCGTCGTCGCCCTTCTCCGGCGGAGCGATCCTGGGGGTTCGGGTCCGGATGGGCGACCACACGCTCGACGACGGGGTGTTCATCCGCTCGATGGCGACGAGGGGCCACCTCGGCGGCCTGTCGCTGGCCACCCCGGAGGCCGTCCGCGTGCTCGACGCCGCGGGCTACCCGTGGGTCGTCGTCGAGACGGTGGGCGTGGGTCAGGTGGAGGTCGAGATCGCCGGAGCGGCCGACACCACGGTCGTCGTCGTCAACCCCGGTTGGGGCGACGCGGTGCAGGCCAACAAGGCCGGGCTGATGGAGATCGCGGACGTGTTCGTGATCAACAAGGCCGACCGCCCGGGCGCCGCCGACACCCGACGGGACCTGGAGAACATGCTCGCACTGGGCGCGCACCGGGACCACCCGCCGGCCATCGTCGAGACGACCGCCACGTCCGGGCGCGGGGTCGACGACCTGTGGATCGCGCTCCAGGAGCACCGGGACCGGGTGGTCGCCTCCGGCGAGCTGGCGGCGCGGCGCGCCGAGCGGTCCGACGACGAGCTCCGCGACGTCGTGGTCGCCCGCCTGACCGAGCGTGCGGCGTCGCTGTGCGACGGTCAGGCCTGGGAGGCGGCGCGGTCCGCGGTCCGCTCCGGAGAGCTCGACCCCTGGGAGGCGGCGGCCGACCTGCTGGACGGCCTCGGGCGCTGACGGCGGCGGCCGACCCGGACGACGTCCCGCGACCGTGTCGGGTCCGAGTCGATCGGGTCCGAGTGGTCCAGGTCCGGGCGGAGAGGGTCGGTGGATCCGCCGTGGCGGGGATCAGGTGCAGTCGGCGCACGTGCCGACGAGGTCCAACCGGTGGTGCTCGATGGTGAAGCCGCTCGTGTGGGCGGCGTCGTCGAGGGCGCCGTGGAGCCTCTGCTCGAGCTCGTCGCTGGCGACGAAGTCCTCCACGCGGCCGCACCGGGTGCACACCAGGTGGTGGTGGTGGTGCGTGAGGTCCTCGGCGAGCTCGAAGTGGCTGTACTCGTCGCCGGCCACGATGCGGTGGACGACGCCCGCGTCGATCAGCTCGGTCAGGTTCCGGTAGGCGCTGCTCTGGGCCAGGCCGTCGGACCGCTCGAGGATGTCGGGGATCGTGAGCGGCCGATCCGCGGTCGACAGGACCTCGACCACTTGGCGACGCGACCTCGTGTAGCGGAGCCCGGCGCTGCTCAGGCGCTGGGCGACCGTGGTGTGGAGGTCGGCCCGGTCGGGGCCGTGCTCGTGGTCCGACACCCGACCGATCGTAGCCCCGCAGTTGGGAACGAGTGGGAACGCCGGTACGGTCGGTCGGTGCCCGGGAGAGGGGAGGACCAGGTGTCGGGAGCATCCCGCCCGCCCTCAGCGCGTCCGACCGCAGCGCACCCGACCGCAGCGGACCCGACCGCACAGCGTCCGGCGACGCTGCCGTCGGGGCTGCGGCTGGACCGCGTGGTCGGCCGTGGAGCGACGTCGACGGTCTGGGCCGGCCGTGACCGGCGGGTCGGCCGCGACGTGGCGGTGAAGGTGCTGCCCCTGTCGGTCGACGGGCCGGACCGCGCCCGTCTGACGGAGCGCTTCGACCACGAGCTCAGGGCGCTCGCCCGGCTGGCCGGCGAGCCGAACGTGCTCGGGGTGGTCGCCGCCGGGGTGGAGCCCGACTGCTGCTGGATCGTGACGGATCTGGCCGACGGCAGCCTGGCCGACTCCAGCCTCGCCGGTGACGGGCCGCTCCCGGTCGAGCGGCTCCTCTCGTCGGCGTCCGACGCCGCAGCGGGCCTGGCCGCGGCGCACCGCATGGACGTGGTCCACGGCGACGTGACCCCCGCCAACGTCCTGTGGATGGGCGACCGGGCGGTGGTCGCCGACTTCGGGATGTCCGCCCTCCAGCTCGGGCCCGATCCGTCCGGGACGGCGGCGCTCGGAGCGACTCCGGGATGGGCGGCACCGGAGCGACTCGAGGGCGGCGCTCCGACGCCGGCCTCCGACGTCTACGGCTGGGGTGCCACGGTGTGGAGCGCCGCGACCGGGGAACGACCGAACCGACACGCTCCGCCGGACGGGAGGCGGGCGCCGCGACACATCGGCGTCGTCCTGGACGCGGCCTGCCACCCCGACCCCGACCGACGTCCGGCCATGGACGAGTTGCTGGAGGCCGTGGCGCGGGAGCGTCGCCGACGGGACCGGTACATTCCGGGCCCATGACCGACACCGACGTGCCGAGCGACGACCCCGGGCCCCTGGTCCGCCACGACCGAGTGGACGGCGGCGTGTCCGTCCTGACCCTTCAGCACGGGAAGGTCAACGCCCTGAGCAGCGCAGTGCTGGCCCAGCTGCGGGCCGAGGTCGGCGTCGCCCGGGCCGACGGGGCCCGCGCCGTGGTCGTCACCGGTGGCCCGAAGCTGTTCGCCGCCGGCGCCGACATCAGCGAGTTCGCCGAGGACGGTGGTCAGGACCCCTTCAGGATCTCGCCCGCCGACCGGGTCGCCGAGATCGGCGACGGCTTCCTGCAGGCGCTCAACGACCTGGCCGCGCTCCCGTGTCCGACGATCGCAGCGGTGAACGGCGTGGCGCTCGGCGGCGGGTGCGAGCTCGCCCTCGCCTGCGACCTGCGCATCGCGTCGGACCGGGCCCGCTTCGGTCAGCCCGAGATCCTGCTGGGCATCATCCCGGGCGGCGGCGGCACCCAGCGGCTCGCCCGTCTGGTCGGGCCGTCGCGGGCGAAGGACCTCGTGTTCACCGGTCGCACGGTCGACGCCCCCCAGGCGGCGGCGCTCGGGCGGGTCGACCCGGTG
>JAEYSR010000213.1 GCA_023434535.1 Actinomycetes bacterium
CTGGCCAGAGGCTCCTCCACCACCGAACGAAGCGCTCGGTCCGCTGCCACGGCGACCGACCCCCAGGCGTCAGCTGGGGATGCGAAGAACCCGTGATCGCGAGCGAGACCGAGCTCGCGCACGACCTCGCGAGCCTGCTGCACCTGTGACGCATCGAGCAGGTCGACCGTCACGAACCCGTCGGACCCGACCGATGCCGCGAGCTCAGAGGCCATCACCGTCGCGGCCCCAGCGACACCCGAACGGACTCGACCGTCGCCCCGTCCTCGTGCTCGTCGTCACCGTCGAACCCGTCACCGACGGCCAGGTCCGCATCCGGCAACCACTTCGGTGACGTATCGATGCCGTAGTAGGTCAGCGCCGGGAGGACCCTCATCAGGTCGGAGTCCAGCTCGTTGGCCACCGCGGCACCGACGTGGAAGTCGCCCTGCATCACCTCGCTCCGCGGATCGCCCTCCGGGTGGATCCCGACGGTGCAGAGCCCCATCGGATCCGCGCGGACGACGAGTTCGGCGGGTGCGTGATCGACGAGCGGGGCCGACGGCCGTCCAGCCCGACCGGAGGTGTAGAGCGACCGGGTCGCGCTGCGGTAGTAGGCGACGTAGTCGTGCTGCAGCGGACGAGCGTCGGGGAAGGTGCGACCGGGCTCCGGCATGAGCGCTGACTGCACGGCGAGCACGGTCGTCAACCCGGAGTCGTCCGGCCCGATCGCGTACTCCTCGGCGATGAACGAGCCGACCTCTCGGTAGAACGTCGCCCAGCCGACGGCCACGGTGGGGAAGAGATCGAAGTACTTGATGACCCAGCTGATCGACGGGAAGCGGTCGGGTTCGACGTCGGCCATGGAGAGCAGCCGCTGCATCACCTCGGTCGCCGGGATGCCGTGGTCCCACTGGAGGTAGCGCATCACATGCCGCAGAACACCCATGCGCTCCGTGATGGTGTCCACGGTCCGGAACCGCCACATCTGCCGCCGAGCGACCTCGTCGAACGTCGCCGTCGAGGTGACGAGTCCGCTGTCGTCCACCTGGATGGCGTGGCGTCGCCGGTACGCGGGATCGTTCATCGGTGAGTTGGGGAGCAGCTGGACCGGCCACGACCGCACCAGAACCTCGTGGTCCAGCATGAACTGCAGATCGAGTCGGTACGACTCGAACGTCTGGCCCGGTAGACCCAGCATCAGGTCGCCCTGGAGGGGATAGCCACGACGACGGAAGTCCGCGGCGAGCTTGACGTAGTGGTCGGTCGAGATGTTCGTTCGGTCGAGCACCTCGAGGGTCGAGGGGTCGGTGGTCTGGAGCGACAGCGAAGTGCTCACGGTGACGCCGGCCCCGCTCAGCACGTCCATGATGCCGACGAGGTGCTTCGTCGTGTTCTTGGCGCCGGTCCAGGACACGGAGTGGGGCGCCCCCGTCCGCTGGACGACATCGGCGATCCGCCGAGCGAACTCCACGTCGCGAGACATGATCCCGAAGTTCGCATCGGTCACGGTGACCGTGTGGACGCCGAGGCGCGCCGCCCACTCGAACTCCGCAACCACCCTCTCCATGGAGAACTTCCGGATGCGGGACATCGTGGCCGAGCCCCAATCGCAGAACGTGCAACCGTACGGACATCCGCGATTGGTCTCGATCGACAGGCAGTAGTGCCAGGCCGTTGCGGGTATGCCGTCGAACTCGCCGGTCAGGTACGGGGACGGCAGCTCGTCGAGATCGGCCAGCCGAGGGCGGTCGTCGGTCCGGACCGCTGTCCCGTCCCCACCGCGGAAGGTGATGCCCTGGACGCCGGCGAGCGAGCGTTCGTCCTTGACGAGCGCTCCATCGATCACCAGGGCATCGAGCAGCTCGCACAGGGTGACCTCGCCCTCGCCGCGCACGAGGACGTCCGCGACGTCGGAGAACGACTCCAGGAAGTCGGCTGCATCGCCCTCGTACTTCGGCGCGCTCGGACCACCGTGGACCACCACCAGCTCGGGCGAGATCCGGCGACCGGCCGCAGCCGCGGCGAGGTTGGCGTCAAGCGACCAGACGTAGTCGGAGCACAGGAGCACGGCCGGGCCCGGGCGAGCGGCGTAGTCGTCGAGGAACGACTCGATCGTCTCAGGTCGTCGGATCTCGAACACCGCGTTGAGGCGTCCTCCTTCCCAGTGCCTCGCCGCGGCCGTCAGCATGCCGAGAGAGAGCATCGGACCGACGTCGATGGGCCAGATCGCGTAGACGGGGATCAGGCTCGGCCCCTCAGCCGGGTGCTGCTCGCGCTCCGTCGGATCGACGTCCGGCACCTGGATCTGCTCGGGGTTCGCTGCCTGACCGACCTCGGCGGTCCTGTCATCACGTCCGGGTCCGTCTGTCGCTCGTCGGCTCCCCCGGCCGGTCAGCCGAGCTCGGAGACGGCCGACGAGGCCGCGTGCGGCGACGACCGGCGCCTCCGCTCCCCCACCTGCGGACACGGACGGGGCCGGTTCTCCCGCGGCGTCCTCGTGACCCGCCGAGAGCGTGAGCACCCGTCCGGACCGGGCCATCTCTTCGAGCCGGGCGACGCCGTTCGCCACGCCGGCTGCTGCCACGACGTCGGCGACGGTGGTGTCGACGCCGATCCGGTCCAGCAGACGGAGGTCGTCCGGCTCGAGCGTCCGGAGTGCGCCGTCGACGTCCTCGATCTCGATGCCGCCGGCACGGACGAGCCCGACCCACATCCACGTCGGGCGAACCACTCGCTGGTCCGACGAGCCCGACGACGTCCCCGGTTCGCTCGCGATCGCCCCCTCACGGGCCGGTCCGACCACATCCAGGACCCGCGAGAGGTCGACGGGCTCCGGCACGTCGTCGGACAGGCCCGTGAGGGACCAGCTCCCCGGCGCCCTCACCACGAAGCACGCGTGCCCGCTCATGATCTGGTCGTCCATCGGAGGGAGGCGTGGGTGGCTCGACCTGATGCCCGACGCCACCTCCATCGTAGGGCAGGCCTGCCACGGCGGCTCCCTCCCGCCGACCGCAGCAGCAGGACCACAGGCCCGGGTCCGTCGTTCCAGACCAGGACGTCGCGGTCGAGCGGCACGGACCGACCGAGGTCGAGCTCGGCCACCCCCTCGGTCAGACGGACTCCGGACCGCACCGGTGTGCACTCCACGACGACCACGTCGCCTCCCCGACCCGGGATCCGGGCGCGGGAGCCCGGATCGAGGACGATCAACGACGCGTCGGTGCTGTGCGGCATACCGGCCAGGTCAGGCAGCCGAGCACCGACCTCTTCGAGCCCCACGGAGTCCAACGGCACGACCGAGACGGGAGCCCCCCAACTGTCCACCCCCGTCGCCCCACGGCGATCCGTCAACCCGACCGCGGTCAGGTCCACGTCGCGGTCGTGGGTCGCGCTCCACACCAGCTCCAGCTCGACAGCTGCCACGGCCGTACCCGCTCCATCCTGCAGGTCGGGAGGAACGATCACGAGTCGCTCCGGCTCGACGGCACCGAGCTGCTCACCCAGCACGGCGACCGCCGTCACCGGAGGGTCCTCGTCGTACTCGTCGATCAGGAGACCCGCCGACGCGCGGGCCACGGCGGCAGGCCCCGGCGCACACTCGACGAAGTACGACGAGTCGACCCGGTGGACCCTGCGGTGACGGCGACCGGTCGCGATCACCTGGACCGGCCCTCGCTCCCGATCAGCGAGCAGGCAGCCGATGGCGAGCCGCGGCTCGTCCGTGCGGTTGGGTGCCGAGGCGTGGAGCATCCGGGCGTCGTAGACGAGCGCGGTTCCGGCAGGCACCGCCGCGGGCTCCAGGAGCTCCTGGAGATGGTGGTGGTAGGGATCGAACAGCACTGCGGCGTTCGGGCCGAAGGCTCCGTGGCGGATGCTCTCGCTCCCTGGCACGAAGGCGAGCGGGCCGTTGTCGAGGTCAGGGCCGGTGTCGACGAGCGGCAGCCAGAGGGCGTACGTCCGTCGGAACCGCTCGTCGTCCACGGCCAGGTCACGGTGGAGGAAGAGGTCCGAACCGGATCCCGGGTGCTTCGCCACGAACGAGAAGTAGACCGGGTCGTGACAGCGGAACGCTGCGCGCACAGGATCCTCCAGGCACTCCCGAGCGATGGCCTCGAGCCGGGCGACGAGCGATCGATCGGAGCGGAGGTAGTCGAGTCGGATGCCGTCCTCGTCCCGTGGGACGAGCGCCCAGTACCTCTCGGCCAGTCGGGCGGCGACCTGCGGGCCGATCAACGGCACCCCGACGATGCCCCGTGACGACAGAACGGCATCGAGCGTCGGATCGGTCAGGATGCCATCCACGCCGTCTCGTCCGGTCATGATGTGCCACCCCCCGGACATCGTCCCACCAGCCCGTGACCCGACCCACGGATAGGTCACACCGAACGGTACCGCTGCCCCGGCGTCGCGACCTACAGCGGCCCTACTCTGGAGAGACGTCATGGGCGAGATCGCACCGTCGGCCGGGGGATGGATGGAACACACGACGATCGCCGCCTTGCCGCGACGTGGTGAGTTCGTGGTCCGCTCCGAGGGGTCCTGGATCCTGACGACGCACCGGTCTCCGCGACCGGAGACCATCCAGCTCGCGGAGCTGATCGAGCGGATGGAGGCGTCCGCCGACCGCGGTGGATCGGACCGGCACGACCACCGTCGGTTCGGCGATGGTGCTCACGTTCCGGAGCCGCTGACGGCGCCGGCCGTCGCGCCGGTCTGGCGATTCGTGGCTGCAGTCGCCGATGGGCACCTGATCGTCGGCGACGTCGACCGTGCGGCAATCGCCCTCGACGAGGTCGACGTGCGGCTGATCGATCGGATCACGACGGCCACGTCGACGCACGAACTCGGGCCCGGCCTCGACCTCGATCGGAAGGTACGCGACTCTCGCCTGTCCCGGCTGATCGCCGCCGGGATCCTGTCGACAGCTGGCTCGCCGACAGCGAGCGCGGGCGCTCAGGAGCTCCCGACTCACGACGAGCCGCGTCGGCGGTCGACTGGACGGCGGCCGGGCGATCCCGACCGGCCGTCCTCTCGGCTTGCATCGGTCCGACGTGCGATCCGACGGATCCGCCTCCCGTGAGCCGACCTCCACTCGTTCCACCCGAACCCGACGGACGCATCCCGGTCTTCGCGCCGTGGCAGCGCGAGGTCGGGCCTCTGCTGTCGCTCGGGATGCTGACCGCGGCGGCCCGTCGACACGACGGAGGGGCGCTCGCTCGGCGGTACGACATCCACCGGCCAGAGCCGTCGGACGTCGTCCGCGAGGAGCTCGTGCGGTCGGCCGGTCCCGCTGTCCTGTTGTGCTCCGACTACGTGTGGTCCGTCGAGCACAACCTCGAGCTCGCCGATCGGGCCCGTCGGGTGCGACCCGACCTCGTGGTACTGCACGGTGGACCCAGCTGCCCCGGTCGGGTCGACGAGGCCGAGAGGTTCCTCAGAGATCGCGCTGCGCCGGGAGACGTGCTCGTCCACGGCGAGGGCGAAGCAGCGCTGTGCGACGTCCTGGCTGCGCTGCGACCCGGATCGGGCCACGAACCGGACCGGCTCTCAGACGTCCCGGGGATCAGCTTCGTCGATGCCGACGGCATCGTGCGCCACACCGCCGCCCGCGAGCGGACCGCCGAGCTCGACGCTCTCCCGTCGCCGTACCTGACGGGCGAGTACGACGACATCGAACCAGCCGCGTGGCACTACCTGGCCTCGATCGAGACCAACCGGGGATGCCCGTACGGCTGCACCTTCTGCGACTGGGGATCGGCGACACGGAGCCGCATCCGCAAGTTCTCCATCGATCGGGTCACGGCCGAGATCGAGTGGTGTGCCGCCCACGGGATCGAGGGCGTCCAGATCTGCGACGCGAACTTCGGGATCCTGGCCAGGGACGTCGAGGTCACAGACGGCATCGTGGCGAGCCGCGGGGTCTGGGGTCGACCGTCCATCGTCGCTCTCACGCCGGCCAAGAACACCACACGGCACCTCTCCTCGATCGTGGAGAAGCTGCTGGGCGCCGACATCCTCCTCAGCACCGCGATCTCGCTCCAGACGACGGACCCACGGACCCTCCAGCTCGTCGATCGATCGAACATCTCGACCGATTCGTACCTCGATCTCGCCGCAGAGCTGCGCCGCCACGGTCAGCCGCTGCAGGGGGACCTGCTGATCGGGATGCCGGGCCAGACGGTCGACTCGTACCGCCGGGACCTCCAGTTCTTCATGGATCACGACATCGCGCCCCGGACCTGGAGCGTGCGCATGCTGCCGAACGCGCCGATGAACGATCCCGGGTACCGCCGCGACCACCGGTTGCAGGTCAACCGCAACGGCCACGTCGTCGCAACGTCGACGATGTCGGCGGACGATCGTGCTCGGATGCTCCGACTCCGGAAGGCGCAGGTGATCGGCTGGAAGTTCGGGCTGGTCAAGCCGCTCCTGAGGGTCCTGCAGTGGGATCACGGCGTCCCGGCCGTCACGGCGCTGGATCGCCTGGCCGAGCTGACCCACGTCGATCCCGACCGCTATCCGGTCCTGTCCTGGACCTTCGAGCACTTCGACCTGTTCCTCACGACGGCTGTCAGCTGGCGGTCCTTCATCGGAGAGATGGCGACCTTCGTTCAGGACGAGATGGAGGTGAGGTGGGACACCGGCCTCGACGCCGCCGCCGACCTGCTGCTGTTCATGCTGCCGTCCCCGAACCGCACGTTGCCGGCACGCATCGACCTGGCGCACGACTTCCCGGCCTACATCGCCCCGGTCCGTCGGACTCTGTTCGAGACCGGTCGTGCCGGCCGCCCGGAACGGCCCCTCCGCGAGTACCCGCCGACGGTGGTCGGGATCGACACGGACCCGCACCGCCTGTGCAGCGATGGCCTCCACATGGCCGGGGATCCCCGATCCGAGATCCTGGAGGGCAACTTCTGGATCGACATCGGCTTCTCCTACGAGCTTCCGGTGCGACCCCCGGTCGACCTGACCGAGCACCCGATCGGCGGTGGATCCTCCGTCACCGACGATCCGCCGCCCTGAGGCCGACCGACCGCTCTGCACGACCGGCCGAGGGCGGAGGACCCGAGCGCTCCTGCTTTCCGAACCCACTCCGCTGCGGCCACACTGGCACCGAGGACGACGAGGCCGGAACGGCATCCGGGTGGGGGCTCGACATGTGGGGTGACCAAGGGCAGGACACGTTCGTCGAACGGAGTCCGGGAGCATGGACGCGGTCCACGGTCCCACCGTCCGACGTCGTCGAGCTCGATGTCGGCGCCGTGATCGATCTCCTGCGGGCAGAAGAGACGCGTTCGCAACGTCCACGCAGCGGCCCGGGCACCAGCGCTCGCCACCACCGCGCCGTCGTCCGGGGCGACATCCTGGCCCCGGCGTGGAGCTGGGTCGGCCTCGTCACCGCTGACGGCGTCCTCGTCGAGGACGGTATCGGCGGCGACCTGCTCCTGGACGAGGCGGACGTACGCCTCCTCGACAGCATCTCGGGGCCGACCCCGCTCGGCGACGTCGCCCGCGTCCACGACGACGCCGTCGATCCGGGGATTGCAGGGCGCGTCGGGGAGCTGGTCGCCGCCGGCCTCCTCACCGTCGCCGCCGGCCCGCCGGCTCCGGAGCCCGAGCCGCCGCCGGTCCTCGTCGCCGGACCGACCGATCCGGCGACCCCTCACCCCGAGACCGGTCGGGATCGGGCGCACCGGTGGGCACGTGCCGCTGCCGACAGGGTCCGGGTCGCGTACCGCCTCAGCTCGAAGGTGCGATCGGTCCGCAGGGCCCTCGGGTTGCCGCCGGTGGGAGAGCACGACGACCACCGGGGTCCGAACGGAGCCGGGCCGATGCCGGCCACGTCGGCCGACGAGCGACGTGACCACGGCGCGGACGGCGAGGCGGTCGTCGTCCGACCACCTCGGCCGACGTCCGCCACCGGCGCGGATCGGCGCATCCCCGTGTACTCCGTGTGGGACGAGGAGATCGGACCGCTCCTCTCGCTGGCGATGCTGACGTCCGCCGCCCGGTCGTGGAGGGACGGAGCGCTCGAGCGGACGTTCGACCTCGTGCCGCAGATGACGGCGGACGAGTTCCTCCGAGCGCTGGCCGAGCGGCCGGGTCCCGCCATCCTCCTGTCCTCCAACTACGTCTGGTCGGTCGACGACAACCTCGATCTCGCCAGACGAGCGGTGGCGGCGAATCCCGAGCTGGTCGTCGTCCACGGTGGGCCCAGCACCCCGAAGTACGAGGCCGATGCCGAGGCGTTCCTCCGGGACAACGGTGATGTGGCACACGTCCTCGTCCGGGGCGAGGGCGAAATCGCCCTGTGCGAGATCCTGGACGTCTGGGCCACGTCGGCACCCCACCTGGATCCCACCGCCCTGGCGGACGTGACAGGTGTGACGTTCCGCTCGGGAGACCTGATCGTCCGCACACCGGATCGCTCCCGGATCGACGACCTCGACCAGCTGCCGTCCCCCTATCTCAGCGGCGAGCTGGATCACCTCGATCCCTCGGCGTGGATCATGTACACGCCGATCGAGACCAACCGGGGATGCCCGTACGGATGCACCTTCTGCGACTGGGGTTCGGCCACGTTGTCGCGGATCAGGAAGTTCGACATGGATCGGGTCACGGCCGAGATCGAGTGGGCGGCCCGCCGCGGGATGGACGGCATCCTCATCGTGGACGCGAACTTCGGGATCATGTCGCGAGACGTCGAGATCGCGAGGCGCATCGCCGAGATCCGCTCCCGCCATGGGGCGCCGAACGTCGTCGGGATCGGCCCGGCGAAGAACACCACGAAGCACCTCACCCGGATCCTGGACCACCTGCTCGACTCCGGCGCTCTCATCTCCGCGGCCATCTCCCTGCAGTCGACCGATCCCGACACCCTCGCTGCGGTGAACCGCTCGAACATCTCGACCGACACCTACCTCGCCCTCGCCGCCGACCTCCGCCGCCGGGGCCACCCGCTGCAGGGCGACATCATCCTCGGCATGCCCGGTCACACCGTCGATGCCTACAAGCGGGATCTCCAGTTCTTCGTCGATCACGAGATCACCCCGAGGACCTGGCAGCTGAAGCTGCTCCCCAACTCCCCGATGAACGACCCCGACTACCGACGGGCGCACGGCATCGAGGCCGACGGCCGACGGGTGGTGCGCTCCACGAGCGCGATGTCGGAGCACGAGCGCGATGAGATGCTCCGCCTGCGAGACGTCGAGATCATCGGCGATCGATACGGCCTCTTCCGCCACGTCTCCCGGTTCCTGCAGTGGGACCGCGGCGTTCCCATGATCGACTTCATGGAGGCGGTGCTGGACGCCACCACGGCGGAGCCCCGCCGCTACCCCGTCCTCACCTGGACGCTTCACAACTTCGCCAGACGGCCGACAGCGGCGTGCGGATGGCGGAGGTTCTACGGGGAGCTCCGTGACCTCATCGTGGATCGGCTCGGGGTCCCGGACGATGGATCGCTCGACTGCGTGCTCGCAGTGCAGGAGATGCTGATGCCGAGACCCGGGCGGTCCTTCCCGGCCTCGATCACGCTGCGCCACGACTACGTCGCCTACTACAGGAGCGCGACTCGATCCCTGTACACGACGGGCGCGGCAGGGACTCCGTCACGCCCCCTCGACCAGCACCCGCCGGTGACGTTCACCGTGGACGGCGACCCTCTGGGCCTGTGCTCGGAGGGTCTGCACCTCCCCGGCGGCGCCGACGGCGACGTCCTCCAGTCGGACTTCCAGCTGGGGCAGTCCTCGGCCTACGAGCTGGCATCACCGCTGTTGCGGCTCCTCCCGGTGCTCGGCGGGACCGGATCGCCCATCGACTGCCGAGCGGTCGCCGCGTCGATCGTCTCGACGATCGACCCCTCCGAGATCCCGGACCCCGACGCACTGACGCCACGCGCTGTCCACCTCATGCACGCCGCCGGAAGGTCGTCCGACACGTCGGGGGCACCTCGCGTCGAGACTCCCCGGTGAACGTGAAGGACGGTCGGTCGACCGATCGCCCCGCCCTCGTCTGCGACGGCGTCACGAAGGTCTACGACCGGGCAGGCGGATGGGGATGGCGCCATGCCATCCCCACCGAACGACGGCGGCTGATCGACCCGGTCGTGGCGCTGCAGGACGTCGACCTCGTGGTTCCGCCCGGACAGGCGCTCGGCATCATCGGTCCCAACGGCGCCGGGAAGAGCACGCTGCTGAAGGTCGTGGCGGGGATCACGGGACCCACCGAGGGTTCCGTGTCCGTGGCCGGAGCCGTGACCTCGATCATCGAGCTCGGCGTCGGGTTCCACCCCGAGCTCACCGGCGCCGAGAACGCGGTGTGCGCCGGCGTGATGCAGGGTCTCGATCCGAACACGGCGAAGGCGGCCGTCGATCGCATCGCGACCTTCGCGGGGCTCGTGGACGCCATGGATCGGCCGGTCAAGCAGTACTCGCTCGGCATGCGAGCGCGCCTCGCCTTCGCCGTCGCGACCGATCGCGAGACCGACGTGCTCGCCGTCGACGAGGTGCTCGCCGTCGGCGACCGGGACTTCCAGGCACGCTGCATCGACCGCGTGACCGAACGACGCGAAGCCGGGACGACGTTGCTGTTCGTGTCGCACGAACTGGCCGTCGTCGCCCAGATGTGCGAACGGGTCGTGCAGTTCCGCCACGGCCGGATCGTGGACGACGGCCCCGCCGGCGAGGTGATCGAGCGATACCTCAGCAGTTCGGCGACCCGCCTGCGAACGACGGCGGAGCACCCGGTCGACGTCCGGCACGTCGAAGTCCCTCAGCCGCTCCGTGTCGGCGATCCGATCTCCGTCGCCGCAGAGATCGACGTCCGGGAACCGATCCTCGAACCCTCGATCGGCGTCGACGTCAGCCTGCCCATGGTCTACCCGGGTCTGAACCTGATCTCCTCGATCGAGCCGGTGGCCCCGATCCGGTCCAGCGGTCGATACCGACTCCGAGCCGTGGGGAGCCCTGTCTGCTACGCCGCGCGCAACGTCAGGTTCCAGGTCACGATCGTCGACCGAGCACGGCAGCGCACCGTCGGCTCGGGCAGCGTCGACGTCGCCTCCATCGGAGAGGAGAGGACTGCTGCGCTCGGGCCGATCGGTGCGACGGGAGTGCTGCCCATCGAGTGGTCCATGGAGCTGCGCCCGTCGGATGGCCCCGACCTCCATCCCCCCCGTACCTCCGGTGCGGCGCCGGCGGACGCGGCGATCAGCGTGCGCGGCCTTCGGAAGGGCTACCGGTCGCGGACCGGTCGCGGTGCGTACAGGGCAGCCGTGCCCGGCAACCTGATCCGCGCCCGACCCGATGTCGTCGCGCTCGACGGAGTCGACCTCGACATCTCCGCCGGCGAGTGCGTCGGGATCATCGGCCCCAACGCCGCCGGCAAGACCACGCTCCTCAAGGTCCTGGCAGGCATCACCCAACCCGACGCCGGGTCCATCTCGATGACCGGTGGGGTCGCCGGGGTCTTCGACATGGGCCCGGGCCTCCACCCGGAGCTGACCGGACGTGAGAGCATCTGGTCGATCGCCCGCCTGCACGGATTGGCATCGCTGGAGATCGCAGAGCTGATCGATCCGATCGTCGAGTTCTCCGGGATCGGGGAGGCCCTCGACACCCCGATCAAGAAGTACTCCACCGGGATGCGCAACCGACTCGGCTTCTCGATCGCCCTCCACGTCCCGGCCGACGTCCTGATGCTCGACGAGCTCCTCGCCGTCGGCGACGAGGACTTCCGTCGGTCCGCCATGCGAGCGGTCCGGGAGCGCAACGCAGCAGGAACCACCGTCCTCTTTGTGTCGCACGAGCTGCAGCTGATCGAGCAGCTGTGCCGACGAGTCGTCCGACTGGACCGCGGCCGGGTGGTCGATGACGGCCCCACGGAAGACGTGCTCGCGTCCTATGCCGGACGCAGCTGGGCCGGTGGGGTCAGCGACGGGTCGGGGGGCGTCCGCCTCCTCCCCATGTCCGTTCGGCAACGACACGTCCCGATCGGAGAGACGATCGACATGACGGGCGACATCGTCGTGGACGAGCCCGCCCCCGGTGCGAGGTTGGAATTCTCCCTCCGTGCCGAACCGCCGGATCGGACCGCGGCGATGACCGTCCAGGAGCGGGAGGCCATGAGCTCCTTCACGGCTACGGTCGTGGAGGCCGGGGCGGAGCTGACGCGTCCCGGCAGCTACAGCTACTCGTGCTCCGTCTCCGCGCGCGAGCTCGTCGGCAACCTGAACGCCGTGCTGTCGGTCATCGACGAGCGGGGCCGGACCGCCCTCGCCGAGTGCTGGCAGCTCGTCACGCTGGGGGATCCCGAGCCGAACGCCGTCCCGACCTTCGTCCTCGACCTCGCGTGGACCATCGACCCGATCAGCACCCACACCGCAGCGGACGCTGGCCTGTGACGGACTCCGGCCGACATCCCACCGGCTCGACCTCTATCGGTTGGGCGCAGCGGCTGCGGCGCGACAGCCACCTCGTGCGGCTCCTGGCGCCGCGCGAGCTCAGGATCCGCTACCGACAGAGCAGCGTCAACATCCTCTGGGCCTTCATCACGCCGGTCGCGGTGCTCCTCGTGTACGGACTCGTCCTCACGCAGACCTTCGGGGTGACGACGAGCTGCGCCCCCTACCTGGTCTCGGCGTGGGCAGGACTCGTCGTCTGGACGTTCTTCGCCAGCAGCGTGGGGTCAGCCGTGAACTCGATGGTGCAGTCGGCAGACCTCATGCAGAAGCTGTACTTCCCGCGTGAGGCGCTGCCGATGTCCGCAGTGGCCGCTGCGACGCTCGAGCTGCTCGTGGGACTGGTCGCGCTCGTGGTGATCACGCTGATCGCAGGGGTTCCGATCGGCTGGAACGCCCTGTGGTCGGTCGTCCCGCTGCTGCTGGTGTTGATCTGGACCACCGCCGTGAGCATCCTCGTCGCCGTCCTCGCCGCCTTCACTCGCGACGTGGTGCACGGAGTGAGCCTGCTGCTGAGAGTTGGCTTCTTCGCCACCACCGTCATGTACGAAGCCGAGCAGGTGCCGCCCGCCATGGCATGGTCCGTCGAGCTCAACCCTTTGTCGGTCGCGATCACGGAGCTGCGCAACAGCCTCTTCTGCGATCTCGGCCCGTCGTGGCGGCTGCTGGGCATCCACCTGGTGGTCGCCGTGCTCCTCCTCGTCGGATCGCTGCTCTACAGCAGGTCCGTGGAGACCCGGATCGTGGATGTCGTGTGAGCCTGCGCCGCGGGGATCGCCCGCCTCACGTCAACGCACGTCGGCTGAGGGACCTCAACGCCGCGATGGGAATCGGAACCGACGCCGTCGATCCGTATCGTCGCCTCGCCGAGCGCGGCGCCACGCCTCCGCTCATCCGCGCGGGCGACTACGGCACGTACGAGGGCGAGCCCCGCCCGGTGTTCACGACCTCGGACTTCCACTCCGCGCAGGCGGTGCTCACCGACGCACGCTTCTCCTCGGCCATCAACGCCGAGAAGATGAACCCCCTCTTCGGCCACTCGCTGCTGGAGATGGACGGAGCCGAGCACGACAGCTTCCGGGGAGTGATCGAGCCGTTGCTGACGCGTCGGATCTCATCGGAGGTCGTCGCGCCGGCGACCGGGGAGATCGTCGCCGAACTGATGGAAGCGGTGGCACCTGCGACATCGGCGGACCTCGTCGACGCTCTGACCACCCGTTACCCCGTCCTCGTCATACTGCGACTCCTCGACATGCCGGCGCGCCTCGCCGACCGGCTGCAGCGTCGATCGACCGAAGTCCTCGGACCGACGGTCCGCTCCGGCCGAGCGCGTCGAGGTTCTCGTGCCCTCACCCGCACCCTGTCACCGTTCGTCCGGTCACGTCGGAACGGTGGAGGCCATGATCTCGTGACCCGGATCGCATCGGCTCAGCTCGACGGTCGACCGCTGTCCGACGAGGAGGTGCTGTCCTTCCTGAGGTTGCTCGTCCCAGCGGCGACCGATACCCCCTACCGGGCGTCGTCCACGCTGCTCCACGCTCTGCTCACCCACCCTGACCAGCTCCGCCTGGTCAGGGAGGACCGGGCGCTCCTGGACGATGCCCTCGAGGAGTCGCTCCGCTGGGAGTGCCCCTTGCTCAGCGTGACCCGTTGCGCGGCTGAGGACGTCCAGATCCTCGGAGTCGACGTGCCGGAGGGAGCGATGGTCATCGTGGACATCGGAGCAGCGAACCGCGACCCGCAGCGCTGGGTCGAGCCCGATCGGTTCGACATCCTGCGGCCGAGGAAGACGAACCTCGCCTTCTCCGGCGGACCTCACCTGTGCGCCGGGATCCACATGGCCAAGGCCGAGATCCCGGCGATGCTGGACACGTTGCTCGACGGGTTCCCGCTGCTTCGCCTCGACGAACGAGGTCCGGTGCCATCCATCACGGGCACGGAGTGGCGCGTCCCGGTCGCTGTCCCGGCTCGCTGGGACTGACTCACCCCTCGTCGAACCCGCCGCTGCTGGCCAACCCGATGCGGACGCGCTGCGTCACGTCCCGAGGCTGGAGCGCGGCTTCGCCGGCTTCGATCACCGCAGACGGGAGGCCGCCGACGACCTCGGCGGCGAAGGCCGGGCCGTCGATCGGAACCGCCGTGCCGCCCAAGCCGGGGAGCAGACGCAGGAGCGGCGACAGCAGCTCGTTCGAGGCGCACTGACCGAGGTGGAACTCGCTCTGGATCACATCGTCGCCGACTCCGACGTTCAGGGGCGGACCCGTGCGGCAGAGCTCCAGCGGGTCTCCTTGGACGACGAATGTGGCCGGGCCGTAGTCGACGAGCGGGCGTGGAGGTCCGCTCGCTCGTCCGTCGCCGTACAGCGATGCTGTCGCATCCCGGAAGTAGCGGACGTAGTCGTGCTCCAGCTCGACCGACGCAGGGAACGACCTCCCTGCCCGAGGCATGAGCACCCGGTTCACCTCCAGCACCGTCGCGAGCGCCGGATCGTGCGGATCGACACCCAGCTCGAGGTCGAGGAATCGCCGGACGTCGTCGTAGAAGGCCGTCCAACCGACGGCGACGGTCGGGAACCTCTCGAAGTTCCGCAGGGTCCAGGCCAGCACGGGCAGTTCGTCCGGTCTCGTCGTGACGAGGTCGAGCAGGCGATCCATCGCCGCCACGGCCGGCACACCGTGGTCCCACTGGACGTAGCGGAGGACGTGGCGCAGGAGTCCGAACCGCTCGCACACGATCTCGACGTCACGGAACCTGAGCGCCTCGAGCCGCTCCTCCGCTCCCATGGCGGCGGTGGAGACCACGACGCCCTGCTCGTTCGCGACCACCCCGTGCTCCACCCTGTACGAGGGATCGTTCATGGGCGAGTTCGGCAGCAGCTTGGCGATCCAGGTCCTCGGCATGATCTCGTGGTCGAAGAACAGCTGCACGTCGGCCTTGTAGGCGTCCAGGGTCATGCCGGGGAGTCCGAGGATCACGTCGCCCTGCAGCGGCTGGCCCCTCCTCCGGAGATCGGCGGCGAGCGCGAGGTACGCGTCGGTGGAGATGTTCTCCCGGCGGACTGCCTCGAGCGTGACGGGGTCGGTCGTCTGGAGCGAGATCGCAGCCGACACCAGGAGCTCCGCTCCGATCAGGTGGTCGTAGATCGCCGGCAGGTGGCGGATCGAGTTCTTGGTGGGTCCGAACCCGACCGAGATCGGCCACCCCGTGCGCCGCTTCACGTGGGCGATGTGTTCGGCGATCTCGACGTCACGCCGGTAGATCCCGAAGTTCGAATCGCAGATCGTGACGCCGTCCAGGCCCTTGTCGCCCGCCCAGGTGAGCTCGGCCCTGACCCGATCCATCCCGAACCTGCGCAGTCGGGCGAGAGTCGCCGAACCCCAGTCGCAGAAGGTGCATCCGAACGGGCAGCCGCGGACCGTCTCGAACGACGTGTAGAAGACCCACGCATCCGCTGGGATGTGGTCGAACTCACCCGTCAGGTACGGCGAGGGCAGCCTGTCGAGGTCGACGATGCGGTCCTGGTCCGGCGTCCGCACGACCTGACCACCTGGACCCAGGAACGAGAGGCCCGCGATCTCCTGCAGCGGGGAGGTGTCGAGCGGTGACCAGCTTCCGGACATCGCGTCGAGGACCTGGCACAGCACGTCCTCTCCCTCGCCGCGGACGAGGACGTGAGCCACGTCCTCGTGGCGTCGAAGGAACTCGGCCGCATCGTGCTCGTACTTGGGGGCGCTCGGGCCGCCGTGGATGACTCGAAGCTCCGGATTCAGCTCCCTGGCGCGGCGGGCGACGTCGAGGTTCTGCTCGAGAGACCAGACGTAGTCGGAGCACAGGAGCACGGCGGGTCCGCGACGTGTCCCCAGGTCGTCGAGGAACTCCGATGCGGTGCACATCCTCCGGATGTCGTAGACGTCGTTCAGGCGTCCGCCGTCGTGGTCACGGGCTGCGGCGATGAGCATCCCGAGCGAGAGCAGTGGGCCGACAGCAGGGTCCCAGACGCTGTAGACGGGGATGCGGCCGTCACCGCGATGCTCAGAGCCGTCCGCGGAGATCGGATCCGCCGACCCGGTGGCGATCACCCCGGCCGAGGCCGCCGCCGGCGACTGCTCGCGCTCGACGTCCCCGCCGCCCGACGACGGCAGATCCGACGTCGGTCCCGCGCCACCTGCGGGAGCGAGCGGCGCCAGACCCAGCCGACTCCTGACCCTGCGGACCTTCGAGCTCGACCGGTACGCCTCGTCCAACCAGCGTCCCAGGAACCGGGCCCGGCGACCCACGGCGGAGCGCACTGCGTCCGCTCGCGTGGAGATCGCCGGCTTGTCTTCCGCGATCACGTCGTCCGGCCCGGTCGTCAGGCCATCGGAGTCGACGGGCCCCGTCGTCGGGCCGTCGGCATCGACCGCTGCCGTCGGTCCGAGGTCGACCGATGCCAGCCAGCCTCCTGCCACGAGCCGAGCGACCCTGCCTCGAAGCGACTCGTCCCCGAGACGCCGGACGAGCTGGGAGACCTCGACCGGCTCGTCCACCGCATCGATCACCACGAGGTCGAGGCGATCCAGCACGTGTTCGACCCCCTCAGCGTCTTCGATCGCGAGTCCCGGCACGCACGGACGCCCCACCAGTATCCAGGCCGCCTCGACGGCAGCCACGTCGCTCGGTGGGCCCACGTCGCAAACGCGATCGACCGGAGTGGCGGCAGAGGCGTCCTCCAGACCGACGGCCCGGAGGACGCCGTCCAAGGACGTCGGCTCGAGATCGTCGGGATCCGGTCCCGAGAGGAACCACGCGCCGTCCTGGCGGACGACGAAGGGCCAGACCGGGTCGATCGTCGACTCCTCCATGTGTCCTCCGCCTCCAGGAGGCCCCAGCGCCTCCGACCGGGTCATTCCCCCGCACCAGGATGGCACCGTTGCAGCGCAACGCCCAGAGCACCCGGCACCCCGGAGGTGGTCATCGCCCGAGGTCCCGCAGTCTGGCACGGAGGTCCGGCCAGATCGCCGAGGCCATCTCGGCCGCACCTCGCTCGTTCGTGTGGACGAGGTCGGCGAACACCGGCGGATCGTCCCCGAAGACGTCTCGCAGATCGACGTGTGTCGAGGCGATCGACCGTGCTGCGCCTGCGATCGCAGCGTCCATCACGGTCTGCCATCCGTCCATGTCGACGTCGAACTGGTTCCGGACCGCGTCGAGCTGACGTCGGGAGGCGAACGCATCGGGCTGGAACACGAACAGCGAACGCCCTGGACCGAGCAGGGCATCGGCATCGCGAGAGAGCTCCGCCATCCTCCGACCCGACTCGTCAGCGACGGCTGCCGGGTCGATGTCGGCCGGGTCGTAGCCGCGACCGGAGAACTCCACGACATCGGCGCTCCGCAGCAGCGTCGGCCCCTCACCGCCG
This sequence comes from Actinomycetes bacterium, assembly GCA_023434535.1. Classification (GTDB taxonomy): domain Bacteria; phylum Actinomycetota; class Acidimicrobiia; order Acidimicrobiales; family Microtrichaceae; genus Dermatobacter. The sequence continues at coordinate 17,841 of JAEYSR010000213.1, forward strand.
AGCCCTCGAAGCGACTCCTCCATCGCAACGCCGACGACGTCGTTGAAGCCGTGGAGAAAGACCACCGCATCGGGCATGGGCCGCGACTCCAGTCGCTGGCGCACCGCCTGCACCTCCTGCCAGAACGTCCAGCCGGGCGTGGCGAGGTTCGTCACGTCCAGTGCGATCCCGGCCTCGTCGGCGAGTCGCACCAGCTCGCTCGCGATCGTGTGGGAGTCTCGTTGACCGAGCCCGAAGGCAGCCGATCCACCGACGACCCAGACAGTTGCGGACGGACAGCCGTCGCATTCGGACCGAACGGTGGACCGCACTCCGTCGACGACGTTGGTGTACTCGCCGGAGAAGTCCGGGGATCGCGTGACGGTGACGGGATCGTCGACCAGCCCGCCGGAGAACCGGTCCTGCTCTGCCTTCAGGTCGTCGGCCCAGGGCACATCCTGGAAGGCGGGCACCGTGCTGAGCTGAACGGCACGGGCACGCTCGAACGGCGTCCGGACCTCGGACGGGGTCGGTGTCGACTGCCCGGACGCCGACGTCGACGGTTCGGCCGGGGTGGACGCCCGGTCGCTCCAGACGAGCACCGCGACGGAGGCGGCCGCAGCCAGAGCGACCACGCCGACGGCGTTGCGTCGCACCTGGAGCCGACGCGCCGTCGAGGCGAACGGACGTGGCGCGTCGCGCACGAGCGAGGTGACGGCCACCTCGACGTCGTTCCACGACGAACGGCGGTCGGCCGACGCGCGACGCCGACGGGAGCGCTCCCGGAGCCCGGCGATGGATCCCGGGACGACCAGGATCAGGGTCGACACGGCCACGACGAGCGCCAGTCCGATCGACTCGGCGAACCGGCCCAACGAGGTGACCACGGACCGTTCCAGACGCTGACTCGAGGTGGATGTCGCTGACCACACCCCCACGAGCCCGGCCGCCAGCAGCAACGCACAGGTGGGCATCGGGGCACCGGTCCGGACCCACACGACCTGACCCACGGCGAACACCGGGACCGCCAGCCCAGCGACCACCCCGGGCCGGCCCGGGACGAAGGGCAGCTCGACTCCGACGACGACGGCGGCCATCGTCGTGGCCAGGATCGTGATCGCGACCGGCGCACGACCGGATGCCCACGGCACCGCCAGCAGTCCGATCGAGATGATGGCCGCCACGACGACTGCGGTCCAGGTGGGACGTCGGCCCACCGCGGCGATGACGACGGACCACGAGAGTCCGATGAGAGCGAGGATCGCCGCCCGGACGACGAACTGCTGAAGCAGCAGGTTCAGCACCGGTCCCGACGCGCCCATCGCTGCAGCGAGCAGGACTGGAGCGACGGTCCTGCGTCTCGTGGCAGCGGAGGGACGCCAGGGATCCGTCGTCGTCGGAACGTCCGGCGTCGTGCGTAGGGCTGCCACGTGTCAGAAGAGGGTGTAGACGGCTGTGGGTACGACGACCTTGACGGTGACCGCGATCAGCCCCGCGATGCCCAGCACGACGACGACCGCGGGGACCCACCACCGGCCCGAGCGGACTGCATACAGACCGAGATCGCCCACAGCTCGGAGGAGGTGTCGGCACAGGATCACGAGCCGGCTCCCGTCAGCAACTCGCTCGAGTCGGAGCGACGCTCGAGCGCCACCTCTGACCGACGCACGATGCAGTCCCCCAGGACCAGGAGGTCGATGTCGGATCCGGCGAAGCACCGCCACGCGTCGGCCGGCGTCGCCACGATCGGCTCGCCGCGACGGTTGAAGGAGGTGTTGACCAGGACCGGACAGCCCGTCCGCCGCCGGAACGCGTCGAGCAGATGCCAGAACCTCGGCGACCGATCCCTGTCCACGGTCTGGACGCGTGCCGAGCCGTCCACGTGGGTGACCGCCGGGATCGCCGACCGGACGCGGGACAGCCGGGATTCGAACGTGTCCGACGTCTCGTCGTCAGCCGCACCCTCAGGGTGCGTCGAGGACACGGCGGCGGTCACGAGCATGTACGGCAGCTCTCCCACCACGTCGAACCACTCGTGGGCGTGCTCGACCATCACGGCCGGAGCGAACGGGCGGAAGCTCTCCCTCCGCTTGGTCGCACGATTGAGACGAGCGACGACGGCCGGATCTCGCGGGTCGGCGAGGATCGACCGACCTCCCAGCGCTCGCGGCCCGAACTCCATCCGACCCTGGAACCAGCCGACGATCTCGCCGGCGTCGATCGCAGCGGCGACCAGGTCGCACAGACGGGTGAGGTCGGGCTGGACGAGGTGGCGGACGCCGACGGATCGCAGCCACTCCGCGATCTCCTCGACGCCGTACTCCGGTCCGAGCCGTGCTCCGGACATCCCGTCCGGAAGCTGGACCACCCTGGGCACGCCGCGGAGGCCGTGGTAAGCCCACAGCGCCGAACCCACCGCAGTGCCGGCATCGCCTGCCGCCGGCTGGACCCAGACCTCGTCGAACGGCCCGTCCTCGACCAGAGTCCGGTTCGCGACGCAGTTGAGAGCCACGCCGCCGGCCAGGCACACCGCTCTCTCACCGGTGATCTCTCGGGCGTGACGAGCCGTCGTCAACACGATGCGAGCCAGCACGGCCTGGATCGAGCTCGCGAGGTCCGCGTCGCGCTGGGTCGGCTGCTCACCGGCATCACGGGCGGGACCGTCGAAGATCTCGGACCAGTCGGGCCGGAACATGCGTCGGGACGAGGTGAACTCGAACCAGTCCATGTCGAGGCGAACCGAGCCGTCGTCGGCGACGTGGACGAGGCGATCCAGGATGACCCTCTCGTACCTCGGCGAGCCGTACGGAGCGAGACCCATGAGCTTGTACTCGCCGTCGTTGACCTCGAACCCGCAGAACGACGTCACCGCCGAGTAGAGGAGCCCGACCGAGTCGGGATACCGCATCTCCTTCAGGAGCTCGACGTCGCCCCCGTCACCGCGCCCGATGCTCGACGTCGTCCACTCCCCGACCCCGTCGCAGGTGATGATGGCGGCCCGTTCGAACGGGCTCGGGTAGAACGCCGATGCCGCGTGGCTGACGTGGTGCTCGACGAACGTCAGGCGCGGCGGGCGGGCGGATCCGAGTCGCCGGAGCATGCGCTCGACCCGGTAGCCGATCCACAGCTTGCGACGGCTCCACCCGCCGATCGCTCGACCCAACGACGGCATGGCCCTGACTCCGGCACGTGCGTGGGACACCAGGATGCGCTCGTAGGCGCTCAGGGGCTTCTCGTGGAAGGCGACGACCTCGAGATCGGCCGCACCGAGCCCTGCGATCTCGAGGCATGCCGCAACGGCCGCCTCCGGAAGGGACGCGTCGTGCTTCACCCTCGTGAAGCGCTCCTCTTCCGCCGCCGCGACGATGCGGCCCCCGACGACGAGCGCGGCCGCAGAGTCGTGGAAGTCGGCGCAGATGCCGAGCACCGGCCCCTCCGCGCTCACCGCTCTGCCCGTCCACGACGTCGACGTCGGTCGACGGCCACCAGGACCCGACCCACCGGATCGCTGCGGTCGGCGACCCGCGCCGCCAGCACGACCAGCTGACCGGGACCGTCGTTCCACAGCACCATGAGCTCGCCCTGGGGCAGTTCGAGCCTGGTGCCCACCTCGAGCTGGGACGCGGCGGCTCCGGTCCGGATGCCCGCTCCCACCGGCGGCGCCTCCACGACGTCGAGCTCGGTCGACCACCGTGGCGTCCTCGGCGCCGTCACCTCGACGCGGTCACCGGGTTCGAGGACATGGAGCTCCATGTCCCGGGCGGGTCCCCCGGCCACCAACCGGCGCCACTCCCGCGCGTCGGGCACCGGACGAGGCCGCGGACGGAAGCGCGTCACGAGCGGCGCCCAACCGCCGGCCGGACGTCCGGTGCGGGCCAGCACCGGGACCGCCGCCGTGTCGGGGCGGAGATCGCCGACCTGCACCTCGACGTCCGAGTCCGACAGCGGGCTGACCGCCGGCGGGCCGGCGAGGCCGGGCAGCGGTCGGGGGTCGTCCGGTCGGCGGACGTCGTCGGGGACCACGACGGACGGAGGAGGTGGCGCGGTTCCCGTGACCGCCTCGACGTCGACGGCGCGGACGATGGCGTCGTCGTCGAGCTCCTCGAGGACCGGCCACCGGTCCGGCATCGACCGCTCGACGTCGTGGGGGTGGTTGTCGACGAAGAACGACTCGTCCACGGCGTGAAGTCGACGGCGACGACGGCTGGTGGCGACGACGTGGATGAGTCGAGCGGATCGGGGTGCGACCGCGCAGACGAGCGCGACCCTCGGGACCTCCGTCAGGTTCGCGGGCGAGGCGTGGAGGAGGCGCGTGTCGTACACCACCGCGGATCCGGCTCTCGCCTGCACCGTCTCCAGTCCCGCCCTCAACGCCGACTCCCACGGTCGGATGAGGTCGGGCGTGCAGCTCCCCGACCACCCGGTGGGGAGGCGGTGGCTGCCGGGCACCACCTGCAGGCCGCCGTTGCGGAGGCCGGGGCCGACGTCGCACAACGGCACCCAGAGCGTGCACGCCCGGAATCGCCGCTCGTCCACGTAGCTGCGATCGTCATGGAGGAACATCTCCGACGCCGGGCCGGGGTGCTTGGTGACGAAGGTCGCCATGACGACGCGGACGTCCGGGCACAGCTCCTCGAGCCGCGGCTCCAACGCCGACACGGCGAGGTCGCGCAGCTGCCGCACAACGGCGCGGTCGGGTCGCATGTGGTCGATCGCCAGCCCGTGGTCCTCGGGCGGGACCAGCCGCCAGTAGTCGTCGAGGACCCGGCTCACCTCGTCGTCCGAGAGGCACGGCAGGACCGTCACACCACGTTCGCGCAGCTCCCGATCGGCACCTTCGTCCGACAGCACCCGATCCCCGACCGTCGCGCCGGCCGGGCCCGGTCCCCGCTCCGGTGACCGCCCCACCTCGGCGAGGGTACCACCGGGTCTCCTCGACCCGACCGGGGCCGGCCCGTTCGCCGCTGGTACCGTTGAACTCGGCTCGGGAAGTAGATGTGCCGAGGAGGGGCCCATGCGATCGACGTTCAGGGACCTGGGGCTCCAGGCACAGCTCGAGCGTGACGGCTACGCCGTCGTCCGACTGCTCGACGACGACGAGGTCGCCACCCTGAAGGGGTCGTTCGAGCGGCTCGGCTCCGCCCCGGGGGATCCACACCTCGCGTGCCACTCGTCGTTCCACTCCTACGACGGCTCCTACAAGCGACAGGTCGACCAGACCGTGCGCTCGGCCCTCGAGCCGCACCTGGCGCGGGTCCTCGACCGGCAGCGGATGCTGCCGTGCAACTTCATCGTGAAGTGGCCCGGCGCGCACAGCGGCTTCGGCCTGCACCAGGACCTGAGCCTGGTCGACGAACGACACCACCGCTCCGTCGAGGTGTGGGTCGCCCTCGACCGCACGACCGAGGAGAACGGCCAGCTGTGGTTCGCCCCCGGGAGCCATCGCTGGCTGCCGCACCACATCCGCGGCATCCAGGCGTTCCCCTTCCCGTTCGTCGACGTCACCCGCCGCATCATCGAGCGGCATTCCCGGCCGGTCCCGCTGGAACCGGGCGAGGCCGTCGTGTTCGACCACGCCACGCTCCACTTCTCTCTCCCCAACCGCTCGGACCGTCCCCGGCTGGTCGCCATCGCCGACGTCATCCCCCAGGAAGCCGCCCACCTGCACTACTTCGGCGGCCTCGACGGTCGGCCCGAGGTCTACGAGATCGACGACGACTTCTGGACCGAGAACAACCCGTTCACCCTCGGTCGGGCACCGGCGGGTGCTCGCCGACTCGGCCCCGTCGACGCCGAGTACCGGAGCCTCACCGACGCCGACCTCGACCGGCTGGTGGCCGAGGCGTGGGCCATCGAGTCCGATCGTCGACCGGCCGGAGCGATCAACGCAGCTCGCCCGTGGTGCCACCGCTGCGGCTCGTCCGACGTGGACCGGGACCGGCCCGACCGCTGGATCGGCAACGTGACGCTCCTGTGCGGGCCGTGCGCCGAGTCCGAGGCTTCCCGGGCGCTCGGAACTCCGATCGCGTCGTGACCGAAGCGACCACGCTGGCCGTCGACGGGTACGTCGTCGTCGACCTCCTCGACGACGACGCCCTCGAGAGCGCCCGCCGACTCGTCGACGAGCTGGACCTCCCGACCGACGTCCCCTTCCTCGCCACCAGCAACGACGAGGACCGGAGCGACGCGACTCGAGTGCAGCGCGACGTCGCCGGCCTGCTCGGCCCGGCCCTCCGCGGCGTCCTGCCGGACCACCGGCCCTTCATCGCGGGCTGCATCGTGAAAGGGGCACGTCCGAGCGGCCCGGTCGAACCCCATCAGGACCTGACCTACACCGACGAACGTCGATATCGGACGATCATCGTGTGGGCGCCGCTGCAGGACGTCGGTCCCGAGAACGGAGCTCTGCACGTCATCCCGGGCAGCCACCGGTGGACGTCGGGCATCCGCGCCGCGGGGACGACCACGGCACCGACCGACGAGCATCGCTCCTCCCTCTGGGACCAGGCCGTCCCCCTGCAGCTGAGCGCCGGGCAGGCGGTGCTGTACGACGCCGGGCTCATCCACGGCTCCAGCGCCAACGACAGCCCGTCGCCTCGTCCGGTTCTGGCCGCCGCGCTCGCTCCGACCGGCGCCGACCTCGTGCACTTCCTGCAGGTCGACGGAGAGCTGCTCGGCCATGCGGTCGACGCCGACTGGTTCGAGCAGGCGCGCCTCGTCGACGAGCCGACGGACCGGCCGGCCCTGCAGCCGTGGACCGCAGCGGTCGGCCCTCGCGACTTCGATCGGTTCGTGCGCCCCCGGCCGTCCGGCGAGCGCCACACACCGACGCAGGCGGACGTGACCGCCCCCAACCCGTCGCGCTCGGACCCTCGTCCCCCGCGGCATCGCCGGCCGCTCGTCACCACCCGACACGCTGTCGGCCTCGGTCCGGCGAGCCCCCGTCAGGCCCTCCTGGACCCCTCGCTCGACGAGCGACTGCGCCGCGACGGCTTCGTGCGCGTGCCGGTGCTCAACGACGCGGCGACCGCGGCGCTCCGGGATGTCTACGGGAGCCTGCACGGCTGGCAGGGCGCCGGGTTCGAGGCCGACCTCACCAACCCCGACAGCGGGTACCGACACGAGGTCTCGTCCGCCCTGTCGGCGCGCCTCGACGAGGTGGTGTGCCCGATGTTCGCCGGGTACACGCCGTACCTCCGGGCCTTCCTCTGCAAGTGGCCCGGGGACGACAGCGGCCTGTACCTCCACCGCGACTGGATGTACGTCGACGAGCGTCGCGGCCACCGGACCTACGTCGTGTGGATCGCGCTGCAGGACGTGGCTGCGGACGAGGGCCAGATCCAGGTGCTGCGCCACAGCCATCGGGTGGATCCGATGCTGCGCGGGACGAACCTGAACGGGGCGTGGATCGACCGGGAGCCGCTCGTGCGGTCCCACCTGCTCACGGTGCCCGTGCGTGCCGGGGAGGCGTTGATCATGGACAACGCCCTCGTTCACTGCTCGCTCCCCAACCACTCCGGTGCGCCCCGTCTCGTCGCAGCGATCGGGGTGCGTCCGGTCGAGGCGCCGCTGGTGCACTTCTCCCGTCGCGACGACCTGCTCGCCGATCGGTTCGACGTGGACGACGAGTTCTTCCTCTCGACGACGCCCCAGGACCTGCTCACCTCACCACCGGACCTGCCCGTCGCCGAATCGGTCCCCACGCGCGAGCGCGACATCGGGGCGGCCGAGCTGGCCGCCCGGCTGTACACGAGCCCGCTCACCCAGCTCGACGGGGGCCGCCGACTCGTGGCGGCAGCCCGCCGCCGGGTCGGCAGGCGTCGCACGGGGTGACGGCCCCCGGGAGGATTCGGTCGACGGAGATGGGCTCGGACGTCGTGCTGGGGATCAGCTGCGACTACCACGATGCTGCCGCCGCGCTCCTGGTCGGCGGTCGCATCGTCGCAGCGGTCGAGGAGGAGAGGTGCAGTCGGCGCAAGCACGACCCGCGCCTGCCCGAGGCGGCGGTTCGGACGTGCCTCGAGATCGCCGACCTGACGGGCGTCGACGTCGGAGAGGTGGTCTTCCACGAGAAGCCCCTCTCGCTGGCCGGTCGGTGGCTCACGGTGAAGCAGCGACAGGGCCCTGCCGGCTTCAGCTCGTTCCTCCGGGACGCACCTGACCTGCTGGGCCGGAACGTGTTCATCGGCGCCCGAATCGCGTCGATGCTGAACCGACTCGGTCAGCCGGATCCGCCGGCCGTGCGCTTCGTCGACCACCACCGCAGCCACGCCGCCGCAGCGTTCCACCCCTCCCCGTTCGACCACGCCGCCGTCCTCACCGTCGACGGTCTCGGCGAGTGGGCCACCGCGAGCATCGGCGTGGGCTCCCACCACCGCATCGCGCTGCTCGAGGAGACCCGCTTCCCGCACTCGATCGGCCTGATCTACTCGCTGGTCACCGCGTGGTGCGGGTTCCGTCCGAACGACGACGAGTACAAGCTCATGGGCCTCGCCCCCTACGGCACGCCGACCTTCGCGGATGCGCTGGCCACGATCGTCTCCGTCGACGACGACGGGATGCTCGTCGTCGACGGACGCGCCGCACGCTGGTTCTCCACCTCCGCGTTGCGGAGCAGGTCCCTCGCTCGTCTCCTTGGCGGACCGCCTCGGCACCCCGACGCTCCGGTCGGCGAGCGGGAGGCCGATCTCGCCGCGTCGGTGCAGGACCTCCTCGAACGGGCCGTCCTCGGGATGGCGAACCGCGCCCGCCGCCTGACGGGCGAGCGCTCGCTCGTGCTCGGTGGAGGCGTCGCCCACAACTCCGTCGCCAACGGCCGACTCGTGAGAGAGGGCCCGTTCGACCGCGTCTGGATCCAACCGGCCGCGGGCGACGCCGGCAGCGCCCTGGGCGCCGCGCTGTCCCGCTGGCACGACGAGCTGGGCCACGACCGACGCGTTCTCGGAACGGACGCCATGGACGGCGCGCTGCTCGGACCCGCGCCCACCGACGACGACGCCCTCGACGCCCTCCGAGCAGCCGGCGTGGAGCCGAGGGTCGAGCCGGACCTGCTTGCTCGAGCCGAGGTGGCGGCCGGCGTGCTCGCCGACGGCGGCGTCGTCGGCTGGTTCCAGGGCCGCGCGGAGTTCGGCCCGCGGGCGCTCGGATCGCGGTCCTTCCTCGCCGATCCGAGAGACCCTCGGATGCGGTCACGCCTGAACGACAGCGTGAAGGGCAGGGAGTCGTTCCGCCCGTTCGCACCGGCCGTCCTCGAGGAGCACGCCGCCGAGTGGTTCGAGCTCGACGTCGAGTCCCCGTACATGCTGGTGGTCACGTCGGTGCGCGACGACCACCTGCTCCCGGTGGAGACCGAGCCCGGCACCATCGCCGGCCGAGCTGATGTCGCCCGCTCCACGATCCCGGCCTGCACGCACGTGGACGGGTCGTCCCGGGTCCAGACCGTCGGCGCGCGACACGCCGACCTCCGACGGGTGCTCGAGGCGTTCCACCGACGCACCGGGTGTCCGGTGCTGGTCAACACGTCGTTCAACAGGGCGGGTGAACCGATCGTCGCCACGCCGGCGCAGGCGCTGCACACCGCAGCGGCAGCAGGCGCCGACCTCCTGGTGATCGGACCCGCCCTGGTGGACCGCGCGGCCTTGCGCCAGGTCTCCGGCGACGGACGAGCCCGATGACCGCCGTCCGGCTCCGACGTCCGCCGGGGTGGTCGATCGACCTCGCCGCAGGGTGGTTCATCGCCGGGTTCGTCCCGGTCCAGCGGGTGGCGTCGATCCACCAGGGTTACGGCTGGCGAACCGGCGCGGTGACGGGAATCGTCCTCCTCGGGTGCATCGCCCTCGTCACGACCCGGCGTCTGGCTTCCGACATGCGGGTCACCCTGGCGACGACTGCTGCCGTGGCGGCGCTCGGAGGTATCGCCGGCGGTCGTCTGGTGGGCATGTGGCTGGTACCGGCGTTCGTCCTGGGCGCCTGGGTCGCGATGCGTCGGGACCTCCCGCTGCTCGGCGTATGCCCGAGATCCGCAGTGCTCCCCGTGGCGGGGCTCGTCCTCCTGTCCGGTCGAGTGGCCCGGGACCACCAACGGTGGCTCCTCGCTCTGGGGCTGTTCGTCCTCGCCGCCGCGGTCGCTCTGCTCGTGAAGCGGGACCCCGACCTGCCGCGACGAGCCGGGCGCTCGACGGCGAGCGTCGTTCGCGTCGTGGTGGGCATCGCCGTCCTCGCTCCGCTCTGGTTGTTCACAGCGCTGCTCCCGTGGGTGTTCCAGCGACTCGTCCGGTTCGACCCGGTGGCGGCACGCAGCCCGGCGGGAGGCGGCTGGATCCCGCTCGGCGCTCCGGCGCTGCGCAGCGACCGGCTGTGGACGGAGGGCGTGGACCGGGACCGCCCGCCCCTGGGTCGACGGGTGCATGCCCGACTGCCCGGCCTGCTGGCGATCGGAACGGTCGTCACCGTCATCGCCGGGGTCGTGTACGTGCGCGAGGTCGAGCCCCTGCTCCACCCGGAGCCGGCGAACCAGGCGGAAGCAGCCCTCCTCGCCGGGCCGGACGCCGCCGCGATCCGACAGTCGACCGAGGACGCCATCGCCGACATCTGGTTCTCGCAGTGGGTCGGCAACGAGTGGAGCGACCACCGGTCCGAGCACGTGAACATCACGAACGGACGTCGGGCGACGTGGTCGCCGACGAACTGCCCGGATCGAGCCATCCGCGTGTGGTTCTTCGGCGGCTCAGCTGCGTTCGGAGTGATGCAGGCCGACGACGACACGATCCCGTCCGAGCTGGCGAAGGCCGCGGAGCGGGCGGGCTACGAGCTCCAGATCGAGAACTGGGGGATGCCCGGCGACGTCGCGTGGCAGGAGGTGCGTCGCTTGGAACGGGCGCTCATCGGCGAGCCGCCCCCCGATGTGGTCGTGCTGTACGACGGCTGGAACGACCTCCGCGCCGTCCAGGACCTCGACCTCAGCGGCAGGGAGGGCATGACCACCGACATCGTCGGTCCGCTCGATCGCGTGCAAGAGCGCGCACTGCAGGATCTGGCCGGAGCCCAGCCCGGCGACCGCAGGATCGTCCAGGTACCGGAGGCGACCAACACACCGGACACTGCCACCGCCCATCGCATCGCCACGACCTCGTACCGGAACGCGCACGATGCTGCGGCGTCGATGACGGCGGATCGAGGCATCGCCCTGCTCCACGCCTACCAGCCGAGCCTCCTCACGCGATCAAGGGCGGTCCCCGGGGAGCCCGATCCCGACCCTGGGGCTGTCGACGCGGTGGCGGCGTTCAGAGCCGACCTCCCGCCCGGGGTCGTCGACCTCGGATCCGCGCTCGACCACGTCGAGCGACCGGTCTTCTACGACGAGGTGCACACGCTGCCCGACGGCAGCGAGAGGATCGCGGCCACGCTCCTGGACTCCGTCCGTCCGTCGCTCGACACCGTCGTCGTCTCCACCGGGAGGGGCCGATGCCGGTGATCCGCGAGGTCCTGCGGGTGTTCGGGCAGTCCCTGCACCACTCGGCGTCGGCACGACGCCCGCTGCTGTGGATCCTCGTCACGGTCGGCGCCGTCCTGGCGGCTGTCGTGACGGTTGCTGCTGCGGCGGCCCCGATCCTCATCTACCCGATCATCTGAGCACCCGATCGCGGCGGCCCGACGGGGTACGGCGTCGCCAGTCGATCCGGCCGAAGGCCCCGTTACGATGACGGGGTGCCGCTCCCGAGTCGACCCGCCGGCCGCTCGACGGGTGCAGCACAGCGGTGCGTGCTCGTCATCACGTCGGCACCCGACGACCGGGCGAGCACCGCGACGTTGAGGATCGCTGTCGACGAGATGCGGCGGCAGGGGGTCGGCGTCGACGTCTGGTTCCTCCGCAGCTGGGCTCCGCAGGAGCCGTGGCCCGGTTCGTGGGTGGTGGACGAGCTCCGCACGCTGCGTGGCACCGAGCAGCTGACCCGCCTGGGTCTGGGGAGGATCGCCGGTGCGATCCGTGGCGCCGCCCTGCGCCGACGACTGCGCGCCGCCGGTCCTGACGCCATCGTGCTCGACGACGGGGTGGGCGAGCGCGTCGTCGAGCACCTGGACTCCGACGTGGTGCGCGCCATCCGCTGGAACCCCGTCCCTCCGACCGAGCTCTTCCCGGAACCGAAGGCGACCGACGCAGACCTCCACATCGTCACCACCGGCTGCGAGCCGGTCGACCCCCCTTCCGAGCTCGCGATGGGTCGCCTCATGAACACCCCTTCCGCCCGGCGCGCCCGGGACGGCGGATGGCGGGCCGGAGTCCTCGGTCGGATGGGACTGCCACCCGACGGCGCCCAGGTGCTCGGTTGGGCCGACGACGCGTGGGTCGACGGCCAGGACCTGTTCATCCGTGCTCTCTGGACGCTCCGAGCCCGTCACGGCCGTTCACCGACGGCCGTCTGGCTCGACCTCGCCGACGATCCGGCGGCCGGCCGCCGCTTCGACGAGGAGGTGGCGCGTTGCGGCCTCGGAGACCGGGTCGTCCGTCGGACCCGACCGCCCGACGACGCCCAGCTCTGTGGCGACGTGGCCCTCCTCACCTCACGAGCCCCTCGAGTCGCCGAGGAGCTCTCCCGGGTGGTCGTCGCCGGCTCGCGGCTGGTGAGCTTCGCCGTCAACGAGACCTCAGGCGCTCCCGGCCGCTACGTGTCCGACCTCGATCTCGAAGCGCTCGCGGACGCGCTCGCTGTCGAGGTGGATCGCGCGGGCGACCGGGACTCGACCGTCCGCGAGGTCGACGGATCCGAGTGGTATCGCGAGATCGACGTGTCGAGCTGGGTCGGACGGTTCCTCGATGCGGTCGAGCTGAGGTCGGCACCGTGAGCCGGTGGCGAATCGTCGTCCACGCCCTCGACCGGACCGGACCTCCCGTGCTCGCTCTCACGTGGCTGAGGTGGCTGCGCCGCGAGCACCCGGGCGACGCCGCCGATGTCGTCGCCATCAGAGGAGGGGTGATGCAGGCGGATTTCGAGGAGCTCGCCGACGTCGTCGTCCTGGTCGCACCGAACGCCGCGCTTCCGCACGGAGCCGAGCGCACGAGGCTGTTCGGTCCGTTCCGGTCCTCGCTCCCCGACGTCGACGCGACCCTGCTCGTGAGCGTGGCCGCCGGACCGGCCCTGGCCGCCCTTCCGGCCGGCCCCGTCGCGACGTGGTGCGTGGAGGCGGGATCTGACCTCCACTGGGTCGAGACGGAACCCGAGCTGACCCAGCGCACCGACCAGTGGCTCGCCGGGAGCCAGGTGTCAGCGAACGAGATCGAGTCCCGTCTGAGCGGCTGTCGCGTCCACCTGGTGCCGGAGTTCGTGGACCCTGCGCGACCCGGCGGACCCGAGAGGCGCGCCTACGCCCGGCACGTGCTGTCAGGCGGCACCGCCGGCCTGGTCGTGGTCGCCGCCGGCATCGCCACCTGGCGCAAGGCACCCGACCTGTTCGTCGAGGTCGCCCTGGCCCACTCGCGCGCCGGCCGCTCCCCTGCGTGCTTCGCCTGGATCGGCGGCGACTCCGACGAGCTCCACCAGGCCGTGTCGATCGAGGCGGACCGCACCGGCTCGCCGGTCCGGTTCGTCCCGGCCGTGGCCGACATCGACACCTTCCTCTCAGCTGCCGACGTGCTCCTCCACACAGCCCGACTCGACTCGTTCCCCCTGGTGTGCCTGCACGCTGCGACCGCGGGAACGCCTGTCGTGTCGTTCCGCGGCACCGGTGGCCCCGATGAGATGTTCGGCCCCACGCTGCGCGGCGCAGACTTCCCCGACGTCGTCGGCCTGGCACACGCGATCGACGAGCTGAGCGATCCAACGGCGCGCGCCGAGGCGGCGACGCAGCAGCGCGAGCGGGTCAGCGCCCGCTGGGTCACGGAGGTCGGTGCTCCCGTCCTCCTCCAGCACCTCCGGGAGACAGCAGGCGAGGGAGCGACACGATGAGCGGCGCACTGCGGGTCGTCGTCCACGAGGCCACGAGGACCGGGGCGCCGATCGTGCTGCTGGCACTCCTCCGCCACTCCCGCCGCACCCTCGACCTCCCGGTCGACGTCCGCATCGTGCACGAGGGCCCTCTCTCCTCGGCGTTGCGCCAGCAGGGGGACGGCCCGTCCGATCTCCCGCCGCTCGCGGTGATCGTGAACAGCTGCCTGTCGGCCCGGGAGGTGCTCGGAGCGCCACCTGGCACGCCGACGGCTGTGTACGTGCACGAGGCGGGAGCGACGATCCGGGGGCTGGCCTCCGACTGCCGTGCCGGGCTCAGGGCTGCCAGCCAGGTGTGGGCGGTCTCCGCCGGCGCCGTCGAGGACCTCGTCGACTGCGGCGTGGCGAGGGCGCGGATCCGGCTCCTGCCTCCGGTCGTGACCACGCCGCGGGTCCCTGCCGCTGCTGCGATCGCGAGTCACCGGGCCGCACTCGGTGCCGACCGCTCGATCCCGCTCCTCCTCGGCTGCGGTGAGGCGGCGTGGCGCAAGGGCCCGGATCTGTGGGTCGCGACCATCGCCGAGGTCCGCCGTCGGAGGAAGGTAGCAGCCGCCTGGGTCGGCCGACGGTTCGCCGGCGAGATCGCGCTGCTCGACCACGACACCAGGACGCTGGGTCTCGACCCGGTCGTCCGGTGGATCGGGGAGGTCGACCGGACGGCACCCTTCCTCGTCGCAGCCGACGTGGTGGTGATGACCTCGCGTGACGACCCGATGCCGCTCGTGCCGATGGAGGCGGCACTCGCCGGGACGCCCACGGCGGCGTTCGCCGTCGGCGGGCTGGCCGACCTGGGCGACGCAAGCGCCGTCGCCACGGCCACCTACCCTGACACGGTGGCGTTGGCGGACGAGATCGAGTCGCTGTTGGACGACAGCGAACGGCGGCGGGACCTCGTCCGCCGGTGCGCCGTCCTCGCCGCCGACCGCTCCGTCTCGGAGATCGGACCTCTCTTCGACGCTGCCGTCACGGATCTCGTGTCGGCCGATCAACGGCGAACGGCTGGTTGAGCGTGCGTCGGATGCTGGCGGTGACCCACGAGGCGACGATCACCGGCGCGCCGATGAACCTGCTCCACCTCGTGCGGTGGATCACCGAGAACACCGACGTCGAGGTCCACACGCTCGTGCTGCAGGAAGGACCTCTGTGCGCGAGGTTCGAGCAGGTGTGCGACATCACGGTGGCGGACGGGACCCAGACGGCGCGGCTGCTGCAGGTCGCCGAACGCGGACTACGCCAGCTCGGGTCCCGCAGGGCGTACCGGCCCTTCGCGAGCGCCCGCTTCGGGCCGAGACTGTCACGCCTGGGGTCGTTCGACCTCGTGTACCTCAACAGCCTGGCGTCATTGGCGGTGGTCCCCCACCTGCGGGGCGACGCCCCGATCGTGAGCCACGTCCACGAGCTGGCGGTCGCCATCCGCAACTGGCGTCGCACTCCCGAGTACGGGTTGTTCACGACGGTACCCGACCGCTGGATCGCAGCCTCCGGGGCGGTGGCAGAGGTCCTCACCGACGAGGTCGGTCTCCCCTCGACGAAGGTCCGGCTTCACCACGAGTTCATCGACGCCCGCTCGCTCGCGTCCCGCACCTTCGACGACCGCAGCGCGGCGTCGCTCCGACGAGAGGCCCGGATCCCGGCGGGATCCGCTGTCGTCGTCGGAGGAGGCACCCTCGAGTGGCGCAAGGGGCCGGAGCTGTTCGTGCAGCTCGCCACCGAGGTGGCACGGCGCACCAGAGATCCGGTCTGCTTCGTCTGGGTCGGAGGCAGGCAGGACGGACCGGACTGGGAGCGGGTGTGGTCCGACGTGGAGCGCACGGGCGCGAACGTGCGCTTCGTCGGCCTCCAAGCCGATCCCGCTGCGTGGTTCGATCTGGCCGACGTGTTCGCACTGACCTCCCACGAGGATCCCTATCCACTCGTGTGCCTCGAGAGCGCAGCGGTCGGGACGCCCGTCGTCACCTACCGCAACGGGGGCATGCCCGAGCTGCTGCTGCCGGCCGGTCCGGAGTCGGCGGCCGGGGTGATCGACCACCTCGACGTCGGGTCGATGGCGGATCGCATCATCGACCTCCTCGGCGACGACGTCCTCCGACGGACGGTCGGCGACCAGCTCCGAGCGCGGGTCCTCGAGCACCACGACGTGGCCGTCGCCGCGCCGCGCCTCTTCGACGAGCTGACCGCTCTGTCGGATCAGCGGCGCTGAACCTCAGGCCCGGGCCAGTCGCTGGGAGAAGTCCTCGATCACCGCTGTGAGGCCGGCGCGGAGGTCGACGGAAGGCTCCCAGCCGAGCCGGCGCTGCGCGGCGTCGATGTCGGGGCGGCGCCGGGTCGGGTCGTCCTGAGGAAGCGCGATGTGCACCACGTCCGACGTCGAGCCGGTCAGCTCGACGACGAGCCGGGCGACGTCGACGATCCGCTGCTCGACCGGATTGCCGATGTTGATCGGACCCGCTTCGGTCGAATCCAGGAGACGCACGAGCGCTCGCACCTGGTCGTCGACGAAGCAGAAGCTGCGGGTCTGGGCACCGTCGCCGTGGATGGTCAGCGGCTCGCCCCGCAACGCCTGGGTCACGAACGCCGGGATCACCCGGCCGTCGTCGAGTCGCATGCCGGGCCCGTAGGTGTTGAAGATCCGGGCGATCGCTCCGTCGAGCCCACGAGAGCGCGTCGCCGTCGTCACCACGGCCTCGGCGAACCGCTTCGACTCGTCGTAGCAGGCTCTCGGGCCGACGGTCGAGACGTTGCCCCGGTACTCCTCCGGCTGGGGGTGAACGAGCGGCTCCCCGTACACCTCGCTCGTCGAGGCCTGCAGGTACCGCGCGCCGCATCCGATCGCGTGCTCCACGCCGAGCAACGTCCCGATGCTCCCGGCGCGCAGGATCCTCTCGGGGATGGTCGCGAAGTCGACGGGAGACGCGGGCGATGCGAGCTGCCACACCGCGTCCACAGGGCCCGTCGCCGTCCACGAGCCAGGGTCGCAGACGTCGCCCTCGACGAAGCGGAAGCCGTCGAACGACTGCAATCGCTCGACGTGGGACCGACGACCGGTACAGAGGTCGTCGACGCCGACCACCTCGTCGCCACGCGCCAGCAGCTCCGCCGCGAGGTGGCTCCCGATGAGACCGGCACATCCGGTCACTGCGACACGCACGGGACCTCTCAGGCGCCCAGGGCTCGACGGAGCTCGTCGACGACCCGCTCGACGTCGGCATCGGACATCGACGACCCACTCGGAAGGCACACGCCGCGCTCGAAGAGCTCAGCGGACACCCCGGCCCCCTCGAACGGGACATCTCGGAACACCGGCTGGAGGTGCATCGGCTTCCACGCCGGTCGAGCCTCGATCCCGCACTCGCCGAGCTCGGCGCACACCGCAGCCGGAGACGGATCGATGGTGGCGGGGTCGATCAGCGCGACGGTGAGCCAGCCGTTGGGCTCGCCGCGTTCGTCCCACGGCATGAACGACAGGCCGTCCACGTCGCCGAGGCTGGCACGGTAGGTCGCGTTGATCTCGTGGCGACGACGGATCTTGTCGGGCAGTCCGGCGACCTGACCCCGACCGACGGCGGCGAGCAGGTTGGAGAGGCGGTAGTTGTAGCCGATCTCCGTGTGCTCGTAGTGCAGGACCGGCTGGCGCGCCTGCTGGGCGAGGTAGCGGGCCCGGTCGATCGCATCAGCGGACCCGACCAGCATCCCACCGCCACCGGTGGTGATGATCTTGTTCCCGTTGAAGGAGAACGCCCCGAGCTCGCCCCACGATCCTGCACCGCGACCCTTCCAGGTCGCACCCAGGGCCTCGGCGGCGTCCTCGACGACGGGAACGCCGTGGGAAGCGCACGAGGTGACGATCCTGTCCAGCTGCGCGCACTGCCCGTAGATGTCGACGACGACGACAGCGGCTGGAAGCCGACCGGCGGCCGCAGCGCGTTCGAGCGCGTCGTCGAGCACGTCCGGATCGATGTTCCAGGTCTGCCGCTCGCTGTCGACGAGGCGCAGCGACGCTCCGACGTAGGCGACGGCGTTGGCCGGGGCGGCGAAGGTCAGGTCCGACACCCACACCTCGTCGCCGGGCCCTGCACCGGTGTGGAGCAGGGCCAGGTGCAGTGCGGCCGTTCCGCTGGCGAGAGCCACCGCTGCCTCCGCCCCGCAGAGGGCCGCGACGTCGGCCTCGAACCCGTCGACCTCGGACCCCATCGTGGTGATCCAGTTGGAGTCGAACGCGCCGAGCAGGCGGTCACGCTCGTCGCCGGACATGTCCGGCGGGGACAGGTAGATGCGCGGCGGTGCCCCGGCTGCGTTCTCGGCCAATCCTCAGTCCGCCGCGACGGTGGAGGTCGAGATCGTCTCGGTCTCGAGCTCGGGACGGTCCGCCGGACCCGGCGGCAGCTCCAACTGGCGCTCCGCCTCGATGTCGACACGTGACGTTCCGGCGACCTCGGTCAGCTCCAACAGGTGACGCACGACGGCGATGCCGATGCCCATCGCTGCGACCGTGAGCGTGAGCACCGCAGCCGGCACCCACCAGACCACCGCGCCGTCCCCGAAGGCCTGCGCCTTGCCGACGATCCCCGTCCGACCCTCGAGGAGGAGCACCCCGCGCCACCCGCAGCCGATGCCGACGATCCAGAAGACCGCGGCGACCGTCGCAACGACCCACATCCAGAGCGTTCGCCTCGAGGTGACCGGGGTAGCAGCCATCTCCGCCACTCTATCGACGACACCGACGGCAGGGGCCGGATCGCGTCCGCCGCATCTCCGACGATCGCTGCAGCGGAGACCACCGCCCGTAGGATGGACGGGTGACCAGCTCGGCTGCCGGGACCGGAGGTCCCTACCTCGGAAAGCGGTTGTTCGACCTCGCCGTCCTCGTCGTCGTCGCCCTTCCAGCGCTCCTGATCGGCTTCCCCTGCGCCCTCGCCGTCGGACTCACGTCCCGAGGCGGCGTGTTCTTCACGCAGGACCGGGTGGGGATGCACGGCCGGACCATCCGCGTGTGGAAGTTCCGGACGATGACCGCCGGGGACAACCCGATCTTCCCCGACGCCTCGCTCATCACCCCGGTCGGACGTGTGCTGCGACGGACGTCCCTCGACGAGCTCCCCCAGCTGATCAACGTCGCGCTGGGTGAGATGAGCGTCGTGGGGCCCCGACCCACCCTCCAATACCAGGTCGACCGCTACGACGACCGCCAGATGCACCGACTCGACGTCCGGCCGGGCCTGACCGGCCTCGCCCAGGTGAACGGGCGCAACGCCCTGAGCTGGTCCGACCGGATCGACTGGGATCTTCGCTACGTCGAGGAGCAGTCCTGGCGCCTCGACCTGTCGATCCTCGGCCGGACGTTGCGTGCCATGGTGTCGGGCGACGGCGTCGAAGGCCACCCGACCGACGACCCCCTCGCCGCCCCGCCCGAGTCCTGAGCCGGAGCCGACCCCCGTTGAAGAGCGAGCGACTCGTCATCGTCGGTTGCGGCGGCCACGGCAGAGAGCTGTACGCGACCATCCTCGCCGTGAACGAGGTCATGCCGACGTGGGATGTGCTGGGGTTCGTCGACGACCGGCCTGAGCACCTCGATCGGCTGGATCGGCTCGGAGCCCGCGTCCTGGGCCCGGTGGCCTGGCTGGAGGACAACCCCGGCCACTACGCCCTCGGGATCGGGTCGTCGGCCGTTCGGGAGCAGCTCGCATCCCGCCTCGCCGACGCGGGGTGCGAGCCGACCACCATCGTCCATCCCGGAGCCCGGATCGGCCCCGACGTCGTCATCGGCGAAGGTGCGGTCGTCTACGACCGCACCACAGTGACCACCAACGTCCGGCTCGGTCGCCACTCGCACCTGAACGTCGCCTGCGCCGTCCAGCACGACAGCACGGTGGGCGACTTCGTGCAGATGAGCCCCGGTGTGCTGGTCAACGGGGCCTGCCGGCTGGGAGACCGGGTGTTCCTCGGCTCAGGGGCGATCGTCACCCGGGGATGCGAGGTCGGCGACGACGCCCGCGTCGGAGCCGGTGCGGTCGTCCTCCGAGACGTGCCGCCCGAAGCGACCGCGATCGGAGTACCCGCGTCAATGCGTTTCCGGCTCTAGCCGCTGAGCCGAGCGAGCGCCCCCTGGCGGTTCCGGTCGTCCCTGCGACGATCCACGGCCCGCGTACGGTTCAAGACGATCAGAAGAGCTCGATGTCACCGAGGTTCATCGCGAGCGATCCTACGGTCGGGACACCCGTACGACACAGGGGCTTCCACGTCAGGACGGGGCCGTTGCGCGGGACCGGCAGGAAGCCGTGGGCCACCGGACCTGTCCCGAGGACGAGGAAGTAGTCGCAGCCGGAATCGGATGCGATGGACGACCAGGGC
>JAEYSR010000239.1 GCA_023434535.1 Actinomycetes bacterium
GCCGGTCGGTCCTTCATGCCGAACGCCCGGCGCAGCGGGCCGATCCGGCGGACCACGTACTTGTCCAGCAGCAGGATCACCAGCGCCGACAGGCCCCACAGCGGGTAGATCAGGGCCAGTACGACGGCGATGATGATCATCCCGCGCTGGAGCCGGGCGTCGAACGGGCGACGCGGGAACCCGGTCCCGCTGCGCCGCCGCTTCCAGAACATGACCAGGCCGCTGAACGCCGCCCAGATGACGAGGAGGCAGGACGTGGTCATCACGATCCGCGACACCACTCCGAACTGCGTGCCCATGTGGGTCTGGACGCCCAGCTCGGTGGTCCACTGCAGCCGTCCCCAGCTGTCGGCCGAGCTCGTCGAGATCGTCCGGCCGCTGAACTGGTCGACGTAGACGGCCTTCTGGTTCGCGATGTCGCTCGGCCACGGGTTCATGAGGACGAACGATCCGTAGGAGGGGTTCGCCGGGTCGGTCTCGAGGTCGTTGCTCGGCAGCGTGATCGAGTAGCCGGGCAGCATGTGCTCGTCGGCCGCCGCGGCCTCGATCACGTCGAGGGAGACGGTGGCCGCCACCTCCTTCGCCGTCGTCGCATCCTCCGATCCCTGCCCGGCGGTCGGCATCGGCTCGTCGCCGTGGTCCATGCCCGGCATCGAGGTGCCGGACGAGCCCGACGTCGGGATCTGCTCCTCCCGGGTCGCCCACGGGATGCGGTTGCCGACCCTGTCGAGGTCGCCGACCTCGGGGATCGCGGAACCCGGTGCAGCGTCCTCCCAGAAGTTCGACTCGTTCGGCGTCACCTCGGAGGCGACGTAGGACCAGTTGGCCCCCCAGAAGGCGGACCACGGCATGCCGGTCACCACGAAGAACACGAGCATCACCGACAGGACGATGCCGGGGATGGCGTGCAGGTCCCGCCAGCGCGCCCGACCCTTGGAGCGCAGGCGGGGCACGAACAGCGCCCGGCTGGTCCCCGACTTCCGGGGCCACCACAGGTACACGCCGGTCGCGGCGAGCACGAGCGCCCAGCAGGCGAAGATCTCCACGGCCAGGTCGCCGACGGCCATGTCGCTGAGGACCGGTCCGTCGCCGAGGATGCCGGCCAGCGTCGGCATCGGGACGGTGATCGACTCGTTGTTGAGCGTGCCGTGCAGCCGGTTGGCGAGCCCGACGATTCCCGCGCCGGGGGACTGGTCCCCGACGACCTCGCCCGTCGACGGGTCCACGAAGACGTCGAGCACGGTCTCGCCGTCGTCGGTGCTGACGGCGAACGATGTGGTCGCCCCCGGCTCCTTCGGAGGCGTGACCGCGTCGATCTGCCAGTCCGGGTAGCTCCGCTCGACGGCTCGCTGCTGCTCGCTGAGCGTGGAGGTGACCTCTGTCGACGCGGCGCGGTGGAGGTCGCCGAACTGCGCGTCGTCCAGGACGTCGGTGTACAGGATGCACAGGCCGGTGACGGCGAGGAGGACGAGCACCGGCATCGCGAAGATCCCGGCGTAGAAGTGGATGCGCCACGCGGTCCGCCAGAAGCTGGTGTCGCGCTCGGCGCTGGGGCGCGCCGGGGTGGGGGCGTCGTCGACGAGGGTCATGGGTGAGGGTGGCCTTCGAGGTCGGGGATGGGGGCCGTGCACCACGGGGCTGTGGTCGCGCTGCGATGCACCCTGACGGTCGCTGGAACGTCACCCGTTGGTTCCCACTGCCGCGAAGTGGGTGGCCGTCGCCGGCGCGGAGACCTATGACGTCGTGCATGACCGACGGGCCCACGAGAGGTTCCGACGACGACCGGGTCGTCCTCCGCGCCGCGACTCCCGAGGATTGGGAGCTGCTCGAGGAGCTCCTGTACCTGGCCCTCCACGTCCCCGACGGCGCCGAGCCGTTCCCACGATCGGTGCTCGACCAGCCCGAGCTCCGTCGCTACGTCGACGACTTCGGCAGCCGTCCGGGCGACGTCGGGTTCGTCGCCGACGCGGGGGACGTCGCGATCGGAGCGTGCTGGGGCCGAGTGCTCGGCTCGGTGGCGCCCGGCTACGGCTGGGTCGCCGACGACGTGGCGGAGCTCACGATCGCACTCGTCCCGACGTGGCGGGGCCTCGGGATCGGACGACGACTTATCGACCGGGTCGTCGCATCGCTCGGAGACCGCGGGGACCGGCAGGTCAGCCTGAGCGTGGACCCGACCTCACGGGCCGTCGCGCTCTACCGCCGGTGCGGGTTCGTCGAGGTCGGACGACAGGGCACGTCGATCACGATGGTGCGCGATCTCGCCCGACCGTGACATCCGCGCGGGCCGGGCTCGGGGCGCGATCGGCGGCGAGTGCCAGCTCCAGTTCGTGGTCCGGTGCCGGGCGGCCGAACAGGTAGCCCTGGGCCTCGACGCATCCGAGGGTCGAGAGCCGCTCGGCCTGCTCCCGGGTCTCGATCCCCTCGGCGATCGTGGCGAGCCCGAGCGCGGCGGCGAGCGCCACCACGTTCTCGGCGATCACCGCTCCGGAGCCGTCGAGGTGGGCGACGAAGGCGCGGTCGATCTTGAGAACGTCGATCGGCAGCGACTGGAGCTCCGCCAGGGTCGAGTGCCCGGTCCCGAAGTCGTCCATGGCGAACCGCAGGCCGAGGCGGTGGAGGCGGTGCAGGGAGTCGACGAACTGGGTCCGGTCGGTCGCGAGCGCCGTCTCGGTCACCTCGAGCTGCAGCCGCGCCGGGTCGAGCCCGGTCTCGACCAGGATGCCCCGGACGCGCTCGGGGAAGTCCGCCGACTCGAGCTGGCGGGGCGAGACGTTCACGCCGATGCGGAACCCGTCGGCCAGCAGCCCGGCGGACTGCCATCTCGCCGTGGCGGCGCACGCCGTGCGCAGGACGTGCTCGCCGAGTGGCCGGATCGTCCCGTTCCGCTCGGCGGCGGGGATGATCTCGTCGGGCGGGATCGTGGAGCCGTGCCCGTCCTGGACCCGTAGGAGCGCCTCGGCCCCGCGGATGCCGCCGTCCTGCAGGCACACGATCGGCTGGAAGTGGACGTGGACACGGCCGTCGTCGAGCGCTCCCCAGAGCTCCTGCGCACTGCGTGCGTCCTCGAGGTCGTCGCGACGGGCGCGGGCGCCGAGCGCCAGCATCGCCGTGAGGACCTGGCCGATGACGACGAAGAACACCAGGCGGACGAGCCAGTCCGACGTCGGCTGCGCGCCGTGGTTCACGAGGACGACGGAGGACAGCGGTCCTGCGAGGAGTCCCGACGCGACGGCCGTGACGGCGCAGGATGCGGCCCCGAACCGCACGCCGGCGAACAGGATCGGGATGTAGAAGTAGTGCGGCGGCACGGCCGTCGCTCCGCCGAGCGCGGCGGTGATGGCCCAGCACGCGGCCAGCGACCCGACGATGACGGCGACGCCGAGGCGCCGGGAGGTCTGCAGGGACGTGCCCAGCACGAGCACCGACCACCGGTGGTCGAGCTCGGATCCCCTCCCCGTCTCGAAGAAGTGTCCCACGTCACCGAAGATCGGTCAGCGGAGTGTCGAACTTGAACTCCGCGCGGCGGCCGCGCCGATGCACCGGTCGACGAACGACAGCTTCTCGATCACGACCGCGCCAGGGTCGAACGGGTACACCGGCTCCGATCCGAGCGACCCGGCCACGTCGTTGATCGACTCGGCGATGCGCTGCCACCGGGCGAACGTCGACGAGAACCCCGGGTCCGGACGCGGTCGGTCGATCCGCAGGAGGCGCACTCCGAGACCCGCGGCATCGGCAGTCCCCAGAGCGTCCCGGACGTGCAGGTAGTGACCGAACGTCTCAGCCCAGTCCTCCATCGGATGGGCCGCGGCGTAGCGCGTGATGTGGTCGGGATCCTCGGGGGCCAGGAACCAGCTGCGGTGGTGGGTGGTGATCGCCTCGACGTAGTCGTCACGTTCGTCGCCGAACAGCGATCGGAAGTCGTCGAGGAGTCCGGCGTCGCGGACGAGCATCCTCCAGTAGTGGTGACCGATCTCATGGCGCAGGTGCCCGATCACCGACCGGAGCGGCTCGTCGTAGGCGCGGCGGAGGTCGTCGCGATGGGCGGCATCGGTCTCGGTCAGGTCGAGGGTGATCACCCCGTCGAGGTGGCCGGTCACCTGCGGCTCGCCGGGCACGTACACCAGGTCGAACGTCAGCCCGTCGGGCGTCGAGTCCGATCGTTGGTCGATCGGAAGACCGAGCTCGTCCAGCTGGTGGACCAGCCGGCGTTTGGCGGCCTCCGCGATCGCCCACGCCTCGACGGCGAACGGATCGGCCTCGTCGGGACGGCCGCGCGTCAGGGCGCAGGACCGGCACCAGTCCTCGGGGGATCCGGCGGGGAGCAGCCAGTTGCACCCCCACGACGAGTTGAGGCAGCGCCAGAGGAGCTCGTCGCTGCCGTCGATGACGAACAGCGAGGGAGCGGGGCCCGGCTCGAGCTTGCGGAGAGCTCGCTCCGCAGGCAGGTAGCCCAGGTCCGCCGCGCAGTTGGAGCACGTGAACGCGTCGAACCCCACGATCGCATCGCAGCGCTCGCACTCGAATCGCCTCACGGAGAGCTCCGATCGGTCCCGGTCGGACAGGTGGTCAGACGAGCTCGACGTCGAGGGCTCGGGGACCCTTGGGGCTGTCGCCGACCTCGAAGCTGACGCGCCCGCCCTCCCGGATGTCCTCGCGGTGCGCGCTGCGCATCTGGGCGTGGTGCAGGAAGTAGT
>JAEYSR010000252.1 GCA_023434535.1 Actinomycetes bacterium
CGTCGCCGTCGTTGTCCACCGGCGGAGCCGTCGTGGACGACGTCGTGGTCGACGACGTCGTGGTCGTCGAACCCGGATCGGCCGGCACGGGCGTGCACGCCCCGACCACGAGTGCTGTGAACGCGACAGCTGCCGCGACGATCGCCCATCTGCGCACGGTGTGCTCCCCTTGCCCGTCGACCCCTCGCCCCGCCGTCGGTCCGACGGGTGCATCTCGCAGCGCACCACAACGCTGAACCAGGGTCAACCTTTACGTCCGATGGTCACCGGGTATTCCCCCGATGTCCACCTGGACCGTCACGGTGCGTCGCCTGCATCACACGGTGAGTGAGCTGTCGGAACGCGAGAGTGCCTGCGGGGTCGCCGACCGACGTCGGTCGGTGGACGCCGGATCAGCCGACGCTGACGTCGGACAGCGATGCCCACCCGCCGGCGATCGCACCGGTGTCGTCGGTCGGCGTCGCGGGCGGAGCCGCCGCGCAGTCGACGGGGTCGAGGCTGGCCGGAGGCTCCGGCGAGACCGGCACCTCGAGCAGGCCTCGCAGGGTGCCCGTGGCGCAGACCGGCACGTTGATGTTCGCGACCGGCGCGGGCGTGGTCGCCATCTCACCCGAGAGGATGGCCTCGCGGTGCTGCTCCACCCACTCGACGGCCAGAGCGGCAGCCGCCTCGTAGCCCGCCGCGTCGTCGATGCCTGCGGACACGGCGAGAGCCGGGATGCCGCGGCTGGCCGCAGCGCGCGCCGCGCCGACGGTGCCCGACAGCTCGACGAAGGACCCGATGTTCTGGCCGGAGTTGATGCCCGAGACGACCAGCTGGGGTGTCTCGGGGATGCCGCCGTCGAGCGCCCAGTTCACGGAGTCGGCGGGGAAGCCGGAGACCGCGGTCGCCTCGGTCCCTCCGAGCATCGTGGTCGGCGTCGCGGTCAGCTCTCCCGGCGTGGTCTTGCCGGCCGAGCCGCTCTGGTTCTCGGCCGGGGCGGAGACCACGACGTCGGTGTCGGGCATCGCCTTCAGAGCGGTGACGAGCACGTCGATCCCCTCGGCTGCGACCCCGTCGTCGTTGGTCACCAGGATCGTCAGCGTCGCAGGAGCGGTCGTGGTGCTCTCCGCAGCGGTCGTCGTGGTCGCGGCGTCGTCGTCCGAGCTGCAGGACGCCACCAGTCCGATCGGGACGAGCAGCGCCAGCGCGGCGACGCACAGGCGCCGGGCCGTGGCTCGATGAAGAGGAGAACGCAACGACATGACCTACACCCCCGGGTCGACGAACCGGTCACGCTACCGTGCCCCACATGTTGGTCACGCTCCTCGGCACCGGTTCACCTCTTCCCGATCCCCACCGCGCCGGCCCGGCCACGCTGGTGCAGGCGGGTGGCCTGAACCTCCTGTTCGACTGCGGGCGCGGCGTGCTGATGCGCCTGGCCGCCGCCGGCGTCCCCGGTCCGCCGGGGATCGGGGTGCAGTTCCTCACGCACCTGCACTCCGACCACACGACCGACCTCAACGACGTGATCACCACGCGGTGGATCATGGCCATGGCGCCCCTGCCCCTCCCGCTCGTCGGACCTCCCGGCACCCAGGGCCTGGTCGACCGCACGATCACGATGCTGACGGAGGACGTCGGGTACCGCATCGCCCACCACGACGACCTGACGGTCGGGCCCGAGGTCCACGTCACCGAGGTGGCCGACGGCCCGGTCGACCTGCCGCTGCTCGCGGACGCCGGGGTGACCGTGACCACCGCGCCCACGGACCACCGGCCCGTGGCACCGACGGTCGGCTACCGGGTCGAGCACGACGGGCACTCGGTCGTCCTCGCCGGCGACACGGTACCGTGCGAGGGCCTCGACCGCCTGGTCGCCGGAGCCGACGTCTACGTGCAGACCGTGATCCGCGACGACGTCATCCGCCAGATCCCGCTGCCGCGACTGCAGGACGTCTGCGACTACCACTCGACCGTCACGCAGGCTGCGCAGACCGCGGCTCGGGCCGGAGTGTCGACGCTGGTCCTGACGCACATGGTGCCGGCCCCGCCCCCGGGCGGCGAGCAGGAGTGGATCGACGTCGCGAAGGAGCACTTCGACGGCACCGTGCTGGCCCCCGCGGACCTCGGCACGATCGAGGTCGGATCGTGAGCGGGACGGACGGGAGCGAGACGGCCGGGACCGAGGGGACGGACGCCGTGCAGGGCGTCACGCTGAGCCACATCGGCCTGTGCGTGTCCGACGTCGAGCGCTCGACGACGTTCTACGTGGACGGCCTCGGGTTCGTCGTCACCGCCGACCACTCCGTGGGAGCGGAGTTCGGTCCGCTGATGGAGGTGGAGTCCCCCGATCTGCGCTCGAGGTTCATCCACCGCGACGGCATCTCCATCGAGCTCCTGCAGTTCGTTCGACCCGGCCACCTCGGCGACGGGTCCCGGCGGGAGGTGAACCGGCTCGGCTTCACGCACATGTGCCTCAACGTGACCGACGTCGACGCCGTCGCGGCGCGGATCGACGCCGCCGGCGGCACGGTCCTGGCCGACACGTGGACCACCGTTCCGATGGGGCCCGACACGGAGCTGCGGTTCGTCTACTGCACCGACCCGGACGGCACGCGCATCGAGCTGATGCAGCTCGGGTGATGGAGAGCTGATGCAGCTCGGGTGATGGAGAGCTGATGCAGCTCGGGTGACGGAGAGCTGATGCAGCTCGGTCGACGGAGAGCTGATGCAGCTCGGTCGACGGAGAGCTGATGCAGCTCGGGTGGGCGATAGCGTGGGCCCGTCAGCAGCACGAGTCGACACCGAGGGAGCCTGCCCATGTCCGTCCGCCGCCAGCCGAGCCTCCTCTGGAGGGCCTTCGTCGTCCTGGGCGTCGGCTCCCTCGCCGCCGCCTCGTTGAGCGACCAGGTGTGGGAGAAGGTGGAGGACACCGTCGGCGACGCCGTGCCGCGCAGCACGATCCGCTCGATCCTCTTCGGCACTCTTGCGGTGCACTCGCTCGAGTCCCTGTTCGTGTGGCGCTCCACCCGGCGCCGCGGCGATGCCGGGCCGCTGCGTTGGGCGACCGCCACCTCCATCTGGGGCTTCCCGGTGATGCGCCGTCTCCGGAAGGCCCGCAAGGCCGAGCTCCTGGCGGTCGAGGCCGTCGCGCTGGCCGACGAGGCCGTCGCCCTCGCCGAGGCCGCCTGAGGCGATCGGGCTCCGCCCCTCGGCGCTCAGTAGTGCCAGGGGTAGTCGGACCAGTCCGGATCCCGCCGCTCGAGGAACGAGTCACGGCCCTCCGCGGCCTCGTCGGTCATGTACGCGAGTCGCGTGGCCTCGCCGGCGAACACCTGCTGTCCGACGAGCCCGTCGTCGATCAGGTTGAAGCTGTACTTCAGCATCCGCTGGGCGGTCGGCGACTTGCCCATGATCTTCCGACCCCACTCGAGGGCCACCGCCTCGAGGTCGGCGTGGTCGACGACCCGGTTGACCATGCCCATCCGATGGGCGTCCTCGGCGGAGTACTCGTCGCCGAGGAAGAAGATCTCCCGGGCGAACTTCTGACCGACCTGTCGGGCCAGGTACGCGGACCCGAACCCGCCGTCGAAGCTCGCGACGTCCGCGTCGGTCTGCTTGAAGCGGGCGTGCTCACGGCTGGCGATCGTCAGGTCGCTGACCACGTGGAGGCTGTGACCGCCGCCGGCGGCCCACCCGGGCACCACGCAGATCACGACCTTGGGCATGAACCGGATCAGTCGCTGGACCTCGAGGATGTGCAGGCGCCCCGACCGAGCCGGGTCGATCGCAGCGGAGGTGAGTCCCGGTTCGCCCGTCTCGTCATCGACGGTGTAGCGGTAGCCGTCCTTGCCGCGGATCCGCTGGTCGCCACCCGAGCAGAACGCCCAGCCCCCGTCCTTGGGCGACGGGCCGTTCCCTGTCAGCAGGACGCAGCCGACGTCCGAGCTCTGCCGGGCGTGGTCGAGCGCCCGGTGCAGCTGGTCGACGGTGCGGGGCCGGAAGGCGTTGCGCACCTCAGGCCGGTCGAACGCGATCCGCACCACACCGACGTCGACCGCACGGTGGTAGGTGATGTCGTCGAGGTCCTCGAAGCCGGGCACCGCCTCCCACGACGCCGGGTCGAAGATCTCCGAGACCTGCGCGCCGGTCACGATGCCGCCCCGGTCTCCAGCTCGAAGCCCTCGTCGATCCATCCGGTCACCCCGCCGATCATCTTCTTCACGGGTCGGCCGAGGGCGGCGAGGCGCATCGCCGCCTTGTCGGCGCCGTTGCAGTGGGGTCCGGCGCAGTACACGACGAAGGTCGTCCGCTCGTCGAAGCGCTCGACGTTCCGGTCGACGATGCGGCGGTGCGGCAGGTTGATCGCACCTGGGACGTGCCCCTCGGCGTAGAGGTCCGGGCTGCGGACATCGAGGACCACGACGTCCTCCGCCCCGCGTCCGTCCGGACCCATCGACTCGTGGACGTCCCAGCAGTCGGTCTCGTACGTCAGCAGCGCGGCGAAGTGCGCCAGCGCCTCGCCGGGCGGCGCGGCGGGGACCGCCGTCACCTCGTTGATGGGATCGATGTCGACCATGGGCCGCAGTCTGGCATCGGTGATCGGCACCCACCGAGATGGACCGCTCGTCGGCGCAGGGACGCGTGCCACACTCGGGAGCCCGTCGCCACCCATCGAGCCAGGAGCACCAGTGATCGACCACCTCTCCATCCAGTGTGCGGACCTCCGGATCAGCGCCGAGTTCTACGACGCCGTCCTGGCCGTCGTCGGCGGCCACCGCATCATGGAGGTCGACGAGGCGATCGGGTACGGCACGGCGTTCCCGAGCTTCTGGATCGGCCAGCAGCGGACCGGCGACGGGTTCCGCGAGTCCCACATCGCCTTCTCCGCTCCCTCACGGGACGCCGTGGATGCCTTCCGCGACGCGGCAGCCGAGCTCGGCGCCGAGGTGCTCCACGAACCACGGGTCTGGCCGGAGTACCACCCGGGCTACTACGGGACCTTCGTGCGGGACCCGGACGGCAACAACGTCGAGGCCGTCCACCACACGTTCGACGACGGCGGGACCTGACGGGAGTGAGGCCCGGTCAGTCCTCCGGCGCCAGAGAGGCGAAGGCCCGGGCACGATCCAGGGCCGCGGCGCGTGACGCCGGATCCGCGGAGCCCACCAGCACGTAGTCGTCGGTGAGCTCGGGGCGGAGGCGATCGCCGTCGAGCATCCAGGGCTGGGCGAGGCGTCGGGGCACCCTCACCCGCTCCGGTCGCTCCAGGGTGCCGAACGCCCTGTCCCACACCGAGGTGGTGACACCGTGGTTGGCCCGGGGGTGGCCGAAGTGGTGGTGGAAGTGGTGCCGGCGCAGCCACGTCGAGTACCGCCCGCTCGGCCCCCGCAGGTGCGCCATGGCGTGCTGGTGCTCGTAGCCGGCGTAGCCGAGGCACCACCCGAGGCCGAGGGCGAGGCCGGGTGGGCCCACGAGGAGCCAGCCGATCGGGGCCCAGACGATCGCCCCGACCAGGATGACGCCGGCCCAGCTGAGGAGGTGGGTGTAGGAGAACCCCCAGCCGGAGCCGACGTGGTGCTCGAGGTGCTCGCGGCTCATGATCCCCCGGCCGTTCAGGGCGTGCATGGCGAAGCGGTGCAGGACGTACTCGCCCAGGGTCCAGAGCACCGCCCCGAGGGCGAGAGCGGCGACGGCGAGGAGAACGGTCATGGGGTCGGACCTCCGGTGGTGGTGCTGCGCCAGTTCGACGCGATCGCACGGGCTGCGGCGGACTCGTCGGGATCTGCTCCCCAGCCCACGAGCAGTGCGGCGGTCAGCTCCCGACCGAGCGCCACTCCCGTGGTGGGCAGACCCATCACGAGCCCGTCGGTGAGCAGAGCGCCGTTGAGGGCGACCACCCACGAGATCGTGCGGACGAGGTCCCCGTCGACCGGATCGCCGATCGGGTCCTCGCCGGCGGGAGCCTGGGAGAGGGCCCCGACGACGACCGCCTCGGCCAGCAGCCGGCGGGGGACGTCGAGGACCGCCATCGCCGCGGGGACGACCGACGCGATGTCGGCGGTCTCCTGCCCGCCGTCGGTCACGAGGAGCCGCTGCTGGAGTCGGAACTCGTGGGGGTGCTCGACCGGCGCGGCGAGGAACAGCTCGCCGAACGCCCACAGCCGGGCGAGGGCGGCGGCGGTCGGAGCGAGACCGGCCTCCGATCCGAGGTCGTGCCACTCGCTCGCGCTGCCGGCGGCCGCTGCTCCCAGCGTGCCCAGGGCCCGGGCCTGCAGCGCGGCGAGGAGCGCACTGCGGGACGGGAAGTACGTGTAGAGCGACGCCGTGGCGTAGTCGGACACCTCGGCGAGCGCGGCCATCGTCAGGCCCTCGATCCCGTGGTCGGCCACGATCACGGCGGCGAGGTCGAGGAGGTGGTCCCGGCGGGCCTCCCGCTTGCGCGTCCGCCGATCGGTCGATGGAGCGACGTTTTCCGATGGCACGTCGGAAAACGTCGCATCATCGGCGCTCCATGTCAACCCCTCGTGGGTCGGCGGCCCGATCGACCGACGAGATCCGGTCCGGACCGGGACGGCGGAGACCCGGTCGGCCGCTCAGGTCGCCATCAGCCGGTCGAGCGTCGCGGTGAGAGCGGCCTCGTCGCCGTCGATGCGCACCCGCTTGCGACGGGAGGAGAGCCCGCCGACGATCTCCACATCCGCGCGGGCGACGCCGAAGGTCGACGCCAGCAGCCGCCGGACCGCCTCGTTGGCCCGGCCGTCGGTGGCCGGGGCCGACACCCGGACCGCCAGAGCGCCGTCGTGGTCGCCCTCCACCGCGTCACGACGTCCGCCGGGGCGGACGTGGACGCCGAACGTGATGCCGCCCACGTCGTCCGGACGGGTCAGGCCGCGTGGAGGGCGTCGACCAGCTCGGCCTGCAGGTCGTCGGCCATCGCGTACGGCATGTAGATGCAGGCGCGGTCGCAGTGCGGGCCGTACCGACGACCCACCTGCTCCGCCACCTGCGCAGGGGTCCCCCGCACGGCGATCGTCGAGAGCACGTCGTCGTCGATGAGGCCGGCGAGGTCCTCCCACCGGCCCTCGCGGGTGAGCTGCTGGGCCACGGGCTGGAGGTCGCCGTGGCCGGCCAGCTCGAACACCGGACGGTACGCCGGGGTCGACACGTAGAACCCGAGCAGGGCGCGACATCCCGCGTCGGCCGCCGCCTGCTCCTCGGCGGTCCGACCGCAGCAGATGATCAGCTCGGGCAGGATCTCCAGCTCACCGAGGCGATCCGGGCGCCGACTGCGCCCGGCCTCCACCGCTGGCAGCGTGCGCTCCTCGAAGAAGTGCTCCGACGTGACGGGCATGACCGCCAGGGTGTCGGCGACCTCGGCCGCCAACGCCGTCAGCCGAGGACCGAGCGCACCGACGGCGATCCGCGGCGGCCCCGCCGGATGGGGCTGCGGCGAGAACATCGGCGACATCTTGGTGTGGGTCCTGAACGGGCCCCGGTGGTCGAGCGGCACGCCGTCCTGCCACGTGTGGAACACGGCCCGGACGGCGTCGACGGTGTCGCGCATCCGCTCCACCGGTCGCTCGAACTCGACGCCGAACCGACGCTCGATGTGCGGCCGGACCTGCGTCCCGAGTCCCAGGGTGCAGCGACCTCCCGACAGCTCGTGGAGGTCCCAGGCGGCGTGCGCCATGTGCACCGCGTTGCGGGGGAAGGCGATCGCCACGTTCGTCATGACCGACAGGTCGGTCGCCGCCGCCGCGAGGGCGAGCGGGATGAAGACGTCGTGGGGACCCTCGAACGTGAAGACGCCGTCGACCCCGGCGGCCTCGAGGCGTCTCGCCTCCTGGGCCGCGTCGGCCAGTCCGTACACGGCTGCGAGCACCTGCATCGGCACATCCTGCCCGCCTCACGGCATGCGGGCGAGCGGGCGCCGCACCGCCGCGCGTCCGGAGCGGCGGCGTCGCCACGGTCCGGTCGCAGGAGCGTCGTTCAGGCCGGCGAGGGCTGCGCGCCGCGGATGAGAGCTCCCGGCCGAGCGCCGGTGGACTCGTCGTCGATGCGCACCGGGACGCCGGCGACGACGGTGGCGCCGTAGCCGGAGGCCCGCTGGATCAGGCGCCGGCCACCGGCCGGCAGGTCGTGGACCATCTCGGGCGGAGCGATGCGGAGGCCGTCGAGGTCGATCACGTTGAGGTCGGCCCGGAAGCCGGGTGCCACGACGCCGCGGTCCGCGAACCCGTACAGCGCCGCGGTCCTGCTGGTCTGCATGGCGACGACGCGCTCCAGGTCGAACCGCTCGCCGCGTCCCCGGTCGCGGGCCCAGTGGGTCAGCATGTAGCTGGGCAGGCTCGCGTCGCAGAGGATCCCGCAGTGCGCTCCCCCGTCCCCCAGACCGAGGACGGTGTCGTCGCGGTCGAGCATCTCGCGCATCGCGTCGAAGTCGCCGTGGGAGTAGCCGAGCAGCGGGAAGTACAGGAGCTCGTGGCCGTCACGGCCGAGCATGAGGTCGTAGGTGACCTCCTCGGGTGTCCGACCCTCCCGCACCGCGATGGCCGCCACGCTCTGGTCCGGCGCCGGCTCGTAGTCGGGCGGGTCACCGAGCGGGAACAGCTTGTGGAAGCTGGACAAGAGGAAGGCGCCGAACCCCGAGCGCTCGACCCGCTCCGACAGGATCGCGTCGCGGACCTCGGGGGTGCGCAGCGCCGCGACCCTCTCGGGGAGCGGCAGGTCGGCGATCGCCCGGTAGGCCCGGTGGGTGATGAACGGGTGGACGGACGACTCGAAGCCGAACAGCAGACAGGCGGGCCGACCGGCGACCTGCGGGACGATGCGGGCTCCGTCGGCCGTCGCCGCGGCCGCCCGGTCGATCAGCTCGCGCCACTGCTCGGGCCACACGTCGTTCTGCAGGCACCCGAAGGTGACCGGCCGGCCGGTGCGGCGGGCGATCTCCGCCATCCACCGGAACTCGGCCTCCGGGTCGACCATGTCGCTCGCCACGCCGAACACGCCGGCCCCGGCCGCGCCCAGCGCGTCGCCGAGGCCGAGCAGCTCGTCGACGGTGGCCGTGGTGCCGGCCGCCAGCTCGCCGTCCTTGGCCCGGTGCAGGACCGTCCTGGTCGTCGTGAAGCCCACGGCACCGGCCCGGAGGCCCTCCTCGACCAGCTTCGACATGAGTGCGATGTCCTCGGGGGTCGCGTCCTCGTTGGACGCGCCCCGCTCCCCCATCACGTAGCCGCGGACGGCGCCGTGGGGGATCTGCGCGGCGACGTCCATGACGCGCGGCATGGACTCGAGCTCGTCCAGGTACTCCGGGAAGGACTCCCAGTTCCAGCTCATCCCCTCGGCCAGCGCGGTGCCGGGGATGTCCTCGACGCCCTCCATGAGCTGGATCAGCCAGTCGCGTCGATCGGGGTCCGCCGGTGCGAAGCCGACCCCGCAGTTCCCCATCACGACCGTGGTGACGCCGTGCCAACCCGACGGCGTCATCTCCGGGTCCCACGTCGCCTGGCCGTCGTAGTGGGTGTGGATGTCGACGAAGCCCGGGGTGACCAGACGGCCGTCGGCGTCGATCTCCACGTCGGCCCGGCTCCCGTCACCGGGGGCGGTCACGTCGACGATGCGGTCCCCGTCGACGACGACGTCGGCGGGTCGCGACGGCGCCCCCGTGCCGTCGGCGAGCAGGCCGTTGCGGATGGTCAGGTCGGCCACGGTGTCCCCCCGGTGGTCGTGCGGACCACCATTGTGCCGGACTCCACCCGTTCTGTTCTGCAGAAGCGGTCGGTTCCGACCGCTTCTGCAGAACAGAACGGGAGCCGGAGGCTCAGGCCGAGCGCGGCGTGATCAGGTCGACGGCGTTGTCGTGCAGGACGAGCCGCTGGTCCTCGGGCGACAGCTCCTTGACCTCGGGCAGGTAGTCGAGCGGCTGCGGCATGCCCTCGATGTGGGGCCAGTCGGAGCCGAACACGACGCGGTCGGCACCCATGAGGTCGACGACGGTCACCACGTCGTCCTCCCAGAACGGGTTGATCCAGACCTGGCGGCGGAACGTCTCCACGGGGTCCTCGGGGAAGTAGCCGCCGACCTTCTTCGCCAGCGAGCGCGCCTTGCGGAACATGTCGGGCAGGAACTCGGCGCCGTTCTCCACCGAGACGATGCGGAGGTTCGGGTGACGGACGAGGTGGTTCTCCAGCAGCATCGACAGGAGGAAGTCCTTGATGGCCTGCTCGATCGCGAAGAACTTGATCGACGGCGTGAAGCCGCCGGAGAACGCGGCGGAGAACCCGTCGGGCGCGTACCCGTTGGAGCTCACGCCACCGTCGCCGGCGTGCAGGACCAGGGGCACTCCCGACTCGTTCAGCAGTCCCCAGAACCGGGCGTAGCGCTCGTCGAACGGCGAGCACCGACCGAGCTCCGTGGTCGGCGCCGCGGGTCGCATGACGAGCAGGCGGGCACCGGCGTCGAGCGCCCACTGCAGCTCCTCGTAGGCCCAGTCCGGATCAGCGAGCGTGATGTAGGGGGCGGCGAAGATGCGGTCCCGGTACGAGAAGCCCCAGTCCTCCTCGACCCAGCGGTTGAACGCCCGGAACATGACGCAGTTGGCCGCCGGGTCACCGGTCAGGAGCTCCTCGTAGATCATCCCGAGCGTCGGGAACATCCAGCAGGCCTCGAGGCCCTGGCGGTCGAGCACCTCGACGCGGGCGTCACGGTTCCGGTACTCGGGCCGGATGGGCTCGCGCTCGGTGAGGAAGCTCAGCGGGTCCCGCCCGTCGGGGTTGCCGCGGAAGTAGTCGTGCATCGCGCCGGCCCGTGCGATGGGGTCGAACGTGGCGTTGGTGACCGCCCGGCTGACGCGCCCGCCGACCACGTGGTACTTGCGACCGTCGATGTCGCACCACTGGACCGTCCGCTGGGACCACGCCGGGTCGAGGTGGCGCGTGAAGGCGTCGAGGGCCTCGTAGTAGTGGTTGTCGGCGTCGATCACCGGCTCGTCGTGCATGGTGGCTCCCCTTGGTCTCGCCGCCCTGCGAGGGTCGGCGGATCCCACCAGCGTCGCGCAGCGGGCCGGGTCAGGTCACGGCCGGTGGCGTGGGCGTCGTGACGTCGCTCGACGCCGACTCCGCCGTGGAGCCTGCGCCCTCGACGGCGGGGGCACCCTCCGGGATCCGGCCCGCCCGGGCCAGGATCTCGATCACGATCAGGGCGACGGCGGCCCCGATTGCGATCCACAGCACGGCGCCGGCGGACGGCTGACCGAGGAGCAGGAACGCCCCGAGCGCACCGATGCCGACCACGGCCCGCAGGATCATGACGTTGCGGGCCACGAAGGCCGGCACCGGACCGAGGTCCACCCCGGTCCGATCCACCCCGCTGCCCGCGGCACCGAACAGCCGGGCGAGCACGGCACGGAACCGCACCGCAGGCCGGCTCGGCCCGGTGACGACCGCGACCACCATGATCAACAGTCCCACGACGAGGACGGTCCGACCGCTCCCCCGCAGGAACCGGGTGATCGTGTTGAAGAACGCCTCGTTGGCGGGCACCGACGCACCCGAGGGCAACGCGCCCAGGTACACCGAGCGCCCGATGGCCACGAGGGCGAGCAGGGCGAACGTCGCGATGATCCAGCCGCCGGACGCCCGGACGAGCCCCTTGCGCCGGTCGGGGGCGACGGCGATGCCCGCGCCGAGGATCGCCAGAGTGAGCCACGGCAGGATCCCGGCCAGCTTGTCGAACAGGTTGAACGCCGTCTGGACCTGGGCGAGCGTGTCGGACTGCAGGACCTGGAACTCGACCTTGGGGACCGTCACGCTGTCGACGAACGGCACCCCGGCCTCGGTCAACCGGGACTGGACCTCCTTGAGCGTGTCGGTGAGGTCGATGTCGACGACGCCCTTCTTGCCGTTCGACACGGTGAGGACGTCGACGACCTGCTTCTGGGCGATCCGGTTGGCGTCGTCCCAGAGCTGCGCCACCTTGTCGCTGGTGACCACGCGGTCGATCACCTCGGTGACCAGGTTCTTGAGGCCGGCCGCGATCGGACCGGCGAGCATCGTGGCCTGCTCCGGGAGGACCTTCTGGACCTCGGCCTGGATGTCGACCTGCTCGTAGAGGGCGTTCTCGAGGCGCGTCTCGATCGCCTTCTGGATGTCGGGGTCCCGGATCAGCGGCGAGACCGTCTCGACGTAGCGGTCGGTGTTGGTGATCGTCCGGTCCAACCACACGGAGATCACCGAGATCGGGACCAGCAGGGATCCCACGACGATGAGCGCCCAGGACGCGAACCAACGGCCGCGGTGGCGCGGACCGGACGGCGCAGCACCCGATCCGACGAGCTCCTCGACCTGCTGGAGCTCGCCCTCGAGGCGGGCGTTCTCCGCCTTCAGCGCCGCGAGCTCGGCCTCGATGTCGGCGTCGGTCGCGGCCTCGGTGGGTGCCGTGTCGGGCTCACCGTCGACTGCGTCGGGGACGTCGACCGGATCGGGACCGGGCCCATCGGCCTCGCCGTCCGTGGTCGGTCCATCCGCTGCCGGGGCGTCGTCGTCGGCCATGGCTCGACGCTACTGGGCGACGTGTCAGAAGCGGTTCACCCTCAAGAGGTGAGCTGCGCGACCGCGCGGCGAGCTGCGCGACCGCGCGGTGAGCTGCGCCGCTGGGGGCAGGTCCCTCGCCCCGGACGCGCCGACGGCGGGATACACCGGGCGGTGGATCCCGCCGTCGGTCGGCGTTAGAGATGACCCGAGGTCAGACGGCGCGGACGTTCTGGGCCTCGTCGCCCTTGCGCCCGGGGCCCACCTCGAACTCGACCTTCTGGCCTTCTTCGAGGTTGCGGTAGCCGCTGCCGGAGATCTGGGAGAAGTGAACGAAGATGTCGCCACCCTCGTCGTCGCGGCTGATGAAGCCGTAACCCTTCTCGGAGTTGAAGAACTTGACGGTTCCCGTTGCCACGGTATGACTCGTTTCTCCCCGGCGCCCGGGGCCTGATTGCGCAACGGGGCACCGATGATCCGGCACCCCGTGGACTAGCGGATTGCTGTTGGTCTTGGTGAACCCAGGGTGGCGGGCACCTCGGGAACGCACTCCATGCTATCCCAACATCGTCGGTTCGGGACCGTCGCGTGCCACTCGGGTCCGGGGTGCGATCGGGCTCGGGCCGGTCAGGATCCGACGAACCCGTCGGCGACGTCCAACGCCGCGTCGATGGCCGCCAGGCCGTCGCGGAGGTCGCTCTCGGCGATGACCAACGGCGGCGCCACGTGGAGGCGGTTGAAGTGGGCGAACGGCCATACGCCCCTCGCCTTGCACGCGCCCATCACCTCGGCCATCGGCGCCGCCTCGGAGCCGGCCGCGTTGAACGGGACGAGCGGCTCACGGCTCGAGCGGTCGCGCACCAGCTCGATCGCGAAGAAGCACCCGAGCCCACGGACCTCGCCCACCGACGGGTGCCGCTCGGCGATGTCGGTCAGCACCGGCCGGATGACCTCCTCGCCCAGGCGGCGCGCCCGGCCGACGACGTCGTCGCGCTCGAAGACGCCGATGCTCGCCACGGCGGTCGCGCACGCCAGCGGGTGTCCGCTGTAGGTCAGGCCACCCGGGTACGGCCGCTCGGCGAACGTCGCGGCCACGGAGTCGGAGATCAGGACGCCGCCCAGCGGCACGTACCCCGAGTTCACGCCCTTGGCGAAGGTCAGCAGGTCCGGCTCGATCCCCCACCTGTCCACGGCGAACCACTCACCGACCCGACCGAAGCCGACCATCACCTCGTCCGCGATCAGGAGGATGCCGTGCTCGTCGCACAGCTCCCGGACACCGGCCAGGTACCCCTCCGGCGGGACCAGCACGCCGTTGGTCCCGACCACCGACTCGAGCACGATCGCCGCGATCGTGTGGCCGCCCTCCATCTGGATGACCTCGGCCAGGTGCCGGAGGGACCGCTCGCGCTCCTCCTCGTCCGTGGTGGCCCCGAACGAGGACCGGTAGGTGTACGGACCGAAGAAGTGGACCACGCCCGGAGCGCCGGGCTCCGACGGCCAGCGCCGCGGCTCACCGGTCAGCGTGATCGCGGTGGAGGTGGCCCCGTGGTAGCTGCGGTAGGCGGCCAGCACCTTCTGGCGCCCGGTGTGCAGCCGCGCCATGCGCACCGCGTTCTCGTTGGCCTCGGCGCCGCCGTTGGTGAAGAACACCCTGTTCAACGACCCGGGTGCCCGCTCCGTGATCAGCCGCGCCGCCTCGGTGCGCACGTCGTTGGCGAACGGGGGTGCGACCGTGCACAGGACCTCGGCCTGCTCCCTGATCGCCGCCACCATGTCGGGGTGCTGGTGGCCGAGGTTCAGGTTGACCAGCTGGG
Organism: Actinomycetes bacterium; assembly: GCA_023434535.1. GTDB lineage: Bacteria > Actinomycetota > Acidimicrobiia > Acidimicrobiales > Microtrichaceae > Dermatobacter. The sequence goes on from JAEYSR010000252.1 coordinate 14,330, forward strand.
ACGCGAAGTCGAGGTACCGGTTGCCCTCGTTGTCCCAGAACCACGCCCCCGAACCGCCGGCGATCGGCATCGGCGAGATCAGGTCCTGCGCCGACCACGAGTGGAAGACGTACCGGCGGTCCGCGGCAGTGCTCTCCTCGTTCGACGGCACAGCGTTCGACGGCACAGCGGCGGAGGGGCTGGGCGCTCCCTGCGAGTCGGGTTCGTGTTCGGTCGTGGTCACCGGCACACGATACGACCGGGAGGCGGGCCCGATCATGCGGACGCGCCCGTCGCCCGCCAGGAGTGGTAGCGATTCGTTCATGTCCGATGGCCTTACCGATCCGGTGACCGCTGACGGCCCCGTCCTCCTCGTCGAGGACGCGGGCGGGGTGCGCACCCTCACGTTCAACCGTCCGAGCTCCATGAACGCCTTCAACCAGGAGCTCTGGTACGCAGCGGCGGCAGCGCTCGAGGAGGCGGCGGCCGACGACGACATCCGCTGCGTCCTCCTGACCGGGACCGGGCGGGCGTTCTGCGCCGGCCAGGACCTGGCCGAGATGGCGGACCCGAGCGTCTTCGAGGGCCAGGAGCCCGGCTACAACCGCTTCATGCCCGTGCTCGAGTCCTTCCCGAAGCCGGTCGTGGCGGCCGTCAACGGCGTGGGCGTCGGCATCGGCCTCACCATGCTCCTGCACTGCGATCTGGTGCTGATCTCCGACGTCGCTCGGCTCAAGGTGCCGTTCATCTCGCTCGGCGTGACGACCGAGGCGTCCGCCAGCGTCATGATGCCGACGGTCATGGGGTGGCAGCGGGCGGCGGAGGTCCTGTTCACCGAGCCGTGGATCGACGCCGAGCAGGCGGTCGCCGACGGCATCGCCCTGCGGTCGGTGCCCCAGGACCGCCTGATGGACGAGGCCTCCGCCCTCGCCGCCCACATCGGCTCTCTGCCGCTCGGCCCGGTCGTCGCGACCAAGCAGCTGATGCTCGACGGACGCCTCGGTGCCGTGACCAGCGCCCGCCTGCGGGAGCTGGAGGCGTTCCAGGTCCTCGTCGGGGCGATGCTCGAGGGCTGAGACCACCCGGCCGACGGGCCTGCATGGGCCCTACGGCCCGTCCCCCACGAAGAAGCTCAATCGGCGGCCTCACTGCGTCGACAACGGAGACATGCAACGGCAGCGTCGCCGCCCCCATGTCCGTGCCCTGGCGGCAGTGGCGTTCGCGCCCCTGGTCGTGCTCGCCGCGTGCGCCCCCGCTCCCCCGGCCGCGCCGACCGTCGCGGAGACGACGACCACCGTCGCACCGACGACAGCGGTCCCGTGGACCACGGTGCGCGCCGGAACGGGACCGGGCTACGGGATCACGATCCGTCTGCAGGCGGACCTGCCGCCGGACCAGGCGACGCAGGCCGTGGCGGCGTTCAACGCCGCGGCGGCGCGCTGGGAGCAGGTGATCACCGCTGACGTGGCCGACGCCACCATCCCGAACTTCAACGGATGCGGGAACGCAGGACCTGTCGGAACCATCGACGACCTGATCATCGACGTGACGATCGCCCCGATCGACGGGCCCGGCCGCGTCCTCGGCTCCGCGGGCTTCTGCGCCCGGACCGGGACGATCGCCCGCGCCGGCTCGATGACGTTCGACAGCGCCGATGTCGGTCCGTGGCTCACCGCGAACCAGTTCGACCGCGTCGTCCTGCACGAGATGGGACACGTCCTCGGCATCGGCACGATGTGGCCGACCGCGAACCTCCTCGACACCACGAACCCGTCCGATCCGCGCTTCACCGGAGCGGCAGCCGTGGCGGAGTGGCGGACGCTGTCCTCCGACCCGACCGCGACCGGCGTGCCGGTCGAGGCCACGGGCGGCACCGGCACCGCCCTCGCCCACTGGCGCGAGACCACGTTCCGGAGCGAGCTGATGACCGGCTGGATCTCGCTCACGTCGTCACCGCTCAGCCGGTTGTCGATCGCCTCGCTCGGCGACCTGGGCTACCAGGTCGACCTCGCTGCCGCCGATCCCTACGTCCTGGGGTCCGGTCTCCTCGCGACGGTGCTCCCCGGCGCCGAGGTGCACGACGAGAGCGCAGGCGGGTTCATCCTCACCACACCCGACGGTCCGATCGGCACCGACTGATCGCCCACCGCCCGACCACGCCCGGCGGGCGGTACGAGGCGCCCACCCGGTAGCGTTCGCGCCGTGGTGGACCTGACGGTGGCGGCGATCCCCTACTTCTTCGGGACGATGGGTTGGGAGGCGGCGCACCAGCGCCGGCGGCGGGAGCGCACCGGCATCGCGACCGCCGGCGACTACGAGCGCATGGACACCATCACCAGCCTGACCATGGGCACCGTCAGCCTGGTCATGCCCTTCATCGCCAACCCGTTCATGCGCCGCTTCGACGTCGTCTCGGGTCGCTACCGAAAGGTCGTCCTCGGCGTCGCCGGCGGTGCGGCCGTGGCCGCCGTCGTGGCCGATGCCGTCGCCCGGTCGAAGGACTCCGAGGCCGGCCTCCGACCCGGCTGGACTCCCGATGACGCGTCCGCCGCGGACGAGGTGATCGACGTCCGAGCCGACGGGATGCCGGAGCCACCGCCGTCGACCGACCGGACCGCCCGCTCGGTCACCACGCCGCCGCGGAAGAGGGATCGGGCCCGGTCGGCATGGCGCAAGGTCGCCGGCAGCTCCGCCCTGATGGCGATCGCCGCCACGGGCGCCGCGGCCGCCGGGACATGGGCCGGCCGCACGACGGCGACGCGGCTGTTCCCCAAGCGCCTGGTCCCCGACCTCGGGACCGGACCGGCCGCGACGGTCGCCGCTGTGCTCGGGTGGGACTTCATCTACTACTGGAACCACCGATTCATGCACTCGAGCCGCTACCTGTGGGCGCTGCACGTCGTGCACCACTCGAGCGAGCGCTACAACCTCTCGACGGCGCTGCGGCAGTCGGTCGGTGACTCCCTCGGCATGTTCGTCCCGTACGGGGCGATGGCCCTGCTCGGCGTCCGTCCGGAGATGGTGGAGCGGGCCCGCGGGATCAACCTCATCTACCAGTACTGGATCCACACCGAGACGGTGCCCAAGCTCGGTCCGATCGAGAAGGTGTTCAACACCGCGTCGCACCACCGCGTGCACCACGGCTCGAACCGCAAGTACCTCGACCGCAACCACGGGAGCATCTTCATCATCTGGGACCGCCTCTTCGGCACGTTCCAGGTCGAGGACGACGACGAGCCGGTGGTCTACGGCCTCACCAAGAACATCGACACCTTCAACCCCCTGAGGGTCGCCACCCACGAGCTGGTCGACATCGGCCGTGACGTCGCGGGCTCCGACACCTGGACGGACCGCCTGTCGTTCGTCTTCCGGGGCCCCGGATGGGCCTACGAGCGGCACCGCCAGTTGGGCACCGTCGCCGACCACACGGCCGAGGAAGCCGCTCCGCTCGCCGTCTGACCCCGCCGGCCCGTCCGGGTCCGGTCGTCGGCCACCCCTGACGGGCCTCGCTTCAGAACGCGCCCTGTGCGGTCTCGATCCGACCGTCGGCCGCGGCCTGGGCGAAGGCGGCGTAGTCCTGCTGGACCTGCTCCGCGTAGGCCAGGGAGAAGTCCGCGATCGCCCGGTCGAACTTGTCGTTCTTGCCGAGGTAGGACGCGATGGCGATGCGGGAACCGGAGCGGGAGTGGGCCCGGGCGAGCGTCCAGGCGCACAGGAGGAGGTAGCTCGCCGTCATCTGCTCGCTGATCTTCTCCAGGTTCACCGAGCCCTTCATGTCCCTGAACTGACGGATGTAGAAGTCGTGGTGACCCACCGACGCCCAGCCGAGGAACTGGTCCGACGCCGCCTGCATCAGGTGCTGGCCGACCACGACGCGGTGACCCTGGTTGTCGTAGCCGACGGGATCGACGTACGGCTCGACGACCGAGTGCTCGGCCTCCTTGATCTGCAGGATCATCAGGTCGTCGTCGTCGCGACCGCGCACCAGGGCGATGTAGCAGCGGGTGCCGACGCTGCCGACGCCGACGACCTTGAGCGCCACGTCGATGAGCTCGAAGCCGCCGAGGAGGACCGTCAGGTACTCGGGGACGGTGGCCAGGTACTCGGCGAACAGCCCGATGACGCTCTGGTGCATGGCCGCCGCGGCGTCGGCGGCCATCGAGTCGTCGAGTCGCATGACCAACGGCGGCTGGTGGATGAAGCGCCGCTTGCCGTCGACCACCTCGGTGTACTTCGCGATCGCCT
>JAEYSR010000173.1 GCA_023434535.1 Actinomycetes bacterium
GATCTGCCGTACGTCGCCGGTCCCGGGAGCCGGACGGTCCCGTCGTCGCGGGCCGACGAGGCGATCGAGCTGATCGACCTGGCGTCGAGCGCCGGTGGCGACATCGACGAGGTGGTCGAGTCGGGCGCAGCCGGCCCGGTCGTCCGATCCGCCTCCGCTCCCTCGCTCCGGTGGCCCGTGCCGATCGGCCGCGGCACGCTCGGCGGCCGACGGTCCCGCGGGAGCGACGCGTCCGCAGCGCCGGTGATGGCCACCACTCCGCAGCGGGTGTGGGCGCAGGTCGTCAACTGGTTCGGGTTGAGCTGCCTGATCTCGATCCCGTTCATCCCCCTGGCGGGCGTCCTCGGCAGAGGCACATCGGTGACGCAGTTCGTCGCCGTCGCGGTCGTGTGCGTGATCACGACGGGGATCTGGGGCGTCGACCTGGGCCAGCTCCTGTGCCGGGTGCAGGTGGTCGGCACCGACGGTCGTGCCCCCGGCGTCGCCCGCGCAGCGCTGCGGGTGGCCGTGGTCGACGGACCGCTGATCGCGTACTACGCGGTCACGTGGGCCCTCTACCTCGGCGGGTTCCGATTCGACGCGTCGGCGCCGGCGTGGGCGGGCTGGCTCGCCTGGATCGCCGGGACGGCGGCCATGTTCGTGTGGCCCCTGGCGGTGCTCGTGTCGATCGCCAACGGTCCGCACCACCAGGGCTGGCACGACCGCCTCGCCGGCACGTTCGTGCTCTCGACCTCCGGCCAGCCCCGCCAGGAGGCGCTCCGACGTGTCCGGGCCGAGGGGTGGGACCTCGGTGGGGTGGGTTCCGCCACGGCGCCCGAGGACTCGCCCGACGAGGTCGTGGGGTGAGGACCCGCCCGACCGTCGTCGCGGCATTGACCGTGATGGCGGTCGGGTTGGCAGCGTGCGGGGCATCGAGCCGGGATCGGGACGCCGAACCGGCCCGGACCACCACCTCCTCCTCGATGTCATCGACGTCGACCACGTCCACGACAGCGCCCGCTCCGACAGCACCTGCCGAGATCGAGAGCCGATGCGGTCCGCTGACGGTCGAGGACGTCGCCGGCGCACTCGGTGTCGAGACGTCAGAGGTGAGGGTGGGCCACGCGTCCACCGGTGAGGTCTCGTGCGGGTTCACCGTCGGCGGCTGGAACGTGTCGTCGTCCGTCGCTCCGATGCCCGATGTCTCCACGACGGCACCGTCGGTGACCCTCCCGGAGGTTCCCGGGGTCGAGTCCCGCAGTTGGCTCGACCTGCGCGTCGAACGCGGTGGCGTCCACGTCGGTCGGGCTCTCCTCCTCCGCGACGGCGAGGTGTACGGCATCGACGTCGTCAACGGCAACGGCCGCTCCGACACGTACCTGTGGGACGACGGTTCACCGCTGGCGGAGTCGACCCGGGCCGTGACGATCGCGCTCGCTCAGGCGGTCGAGTCCCACTTCTGACGGAACGCAGCCGGTCGCCCTCAGCGTCGCCGCGGTTCTGTGATCAGAGCTGGGTCCGGCCCCGCTCGGTGACCGCCCGGCGTCGGGCGTCCAGGTCTGCGGTGCCCTGGTTGGCGAGCCAGGCCCGGCTGTTGCGCTGCTCCAGCTCCAGCGCGTCGCCGGCGCTCAGCAGCGACCCGGCCGCGTAGGTGGCGAGGATCTGGCGGACGCCGTCGGGGTCGTTGCCGACGATGTCGATCGCCAGGCGTCGCGCTGTCGGCAGCAGCTCGGCGTGGGCCACCACGTGGTTCACGAGCCCCCAGTCGTAGGCCGTCGACGCGTCCAGGAAGTTGCCGGTGGCGGACAGCTCGCGGGCCCGTCGGACGCCGACGGCCTGGGGGAGCAGCACCGTCAGCCCCCAGCCGGGCATGATCCCGACGCGGGCGTGGGTGTCGGCGAAGCGGGCGTGCTCGGAGGCGACCAGGAAGTCGCACGCGAGGGCCAGCTCGAACCCGCCGGTGATGGCCACCCCGTTGATCGCCCCGATGACCGGCGTGGACATCGTGGGGAACGGTCGACGGAGGTCGGCGGTGTCGCCGAACCCGCCCGACAGGCTGCTCGGCGACTCCGCCAGCTCCTTCAGGTCGAGCCCGGCGCAGAACGCCGGATCGGAACCCGTCAGGACGACGGCGTGGACGTCGTCGTCGGCGTCGAGGGCCCGCATGGTGTCGTACAGGGCCGTGCGCAGCGCGGAGTTGAGCGCGTTGCGGGCCTGCGGCCGGTCGAGCGTGACGACGGCGTACCCGTCGGTCAGCTCCACCCTCAGCACGTCGGACTCGGTCATGCGGGCACCCCCTGGTGGATCTGTGGATCGAGACCGCGAAACCTTGTGCGGCGCGACCCCTATATGCCCCGTGGTGGGGTCAGTCGTCGTCCTTCTCGAGCGGGGGGAGGAACTCGAAGTTCAGATCCCCCAGGCGCACCAGCGTCGAGCTGATCCAGCCGCCCATGGCGCTGAAGTGGTCGTCGAGCGTGGACCCGTCGGCCAGCGTGCTCTCGTCCAGCTCGTAGCTGCCCTCGTAGCTGATCTCGATGGCGTGCTCGGTCTCGGTCAGGTCCTCGTTGGAGACGGCCTCGACCGTCGGGCCCGACCGGTGGAGCCGCTCGCCGCCGATGGCCGGGCTCTCGGGCGGGAGTGCGTCGAGCACGCGCCGGGCGTCCGGCGCCGAGACCAACCGCTGGATCCGCAGCACGACCTCGATGTCGATGCGCGGCAGCTCGGGCAGCTCCTCCTCGATGTACCAGGACCGGTACGCGGCCTGGGACCAGGTCGGCCACTCCAACGTCAGGTCGGCCCGGACGCGCGGCGGCAGGCCCTCGCCCGGGAGACCGTAGGAGGTCTCCCAGGTGAGGTCACCGAGGAGGACGTCGGACTGGAACCGCTCCTCGAAGGCCTGGCGCTCCAGGAGCGCCTTCTCCAGGGCGTCCCGGAGCGCTCCGATGGCGTCGGTGAAGACGTGGTCGAGCATCGGCGGCGCAGGCTACCGGCGAGCGGGACCCCTCACCGCTCAGACGGAGGCGAGCTGCTCGGCGTCGACGTCGTAGAGCACACCGGCGCCGCCCTGGACCGACGCCACCAGGCCCGCGGCCTGCGGCAGGTGCTGCTCGGCGTAGTAGCGGGCGGTCACGATCTTGGCCCGCAGGTAGTCGGTGTCCGACGACCCGGCCTCGAGCTCCGAACGTGCGGCCAGCGCCTGCTGCGCCATGAGCCACCCGCCGACGACGATGCCGAAGATGCGCAGGTACGGGGTGGCACCCGCGAGCGCCTCCTTGGGGTCCTGCAACCCGGCGGTCATGATCCAGCTGGTGGTCTCGGAGAGCACGTCGATCCCGTCCTGCAGCGCCTGGCGGATCGAGGCGAGCTCGTCGCCGGCGGCATCGAGCTCGGCGACGGTCGCCGACATGCGGTCCATCAGGTCGTTGACCACACCGCCCATGCGCATGCCGATCTTGCGACCGACGAGGTCCATGGCCTGGATGCCGTTCGTGCCCTCGTAGATGGGGGCGATCCGCATGTCGCGGAAGTGCTGGGAGACGCCGGACTCCTCGATGTAGCCCATCCCGCCGAACACCTGGACGGCGGTCGAGGTGATCTCGACGCCCACGTCGGTGCACCACGCCTTGGTGATCGGGGTCAGCAGCTCTGCGATCTCACGCCACGCCTCGGCCTCCTCGCCCTCGAGCGCACGTGACAGGTCGATGGCGATGGCGTTGTAGACGATCAGGGAGCGCATGGCCTCGACGTGGCTGCGCATGTACAGCAGCATCCGTCGGACGTCGGGGTGGGCGATGATGAACGCCGGCTCCTTGGAGTCGCCGCCGATCTCCCGGCCCTGGCGCCGCTCCTGGGCGTAGGCGAGGGCCTTCTGGTAGGCGGCGTCGCCGAGGGCCACGCCCTGGATGCCGACCGCGATGCGAGCCGAGTTCATCATCGTGAACATGGCCCGCATGCCCTGGTTCTCCTCGCCGACCAGGTAGCCGATGGCGCCACCGTCGTCGCCGTAGCTCATGACGCAGGTGGGCGACGCGTGGATGCCCATCTTGTGCTCGATCGACACGCAGCGGACGTCGTTGCGCTCGCCGGGGTTGCCGTCGGCGTCGACGAGGAACTTGGGCACGATGAACAGCGAGATGCCCTTGGTGCCGGCGGGCGCCTCGGGCAGCCGGGCCAGGACCAGGTGGACGATGTTCTCGGCCATGTCGTGCTCGCCGAAGGAGATGAAGATCTTGGTGCCGGTGATCCTGTAGGTGCCGTCGTCCTGGGGCACGGCCTTGGTGGTGCACAGGCCGACGTCGGAGCCGGCCTGCGGCTCGGTGAGGTTCATGGTGCCGGTCCACTCACCGGTGATCAGCTTCCGGAGGTAGACCTCCTTCTGCTCCTCGGTGCCCCACTCCTGGAGGCACTCGATGGCACCGGTCGTCAGGCCGGGAGCCATTGTCAGAGCGCCGTTCGCCGCGGTCTCGAACTCCGAGGCGCAGGCGAAGACCGCCTCGGGGAACCCGGCCCCGCCGTACTCGACCTGCGCGTTCAGCCCCTGCCAGCCGGCGTCGACGAACTTGGCGTACGCGGCCTTGAACTCCGCCGGCGTCTCGACGCCCTCGGGCGTCCACTTCAGGCCGACCCGGTCGCCGATGGCGTTGGACGGGGCGAACACCTCCTGCATGAACCGACCCTGCTCCTCGAGCACCGCCGCCACCGTCTCCGGGTCCGCGTGGGAGTAGCGCTCGGTCTTGGAGAGCTCCTCCAGCATGCCGATGTGGCGGAGGGTGAAGAGGGCGTCCTTGACGGGTGCTCGGTAGTCAGCCATGCCGTGATGTTACCGGCCGGTAACCGCCGCTCCGCAACGCGGCACCGCTCGGGTGAACCAGATTCAGCTCACGTGGGGTGACATGACGGCGACCGGAAGGCCGATGCCGGCGTCGCGGTGGCGCAGCCCGGCGATGCGACGACCCGGCTGGACGGCGTCCTTGGGCGTGCCGAGCAGGTCGCCGAGCCGCTCGGCGGTCACGTCCAGGTCGTCGGCGACGAGAGCGAGGCCGAAGATCGACGTCGCCTCGTCCGTGGTCGGCTCCGCCGCGCCGTCGGGGTCGCTGTCGGGGCCCACCAGCTCGAGGATCACGTCGCCGGCCCATAAGAACGTCTGGCGCATCGGGGAGCCGTACGACTCGGTGCTGCGGCCGCCGCGCACCTCTAGACCGGCCGACTCGAAGGCCCGGATGGACCGGTCGCAGTCGCCCGTGCGCACCACCACGTGGTCGATCGACGAGATCCCGTTCGGATGCGACGAGGGGGCGTGGCCGCCGGCGCTCGACCGGTGGCTGTCGGCGGTGGCGAGGCCGTCGAGCGCGCCGTCGATGCCGTCCAACGCCCAGCCGACGAACCCGGGCTCACCGAGGGACAGGCAGAGCACCTCGGTGTGGCCCAGCCGGAACCGGCCCGAGTGGTCGACGTCGAAGCCCGCGGTCCGCCAGGAGTCCGGGTCGTCGCCGAGGACGAGGTGGGTGAGCTGGTGCGGGTTGGCGGCCATGGCGGCGCACCCTATGAGGAACCGATCGGCCGTGCTCGAATGGAGGCCATGACCGATGCTGCCCAGCCCGATGCTGCCCCGTTCGACCCGGGGGAGCCGGCGGCGGTCCCCGAGTTCGACTGGGTGCTGCGCTGTCCCTGTGGCGACGTTCTGACCGGCCACAGCGAGGACGAGATCGTGGACCTCTCCTTCGCCCACCTGCGCGAGCGCCACCCCGACATGGCCGACGAGTACGCACGCGAGCACGTCCTGTTCATGGCGACGAAGTACCGCCACCGTCCCTGACC
>JAEYSR010000292.1 GCA_023434535.1 Actinomycetes bacterium
GCCCGAGCGATCGGGCCGTGTGACGCGTCCGGGCCCGGGTGAGCACCGACGGCCCTGACGGGAGGGGTGCGACGCCGCCGGTACGATCCGCACCCATGGGCGCACAGTTCATCTTCACCATGCACCGAGTCGGCAAGTACGTGCCGCCGGACCGGGACGTCCTGAAGGACATCTCGCTCTCGTTCTACCCGGGCGCCAAGATCGGGGTCATCGGCGCCAACGGCTCGGGCAAGTCGTCGCTGCTGCGGATCATGGCCGGCGTCGACGAGGACTACACCGGCGAGGCCCGGCTGACCCAGGGCTTCACCGTCGGTCTCCTCGAGCAGGAGCCGCAGCTGGACCCCGACAAGGACGTCAGCGGCAACGTGATGGACGGTGCCTCGGAGGTCGCCGACCTGCTCGCCTCCTACGAGCAGCTCATGGCCCGCTGGAGCGACCCCGACGTCGACTACGAGAAGCTCGGCAACCAGCAGGCGGAGCTGGAGGCCAGGATCGAGGCCGTCGACGGGTGGGACCTGCAGCGGACCATCGAGATCGCCATGGACGCCCTTCGCCTCCCGCCGGGAGACGCGGATGTCACGAACCTGTCGGGCGGCGAGCGGCGCCGAGTGGCCCTGTGCCGCCTGCTCCTGTCCAAGCCCGATCTGCTGCTGCTCGACGAGCCGACCAACCACCTCGACGCCGAGTCGGTCGCGTGGCTCGAGCGGTTCCTCCAGGACTATCCCGGCACCGTGGTGGCGATCACCCACGACCGCTACTTCCTCGACAACGTCGCCCAGTGGATCCTCGAGCTCGACCACGGCAAGGGCCATCCGTTCGAGGGGAACTACTCCGGGTGGCTGGAGCAGAAGCAGGAGCGGCTGGGTCAGCAGGAGAAGCAGAACGAGGCCCGTCGTCGCACGCTGGAGCGGGAGCTCGACTGGGTCCGCATGGCTCCGAAGGCCCGACAGGCCAAGTCCAAGGCCCGCCTGTCCGCGTACGAGGAGCTCCAGAAGGAGGCCGAGGAGGCCCGCGATGCGGCGTCCCAGCTGGAGATCTCCATCCCGCCCGGGCCCCGGCTCGGGGACCAGGTCATCGTCGCCGACGAGCTGACCAAGGGCTACGGCGACCGACTCCTGATCGAGGGCCTCAGCTTCTCGCTCCCCCGGGCCGGCATCGTCGGCGTGATCGGCCCCAACGGCGCGGGCAAGACCACCCTGTTCCGGATGATCGTGGAGGCCGCCGACGCCCGCGGCGACGCCGAGCTGCAGCCCGATGCCGGCGACCTCACCATCGGCTCCACGGTGGAGCTCGCGTACGTGGACCAGTCGCGCGACAGCCTCGATGACTCCCGGACCGTCTACGAGGAGATCACCGACGGCCATGACGTCCTGGTCGTCGGCAACCGCGAGGTGAACGGCAGGGCGTACTGCGCCAGCTTCAACTTCAAGGGCTCCGACCAGCAGAAGCCCGTCGGGAAGCTGTCCGGAGGCGAACGCAACCGCGTGCACCTGGCCAAGCTGCTGCGGCGCGGCGGCAACGTCCTCCTGCTCGACGAGCCGACCAACGACCTCGACGTGGACACCCTGCGCGCCCTGGAGGAGGCACTCGACAGCTTCCCCGGCTGCGCCGTGGTGATCTCCCACGACCGGTGGTTCCTCGACCGCATCGCGACCCACATCCTCGCGTTCGAGGGCGACTCGCAGGTGCGCTGGTTCGAGGGGAACTTCAGCGAGTACGAGGAGCTCCGACGCAAGGAGCTCGGGGCCGACGCCGCGCAGCCGCACCGGATCAAGTACAAGCCGCTCACCAGGTAGATCCCGGGGCGTCCGCGGTCGGGGTCGGCTCCTGCTCGCGACGGAGCGATCCTGGTCCCCTCGGGTGCGTCGGTCCATGGGTCCTCCGACCCATTCGCGCTGCGCGCCTGGGTCGTTCGGCCCCAATTCCGCTGCGGGCTCAGGCGCCCTTCCGGGGCACCCGATAACTCAGGGCATGGCAGCCACCTCCAACACAGCGACGCGCCGGTCGAACCGGACGTCGCCCACCCGCAAGAGCCGCGCCGTGCTGCGCGACGTCGAGCCGGGCAGCACCGTCGAGTGCGCCTACTGCGACGAACGCGTGAAGTTCCAGGCCAAGGTGCGGAACCGGCAGGTGATCTGCAACGTGTACGTCAAGGGCGTGTGGGACCGCGTCGAGCACTTCCACGCGGACTGCTACGAGCCGGCGGGCGAACCCCACGGACCGGTCGACACGACCCCCGTGGTGCGCAACCGGGCCCGGGCCGCCGAGACCAAGCCCGCCGAGGCCAAGTCGGCCTGAGCGGCTGTGCTCCCGACCGGCGATCCGATCGGGTCACCTCACGGGAGCCGAGCGGGTTCGGCCGGCGTCAGCTCGCGTCGAGCAGGTCGAGGACCAGGGCAGCCTGTGCCGCGGGATCCCCGTCGGTCGGCTGCAGCACCAGCTCGGGCGCCGTGGGCGCCTCGTACGGATCGTCGATCCCGGTCATGCCGGTGAGCTCGCCGGCCCGGGCCCTGGCGTAGAGGCCCTTCGGGTCTCGCGACTCGCAGAGCTCGAGCGGCGTGTCGATGAACACCTCAAGGAACGTGATCCCGGCGTCGAGGACCCGGCGCCGGACGCGATCCCTGTCGTCCCGGTACGGGGACACCAGCGGCACCAGGGCGACGACGCCGGCGTCGGCGAAGAGCGCTGCCACCTCTCCGACGCGCCGCACGTTCTCCCCGCGGTCCTCGGCCGAGAACCCGAGATCGCCGTTGAGGCCGTGCCGCAGGTTGTCGCCGTCGAGCAGGTAGGCGGCGCGCCCGGACGCCACCAGAGCTCGTTCCACCTCGACCGCGACGGTGGACTTGCCAGATCCCGAGAGCCCGGTGAACCACACCACCGAGCCGGACCCGCCGGTCACGCGCGACCTCTCGGAGCGGGACACCGCGCCGTGGTGCCACACGACACCGGGCGTGGTCGGGACCTGGTCCGACGCCGTCATCGCGACCGCCGCCGGGCGATCACTCGCCGGAGAGGATCATGCCGGCACCGACGGTGTCGTCGGTAGCCTCGTCGATCAGGATGAACGACCCCGTCTCGCGGTTCCGGCGGTACTCGTCGACGAAGAGCGGCTGGGTGATCCGCATGGTCACGCGTCCGATCTCGTTGAGGTCGAGGCGATCCGCGTCCTCGTCCCGGTGCAGGGTGTTGATGTCGAGGCGGTACTGGAGGTCCTTGACCATGGCCCTGGCGGTCCGCGTCGTGTGCTTGATCGCCAGCTTGGTGCGCGGCGTCAGCGTCGCCGTCTCGGACATCCAGCACACCATGGCGTCGATGTCCTGGGCGACCGCCGGGCGGTTGTTGGCCCGGCAGATGAGATCGCCGCGCGACACGTCGATGTCGTCCGCCAGGCGGATCGTCACCGACATCGGCGGGTAGGCCTCGTCGACCGGCCCGTCGAAGGTGTCGATCGACTCGATGCGTGACGGCAGCCCGGACGGCAGCACCACGACCTCGTCGCCGGGCTTGAAGACGCCGCCGGCGATCTGTCCGGCATAGCCGCGGTAGTCGTGGAACTCGTCGCTCTGCGGACGGATCACGTACTGGACCGGGAACCGAGCGTCGATCAGGTTCCGGTCCGACGCGATGTGCACGTTCTCCAGGTGGTGCAGGAGCGACGATCCCTCGTACCAGCCCATGTTCAGCGAGCGCTGCACGACGTTGTCGCCGTTCAGCGCCGAGATCGGGATGAAGGTGACGTCGGAGACGTCCAGCTTCATCGCGAACTGCCGGAACTCCTCGACGATCTCGTCGAAGCGGTCCTGGGAGTGGTCGACCAGATCCATCTTGTTGACCGCGACCACGAGGTGCGGGATCCGCAGCAGCGACGCGATGAACGCGTGGCGGCGCGACTGCTCGAGGAGGCCCTTGCGCGCGTCGACCAGCACGACCGCCAGGTCCGCCGTGGAGGCGCCGGTCACCATGTTGCGGGTGTACTGGATGTGGCCGGGGGTGTCGGCGATGATGAACTTCCGCTTGGGCGTGGCGAAGTACCGGTAGGCCACGTCGATCGTGATGCCCTGCTCCCGCTCGGCCCGGAGGCCGTCGGTCAGGAGCGCCAGGTTGGGCCCGTCCAGGCCCATCCGCTCGGAGGCGTCGGCGACCGCGTCGAGCTGGTCCTCGAAGATGGACTTGGCGTCGTAGAGCAGACGGCCGATCAACGTGGACTTGCCGTCGTCGACGGACCCGGCCGTGGCGAAGCGCAGGATCTCCATCAGAAGTACCCCTCGCGCTTTCTGTCTGTGCTGCTGCCCCGCCGGGCACCCGGGTGCTTCGCACCACGCCCGGCTCCTCGGCCTCGTGGGGCCCCTTCCCCACGGCCGCGGTCCGCTGACTGCGCCTCCATCAGAAGTACCCCTCGCGCTTCCGGTCTTCCATCGCGGCTTCGGAGGCCCTGTCGTCGGCCCGGGTGGCGCCGCGCTCGGTGATCCGGGTGGCGGCGACCTCCTCGATCACCGCGGCGACGTCGGCCGCCGTCGAGTCGACGGCCCCGGTGCAGGAGGCGTCGCCGACCGTCCGGTACCGGACCGTGCGCACCTCGGGCTCCTCGCCGTCCATGACCGTCACGAACGGCGTGACCGCCAACCACATGCCGTCGCGCTGGAAGACCTCGCGCTCGTGGGCGTAGTAGATCGACGGCACCTCGATGCCCTCGGCCTCGATGTACTGCCAGATGTCCAGCTCGGTCCAGTTGCTCAGCGGGAACACACGGATGTGCTCGCCCCGCCGGTGCCGGCCGTTGAACAGGTTCCACAGCTCGGGCCGCTGGTTCTTGGGATCCCACTGCCCGAACTCGTCACGGAACGAGTACACCCGCTCCTTCGCCCGGGCCCGCTCCTCGTCCCGGCGAGCGCCGCCGAACGCGGCGTCGAACCCGTGGGACTCGATCGCGTCGAGGAGCGTGACGGTCTGCAGCTGGTTGCGACTGGCGCGGGGTCCGGTCTGCTCGACCGCCCGGCCCTCATCGATCGACTGCTGCACGGACGCCACGACCAGCTTGATGCCCAGCTCCGCGACACGGCGGTCGCGGAACTCGTACACCTCGTCGAAGTTGTGACCGGTGTCGACGTGCATCACCGGGAACGGGATCCGAGCGGGCCAGAAGGCCTTCTCCGCCAGCCGGAGCATGACGATGGAGTCCTTGCCGCCGCTGAACAGGAGCACCGGCCGCTCGAACTCGGCGGCCACCTCACGGATGATGTGGATCGACTCGGCCTCGAGGGCCTGCAGGTTCGTGAGCTCGTAGGTGATCACTTCAGGTCGCTCCGGACGGGCGCACGGCGCCGCGACGAGGTCGGGAAGATCGGCAGCGTACCGACCTAATCCCGACCGCTCCAGTCAAGATTCATTCGACCCGTCCGGGGGCCCGGTAGGGTTCGCCGTCATGGCCAGCGAGGACGACCACCGACTGGCACGTGAGCTGGCCGGCGCGGCGGGGCAGCTGCTCCTGGAGCTGCGGACGGCGATGGTGGGCGACGGGATCACCGGTCGCGACCTCGGCGCCCGGGGCGACGACGCCGCCCACCTGATGCTCCTCGAACGCCTGACCGCGGAGCGACCGGCCGACGCGGTCCTCAGCGAGGAGGCCACGCAGGACGAACGGGCCGACCTGACGCGACTGGACGCCGAGCGGGTCTGGATCATCGACCCCCTCGACGGCACCCGTGAGTACGGCGAGGAGCGATCGGACTGGGCGGTCCACGTCGCTCTGGTCGAGGACCACGTCCCGACCGCCGGCGCGGTCGCGCTCCCTGGCCTCGGCCTGGTCCTGGCCACCGACGATCCGCCCGCCCTGCCGCCCGCGGCGGAGCCGCCCCGCGTGGTGGTCAGCCGGACCCGACCCCCCGCCGAGGCCGAGGCGGTCGCCGCCGCTCTCGGCGCCGAGCTCGTCCCGATGGGATCCGCCGGCGCCAAGGCCATGGCGGTCGTCCGCGGCGAGGCCGAGCTCTACCCGCACTCGGGCGGGCAGTACGAGTGGGACAGCTGCGCGCCGGTCGCCGTCGCCCTCGCCGCCGGGCTCCACTGCAGCCGCCTGGACGGCAGCACGCTCCGCTACAACCAGGCCGACG
Source organism: Actinomycetes bacterium (assembly GCA_023434535.1). Classification (GTDB taxonomy): domain Bacteria; phylum Actinomycetota; class Acidimicrobiia; order Acidimicrobiales; family Microtrichaceae; genus Dermatobacter. The sequence goes on from JAEYSR010000292.1 coordinate 6,108, forward strand.
TGTACCTGCCCGACCTGCTGATCTGCCGACCCGAGCTGGCGGACGCCGCACTGGCCGCCGCCCGGATCTGACCCGAGGCCCCGATCCATGTCCGACACCTCCGTCTCCCCCGACACCGAGCGCTACACGTTCACCGACCACGGCCCGTGGGTCGTCGATCCCGACGCACTGGCGTGGTCGCGCGGGCTCCCGTCGGTGCGCCTCACCGTCCGCCGACAGGTCCCGGTGCTGACGGGGCGGCGTCGACTGCCCCCGCCCCGTCGACTGGCCGAGGTGACCGCCCGGATCGGGACAGCGGTCGGCGGTTGGGCAATCACGGACCGGCGGGCAGGTGGCAGCCGATCGCGCGCCGGGCTGTCGCGCCGCCTCCGCATCGCGGCCGAGCACCTGGGCCCGACCTACATCAAGCTCGGCCAGATCATCTCGAGCGGGGAGGGCCTGTTCCCGCCGGAGCTGGTCGACGAGTTCCGCAAGTGCCGCGACCAGGTCCGGGCCGAGCCCTTCGACGTGGTCCGCCGGGTCGTGGAGGAGGACCTCGGCCGAACCCTGGAGGAGGTCTTCTCCTCGTTCGACCCCGTCCCGCTCGCCGCGGCATCGATCGCCCAGGTCCACGTGGCACGGCTGTCGACGGGAGAGGACGTGGTGGTGAAGGTCCAGAGGCCGACCATCCGCCAGCAGGTCCAGTCCGACCTCAAGGTCATGTCGTGGCTGGCCCCGTTCCTGGTGGGACGCATCCCCGTCGCCGCGCTGGCCAACCCTCCCGCACTCGTCGAGCTGTTCGCCGAGACGATCCTGGAGGAGCTCGACTTCCGCCTCGAGGCCGAGAACATGCTCGACGTGGCCGACGTGTTCGCCCAGCTCGGCCAGCGAGGCTGGGTCATCGCCCGCCCCCACCCCGAGCTCGTGACCCGGCGGGTGCTGGTCATGGAGCGCCTCCACGGGTTCGCGTTCGAGGACTTCGAGTCCATGCAGGCCGCCGGCATCGACACCCACGAGATCATCCGCATCGGGATGAAAGGGTTCACGGAGGGGTGCATCGTGCACGGCCTCTTCCACGGCGACCTCCACGCCGGCAACCTGTTCGTCACGCCCGACGGCCGGATCGCGCTGCTCGACTTCGGCATCACCGCCCGGCTGACGCCGTTGCAGCGATCAGCGTTCCTGCGGATGATGCTCTACGGGGCGATGGGCGACATCCCCGGCCAGATCGCGGCCTTCCGCGACCTCGGGGCCCTGCCGGCCGACACCGACATCGACGAGGTGATCCGGGAGCTCGGCCTGGACAAGGCGCCGATCGATCCGACCACGCTCGACCAGGAGCAGCTGGTCGGCGAGATCCAGCGCATCATCAAGGCGTTGATGGGCATGGGCGCACGCCTGCCCAAGGTCCTGATGCTGTACGTGAAGAACCTGGTGTTCCTGGACGGAGCGATCGCGGTGCTGGCCCCCGATCTCGACCTGGTCGCCGAGGTGGCCGCCCTGTCGACCGGTCTGGCCACCGAGCACGGCGAGCGCTTCGCCGCCGAGCTCGGCGTGTCGGCCGACGGGTTCGCCGTCGACGAGTCGGCCATCCGCGCCAGCTTCGGCATCGTCGACGACACGACCGACGCCGTCACCTACAGCGAGCTGCGCAAGCGCCGAGAGACGATCCGCAAGCGCCTCGACCGGCGCTGACCACCCGTTCTGTTCTGCGGAAGCGGTGAGAACCCGCCGCTTCTGGCGAACAGAACGGGGACACGGAGCGGTGTGACGTGCCACACGGCATGCCGGGGTGGTTCGGGCCGGGGCCGGTGCGTCGGGCAGACTGGTGGGTCCCCCTGAATCGGAAGTGCCATGAACCCCACCACCGCTGACGCCACCACCACGATCGACGGCCGCGTCCCCGTCCCCGGCGTTCGCAACGTCGCGATCATCGCCCACGTCGATCACGGCAAGACCACGTTGGTCGACGCCATGCTCCAGCAGTCGGGTGCGTTCCGTGAGGGGGCCGAGACCGTCGACCGGGTCATGGACTCCATGGACCTCGAGCGCGAGAAGGGCATCACCATCCTCGCCAAGAACACCGCGGTCCGCTGGACCGGCGACGGGCGCGACGAGGTCAAGATCAACATCGTCGACACCCCGGGCCACGCCGACTTCGGCGGTGAGGTCGAGCGGGCGTTGACCATGGTGGACGGAGTGGTCCTCCTGGTCGACGCCTCCGAGGGACCTCTTCCCCAGACCCGCTTCGTCCTCCGCAAGGCCCTGACCCTCGACCTGCCGGTCATCCTGGCCGTGAACAAGGTCGACCGGGCCGACGCCCGCATCGACGAGGTCGTCAGCGAGGTCGAGGAGCTGTTCCTGGACCTGGACGCGGACGTGCACCAGCTCGACTTCCCGATCGTGTACTGCAACGCCCGCGCCGGGCGTGCGTCGACCACCAAGCCCGACTCGACCGACGACCTCGCCGAGGACCTGACCCCGCTGTTCGAGCTGCTGGTCGACCACCTGCCGGCGCCGACCCACGATCCCGACGGCCCGCTCCAGGCCTGGGTCACCAACCTCGACGCCAGCCAGTTCGTCGGTCGTCTGGCCATGTGCCGGATCATCAACGGGACGATCCGCAAGGGCCAGCAGGTCTCGTGGTGCCGGACCGACGGATCCGTGGAGCGGGCCAAGGTCGCGGTGCTCTACGTCACCGAGAACCACGAGCGGGTCGAGGCCGACTCCGCCGGGCCCGGCGAGATCATCGCCGTGGCGGGCATCGAGGACGTCACGATCGGCGAGACGCTGTCGGACCCCGAGAACCCCAGCCCTCTCCCGGTCATCACCGTCGACGAGCCCAGCCTGGCCATGACCATCGGTGTGAACACGTCACCGATGGCCGGCCAGGACGGCTCGAAGATGACGGCGCGCCTCCTCAAGGCCCGCCTGGACGCCGAGCTCATCGGCAACGTGAGCCTCCGGGTGCAGCCCACCGAGCGCCCCGACACCTGGGAGGTCCTGGCCCGCGGCGAGCTCCAGCTGGCCGTCCTGGTCGAGACCATGCGCCGGGAGGGCTTCGAGCTCACCGTCGGCAAGCCCCAGGTCGTCACCCGGGAGATCGACGGCACGCTGCACGAGCCGGTCGAGGCCGTCACCGTCGACGTGCCCGAGGAGTTCCTCGGCGCCGTCACCCAGCTCCTGGCCAGCCGCAAGGGCCAGATGACCGACATCGTCAACCACGGCACCGGCTGGGTGCGCATGGAGCAGAGGGTGCCGGCCCGTGGCCTCCTCGGCTTCCGGACCGAGTTCCTCACCGAGACCCGCGGCACCGGGATGATCCACCAGGTGTTCGACGGCTGGGCGCCCTGGTTCGGCGAGATCCGGGCCCGTGAGCGCGGCTCGATCGTCGCCGACCGTCGTGGACCGGTCACCGCGTACGCGGTCGTGGCCATCCAGGAGCGTGCCGTGCTGTTCGTCGCCCCCGGCGACGAGGTGTACGAGGGCATGGTCATCGGCGAGAACTCCCGCGGCGAGGACATGGACGTGAACATCTGCCGGGAGAAGAAGCTCACGAACATGCGTGCCGCCGGATCGGACAACACCGAGCGCCTGACCCCGCCCCGGCCGATGTCGCTCGAGCAGGCGCTCGAGTTCGTGGCCGAGGACGAGTGCGTCGAGGTGACGCCGAACGCCATCCGCCTGCGCAAGACCGTCCTCGACGCCGGCGAGCGCGCCCGGGCCACGAAGGCGCTCAAGAACGCCCGCGGCTGACACTTCTGACGAGATCTGAGCACCGCAACGGTGCTCAGATCTCCGCGGTGTCCGGCGCCCCGACCGACGGCGGCGAATCTTGACTGGTTGGGTCGGGATTCACGTCGTAGCCTGGGCGACGTGAGCACGACCGACACCTCCACCCGCTCCCGGAGCGGGCTGTTCTCCTTCCCCAACCCGGTCAACGACGTCGCGGCGCGCACCGTCGCGACCGGCGTCGTCGGGATGGCCGTGCTGTTCGTCGTCACCGGCTGGGGTTGGGTGCTCATCCCCCTGACCTACGGCTTCGTCGCCCGGGTCCTCACCGGTCCCACTCTCAGCCCGCTCGGCCGGATCGCCACCCAGGTGGTCGCTCCCCGTCTCCCCCGCCAGGCCAAGTACGTGCCGGGGCCGCCCAAGCGGTTCGCCCAGGCGATCGGCGTCACGTTCACCGTGACGGCGTCGGTCCTCTTCCTCGCCGGTGCACCCACCGCCGCCCGCGTCGTCGTCGCACTGCTCGCCGGAGCGGCGTTCCTCGAGGCCGCGTTCGGGTTCTGCCTCGGCTGCCGGGCCTTCGCCCTCCTGATGAGGGCGGGCATCGTGCCCGAGTCCGTGTGCGAGGAGTGCAACGACCTGTCGCTGCGCATCCCCGCCCTGCGGCAGACCGCCTGAGCCTCCGCTCGACCCGTCCCGGCCGGCGATTCCGCGGAGATCTGAGCACCGGAACGGTGCTGACATCTCGTCAGAACGGGTGGGCGGACGGGGCTAGGGTCCCGTCCGTGCGCCTGGTCATCGCCCGCTGCTCGGTCGACTACGACGGACGTCTGACCGCCCACCTCCCCGAGGCCCTGCGCCTCATCATGGTGAAGGCGGACGGCTGCGTCGCCATCCATGCCGACGGCGGCGCCTACAAGCCCCTCAACTGGATGAACGCCCCGAACGTCGTGGTCGAGGAGACCGACCACTGGACGGTCACGAACCCCAAGGGCGAGCGGCTGACGATCCACCTCCACGAGGTGCTGTCGGACACCGCCCACGAGCTCGGCGTCGACCCCGGGCTCCAGAAGGACGGCGTCGAGGCGCACCTCCAGGAGCTGCTGGCTGCGGATCCCACCGTGATCGCCGACGGGCTGACGCTCGTCCGACGCGAGTTCCCGACCGACATCGGGCCCGTGGACCTGCTGTGCCGCGACGACGAGGGCGTCGCGGTGGCGGTCGAGGTCAAGCGTCGAGGCGAGATCGACGGCGTCGAGCAGCTCGTCCGCTACCTGGAGCGCATGGACCGCGACCCGTCGCTCCGCGGCGTGCGCGGCGTGTTCGTGGCGCAGGTGGTCAAGCCGCAGGCCAAGGTGCTGGCCGAGGCCCGCGGCATCGACTGGGTCGAGGTCGACTACGAGATGCTCCGAGGCACCCGCGAGGCCGACCTCACCCTGTTCTGACCGTCACGTCCGGGGCCGTCCCGACC
>JAEYSR010000186.1 GCA_023434535.1 Actinomycetes bacterium
GGGCGGAGGAGGTGGCGTGGCGGCCCCGGGAGGCGGCGGAGCGGACGGTGTCGCTCCGGGCGGGGGCGGGGCGGTCGCAGCGGCGCCCGGGGGCGGCGGGGCGGCGGACGACAGCGCGAAGTTGAGCGCCGTCTGGCCCTCGATGCCCTGGATGGCGGCGACGGCCTCCTGACGGAGGCGGTCCGCCTCCGGCGCCGGGCGTCCGGTGGCCTCGAGGTACGCGAGCACGCCGAGGTCGCGGAAGTACGGGTCCGCCGACTTCGACGTCGGGCCGCCGGACATCGCCTCGTCGGCCTTGGCCATGGCCTGGTCCGCCAGCCCCTTGGCCTTGTCCAGGAATCCCATCGGTGCCTCCATCCGCTCGACGGAGCCCCGACCGACGTGGTCGGGTGCCCCGGTGCGCCGCCAGCCTACCGAGGGATCCGCGGTCTCCGACGAGGTGGGCACCGTCCGCCCCACCACCCCGACGACCGCCTCCGGGGCGGGTCGGTTGGGTCACGGCACTAGCGTGCCGCCCCATGGACGACACGAACTCCTCGACCGCATCCGGACCGGTGACGGTCACGGTGACCGACGGCATCGCCGTCATCGACCTCGACGACGGCAAGGCCAACGCCCTGGGCTTCGACGTCCTGTCCGCGCTCGAGGGCGCACTCGACCGGGCCGAGGAGGACGACGTCACCGCAGTGGTCCTCGTCGGCCGGGAGGGCAAGTTCTCCGCCGGGTTCGACCTGTCGGTCATGACGTCGGGGCCCGAGGGAGCCCGCGACATGCTCGGCCGCGGGGCCGAGCTCGGCCTGCGCTTCTACATGTTCCCCAAGCCCGTCGTGTTCGGCGTCACCGGCCACGCCCTGGCCATGGGGGCGATCCTCCTGTGCTGCGCGGACGTCCGCATCGGCGCCGACGGGCCGTTCAAGATCGGGCTGCCCGAGGTCGCGATCGGCATGCCGGTCCCCGGCTTCGCCGTGGGGATCTGCCAGGACCGCCTGGCGATCCCTGCGTTCACCGAGGCGATCCAGCTGGCCAGGGTGTACGCGCCGGCGGACGCCGAGGCGGCCGGCTTCCTCGACGAGGTGGTCGACGCCGCGGAGGTGCGCGACCGTGCCATCTCGACCGCGGCCGAACTGGCCGAGCGACTCCACGCCGGTCCGTTCCGGGTCACCCGGCGCATCGTCCGCGGCGACGTCGCCGACCGGCTGAAGGCCCAGCTGGCCGACGACCTCAGCGGCTTCGACGTCAGCGCCTGATCGGGCAGCGCCTGAACGGGCAGCGCCTGATCGAGACCGGACGCGACGAACCCCCGCCGTGACGGGGGGGGTTCGTCGCGTTCGGGCAGTCACGTCGTCGGCGGTCCGCCGGCGACGGGCGTCGGTCTCAGTAGTCGAACTCGCCGCGGGGCTTGCCGATGCAGGGCTCGTCCTTGCACACGTTCGTGATGGTGCCCTCCGGCTGGAAGAACGCCTTCTTCTGTGCGATCACCTGCGGCTGACGCCGCGGCATCTCGTGCGGATCCTGGCACGCCACGTCGGTCTCCGCCGCGGTGCCCTGGCACTGGGCCTGGTAGGCCGTGCTCATCGTCGGCGTGATGTTGCCGAGCGGCGGCGGCAGCGTGCCGTCGTACCAGTAGTACAGAGCGGAGCCGTCGAGCGGGAACTTCCGGATGGGCCCGAGGTTGTAGAAGAAGTCCTTCTGCGGCGTGGCGACGCCGAGCATCGGATCCACGTCGTCGGGCAGGGTCGGCCGGTAGATCGGCAGCTTGAGGGTACGCGCGATGTTGTCGGCGGTGATCGTGGCGACCTGGTGGTCACCGAACGCCACCGTCATCAGCACCTGGTGCTTGGGGGTCAGGTTGTAGGCCCGGTCGGTGAGGTGCTGCACGTAGCCGCTGGTCTCGCCGCGGTCCCACAGCATCTGCAGGACGCCGTAGACGAGCTGCTGCTCGACGGGGTCGGGGTAGGCGTCCTCGAGGATCGGCAGGAACTTGTTGAAGTCGACGCTGCGGGTCAGGAGCGTCGAGTAGTTCATGCCGCCGACGCCCAGGACCGCCTTGGTCCACTGCGTGGACACCGCGGTCACGGCGCCGCCGAAGATGGCACCCTGGCTGATGCCGTCGTAGTACGCCTCGGCGTTGTTCAGCATGTTCGCGCCGGCCGAGGTCTGGAACTCCGGAGCGGCTCCGAGTCCGTCGAGGTCGGTCAGCAGCCAGCCCAGGAACATCGTGTTCAGCATCGCCTGCTGCAGGCGGTCCGGGATCGACGGGAACTTGTTGAGGTCCGCCAGCGCCGCCGCGGCGTTGGTGGTGTCCTCCTCGGCCATCCCGATGATGTCGGTGGAGCAGTACACCGAGTTGTTGGCCGCGGCGGTGTGCTGGACCTGGGAGCTAGCGGCCTCGTCGGCCGAGCCGAGCAGTCCGTGGCCGTAGACGACCGGGACCGAGTTGCCGTTCTCCAGGCCTTCCTCGGGCAGCGAGCAGGTGAAGTTCGCCGTGGTCGTGCCCGTGGCGAGCGGCTGGCCGTTGAGCGGGCTGAACACCATCCGGGAGCCGGGCCCGCCGTCGCCGTCGAGGTACAGCGGGACCTGGAAGTTGCCCCGCACGACCTTGCCGATGCCCGGCTGGAGGTCGGTGGTCTGCGTCCCGGTCACCGAGTACGCGGGCGGGAGGCCCGACACCTTGCCGAAGGCGTCGTCGCGCATGGAGAGCACCCGGCCGGCGAGCGACTCGGGCGAGGCGACGGTGAAGGTCCAGGCCAGGTACAGGCCCTGACGGGCGACGCCGGCGGCGGCCATCTTGGGGAAGGCCACGTTGAACTCGCGCTGGCGCTCGGCGATGCGGGCGTCGCCGGTGGCGTTGTTGTCACGGATCGCCTGGAAGGTGATCGGCGACGGCAGCGGCGCCCCGTTCGTGCCGATCATGTGACGGAAGGCGACGGCGAACTGGTGCGTCTCGATGAGCGACGTGGCCGGACGGAGGATGAGCAGCCGGTTGTCGTCGCTCGTGGCACGGGAGTCCATCTCGGCCCAGTGCGGGACGAGCTGGCCCGTCGTGAGGTCGACGATCACGGTCGCCGACTCGTCGGAGACCGAGAAGGCGATGTCGCCCTCGGACGGCAGCGCGGTCGCCTCGGGATCGAGACCCGGGACATAGGCGAGGATCGGCGTGGAGGGGCTCCAGCCGTCGTTCAGGTTCCAGGCCGACGGGTCCAGCGTGACGCCGTCGACGTTGGGCAGCTGCCCGGTCGGGAGGTTGATGCGCCGGTGCGTCCCGGTCGCGTCGTCGACCTTGGTGTGGAAGTCGCTCGGGAACGGCAGCAGGCAGTTCTTGTCGCTCAGGACCTCGCACTCGGCCGGGATCTGGGCCAGTGCCGCATCCAGACGCTGCTGGCGCTCGGGACTCAGCGGCTCGGGAGTGGGGGTGTCGGTCGAGATCTGCAGCGCGGCCGGCTCGGTGGTGGTCGGGTTGCCCTTCTCGATCTCGCCGCTCACCGCCGGGGGCGGGGTCTCGGCGTGCTGGCAACCCACAGCCACCACCACGAGGGCGGTCAAGAGTGCGGTGAGGCGGAGTCGGACGGTCACAGCGTTCCTCGGTCTCGGCCGGTCATACCGCGGGCGACCCTAGCCAAACGCGGGGCCCGGCGGGAAAACCGGGACGTCATCGGTCGACCGGTCACCTCTGGCTGCAGACCGGCCAGGCCCGCTTGCCCTGGAGGCGCAGCAGAGCCAGCGCCCTGGCGTCCTGCTCGGCGGGTGACGCCGCGGCGGGGTCGCCCGTCCCGCCGACGCCCTGCCAGGTCTGCACGCTGAACTGGTAGGCGCCGCGATAGCGGCCGGTCGAGCTCACGATCGAGTAGTTGCCCCGCGACTCGCACTGGCGGACCTTGGCGAGGAAGGCCGCCTCCTCGGCGGTCGCACCGCCGACGGGTCGGGGCGCCGCCAGGCCGGCGGCGCTGGACGACGCGGGCGCCGACGACCGGCGCGGCGAGGACGTACCCGGATCGGTGGTCGTGGTCGTGGCAGCACGCGCCGCGGCGCGAGCTGCGACCGCTCGTTCGAGGGCCGCTCCGGCGTCGCGCTCGCGGGCCGACGCCTGGACGACGTCGCTGCGGGCCTGCTCCTCCTGGCTGCGCGCCTCGTCGAGCGCCTGGGCCACCGACTGCTGCTCGGGGTCGTTGGCCGACTGGAGCTGGGCGAAGTCCTCGACGGCGTCGGACACCTCACCTGCACCGCCCGACACCATGCCGACCCGCCAGGAGACCGCGGATGCCTCGTCGGGCTCGAGCGATGCCTGGAGGAGCTCGGTCCGACCGCCGTCGATGTACGCGGCGACCGCCAGCTCCCGGAGCCGGCGACGAGCATCGGCGAGCGCGGCGGTGGACGCCGCGTCGGCGTCGGCCAGCTCGGCCGTCCGCCGTTCGAGCCCGGCGCGGCGGTCGGCCGCGTCCGCCAGGCGCGCCTCGGCCTCCTCCCGTGCGTCGGTCGCCGCCGTCGCCTCCGTCCGTGCGGCCTCGACGGCGTCGGCGCCAGGGGCGGCTCCCGCTCCGACCGGGGCCATCGCCGGGCCCAGGGCCAGAGATGCGGCCACGAAGGGGACCAGGACGACCGACCGGCGACCTCGCGTGCGGGTCCGGGTGGACGAGCCGGTGCGGGCGCAGGTCGACGGCGCAGCAGCTGTCCGGGTCGCGGGGTTGTCGGTGTGGGCGGTCTCGGTCACGGCGGGTCGTTGGGGAGCTGTCGACGATCCATGACGGAACCGTCACGGCGAGCGCGCAGTCTGTCATCGAGCCGTCACGACCGAAAGGCCGTCGACGTCTGATCGGCATGTCGCAGCCGGAAGTGAAGCTCGGTCACATCGCCCCGTTCCGGCTGCGGTCGCGCCGGCTCAGCGGTTGCGACGACGCAGCAGCACGATGAGCAGGACGGCGAGGAGCGCCGCCACACCTGCTCCGACCAGAGCCACGGCTCGGTTCGCCGTCGGCTCCGCCGGAGGCTCGGCCACCGGCACGTCGGAGGAACCGGGCGGCACCGCCCGCAGGTGGCGCTCCCCCGCCGGCGATCCGTCGTCGGTCGCGGGGACCGGCGCAGCCTCCGCGACGTCGGGCGCTGCCGGACCTGGAACGTCACGATCGCGGGACGCAGGTTCGTCGGACGCGGACTCCGGGCCAGCGGCCACATCGGGAGCAGACGGCTCGGGAGCAGACGGCTCGGGAGCAGCCACATCGGCAGCGGTCACAGCAGGAGCGTCGTCGTCCGATTGCGCGTCCGCGTCGGCGTCGGCGACCAGCTCCACCTCGTAGAGCACCTCGGGTTCTGCGAGCACGGGTGCCGGCTCGGGATCGAGCAGTGCGTCGACCGGTGCCGGCTCGTCGGCGTCGGTCGCGGCAGGACGGGGTCGCTTGGGGTCGTAGCCGGCCATCAGTGCTCCGCCGGCGCTGAGGAGGTCCCGACGACCGCCGACAGGTCGATGCGGGGTTGCGGCAGCGACGAGACCGCCGGTGCCGATCGATCCTGGTCGAGCGTACGAGCCAGGGCGGCGAACTGGTCGCCCGCCTCCGACGCGCCATCCCGACGCAGCAGGTGGATGGGCAGCGACTGGGCTGCGGCCTCGGCCACCGCGGCCCGCATGGTGATCGCCGGCTCGAGCAGGAGGTCGCCGTGCGTCTCCTTCAGCTGGTCGTACCAGTAGCCGGCGTCCCGGGTCCGACCGAGCCGGTTGACGACGATCCCCGCCACCGCGGGGCGACCGTCCTGGCGATCGGCGATCCGCCGCACGTTGCGGAGGATCTGCTCGACGCCGTCGAGGCTCCACGCCGCCGGCTCGGCGACGATGAGGACGCGGTCGGCGGCGAAGAGGGCGTTGACGGTGAGGAGACCGAGCGACGGCGGGCAGTCGACGATGACGTCGTCGTAGCGGCCGGCGACGCCGTCGAGGACCACGCGCAGCCGGTCCTGGGCGCCGATCGGATCCGTGGCCAGCTGGTGCTCGCACTGCGCGAGCCGCGGCGAGCTCGGCACGAGGTCCGGCGCATGGCCCACCGACGGCTCCCACCCGGACGTGCGGACCGCCCGGCCCGCCGCCCCGGGAGCGTCGTCGGTGAGGACGTGGTCGATCGTGGTCGTCGCGTCGAAGACCCCGAGTCCCGTCGTGGCGTTGGCCTGCGGATCCATGTCGACGACGAGGGACCGGCGGCCCCGCATCATGGCGGCGGAGGCGAGGCCGAGCGCGACGGTCGTCTTGCCGACGCCACCCTTCTGATTCACCACGGCGAGGATCCCCATGGGTCAACGGTACTCCTGGCAGGCCGTCAGGCCGGGCCATCGCCCGTCGTCCCGGGCGGAACGGCGCCCATCGGGGTCGACGGCGCTCCGTCCGCGGCGGCTGCCGCACGGGCCGGGAGCCCGGTCGACTCGGCGCCCAGCTGCTGCAGGAACCCGACGAGGACCTCCTCGACGGACCCGGGGGCTCGTTCGCCCAGGCCCGCCACCCGCAGCGCGGCGACGCCGCTCATGAACGCCACCATCAGGTACGCCATGCCGCCCGGATCGGTGTCCATCAGAGTGCCGACCCCGACGGGCATCGACGCCATGCTGGCCTCCAGCTTGTCCAGCAGCTGGCTCACCGACTCCCCGATCCGCACGCGGGCGTCGTCGTCGCGGGTGCAGATGGCGAACCCGTCCAGCATCAGCTGGTCGGTCGGCGAGGACTCCAGGCGCACGAACGCGGCGAGCGAGGCGGCCACCGCGGCCGCATCGAAGGTCCCGGAGCTGCCGACGCCGTCGGAGAGCATCCGGAACATCCGACTGTTCTCCACGGCGATCGCCTCGGCGAGGAGGTCGGCGCGGCTGTCGAAGTGGGTGTACAGCGCGCCCGAGGTGAACCCGGCCCGTCGCGCGATGTCCTGGACGCGGCTTCCGGTGTAGCCCTTCTCGCGGAACACCTCGGCGGCGGCGCGCACGAGCCGCTCCCTGGTGTCGCTCTGCGACCGGAGGTCCAGCACCTCGTCGGGTGCGCGGTCGTCGCTGCCGTCGGACAACGCGTACCTCCCCTCTCGCCGTGCTTCCCCCGCCACGGAACGTACTACTGCGGGCCTCGTCGATCCGTGGACGCCGGGCGGGTGGCCGGGCCCGTCGTCGGAGCGGCACACTCCGACCGTGCCCGAGCTGCCGGAGGTCGAGACGATCCGACGTCAGCTCGAGCCGCGCCTGGTCGATCGGACCGTCGTGGAGGCATGGGCGTTCCCCTCGCCCAAGTTCGACGGAGCCCCCGCCGCGACCGGGGCGACGATCCGTCGGGTGCGCCGCCGGGGGAAGTACCTGCTGGTCGGGCTGGCCCGGCCGGACGGTGGCGACGACGAGCTGGTCGTCCACCTCGGCATGACCGGCCGCCTCGCCGTGGGCGGGGATCGGGTCGACGGAACCGGCGGAGCGGAGCCGCACCCGCACCTCCGGGCCTGGTGGGCGCTCGACGACGGTCGGACCCTGACGTTCCACGACACCCGACGCTTCGGGCGGGTCGCCGTCGTCGCCGCCGGGGAGTACGACGGCATGCCCACCCTCGCCGGGCTCGGACCAGAGCCCGACGACCCGGACTTCTCCCCCGAGAACCTGCGCGCCGCGATCAACTCGGGCCGTCGCCGGATCAAGACCGCCCTGCTGTCCCAGCGACCCGTCGCCGGCGTCGGCAACATCTACGCGGACGAGGCGCTCTGGCGCGCCGGTGTGGACCCGCGCTCGCGCCACCTGACCCGAGCTGCCGCGGTCCGGCTGCGCGACGCCGTGCGCGACGTCCTGGCAGAGGGCGTCGCGCACGGCGGGACGACGCTCCGCGACTACGTCGACGCCGACGGCGCCGAGGGGACGAACCAGCACCGGCTGGACTGCTACGGCCGCTCGGGTCTCCCCTGCCATCGCTGCGGATCGACGCTCCGCGGCGCGGTGCTCGACGCCCGCTCCACCACGTGGTGCCCCCGTTGCCAGGGCCGCAGACCGGCGGGTGGTCCTGGGTGAACCCTCATCCCGCCCTCCCGTCGACGAGGACGGATGTGTTACGTTGCGGTCTCGTTACGAACGCTCGGGTCGCCCACCGCCCGAGGACCGCGACACGCCGCCGTCCCTCCCCGGCGCCGGCCTGACCTCCACAGGACGACGTGCAGCACATCTCACCGCGCAATCCGATGGAACCCGCTCCCGCCGACCACCGTCGCCGCCGGGTCCCCACCCTGGTCGTGGCCGCCGTCGCCGCGGCATCGCTCGCCGTCTCCTTGGTGCCCGCCAACCCGGTGGCCGCGCAGGGCGACTCCGGCTCCAGCCTCGCCGAGCTGCAGAAGAAGCGGGACCAGGTCCGGGCGGAGAAGGCGTCGAAGGCCTCCGAGGTGGACGGCCTCAAGGCGACCGACGCCGAGGTCACCTCGGCGCTCGGCGCCCTCAACGCGCAGGTCAGCGCCCAGCAGGATCGTGTGGAGGAGGCCAAGCGGGCCGTCACGCAGGCCGAGTCGGACCGCTCCGCGGCAGAGGCCTCCCAGGCCCAGACCCAGCAGGAGCTCGACGACCTGCGGACGCGCATGCGGGACTCCGCCGTGCAGGCCTACGTCACCATGGGCAGCTCGGACCCGATGTCGGGCGTCGGCGTCGACGACGTCAACGACGCCGTCAACAAGCGGGCCTTCCTGTCTGTCCAGGCGAACGAGAACACCGACGTGGTGGAGCAGTTCCGGTCCAAGCAGGAGGACCTCGAGCTGGCCCGTGCGGCCGCGGCCGCCGCGGCGGAGCGCGCCGCGAAGAGCAAGGCCGACGTGGAGGACCGCCTCGGCGACCTCAACGCCGCCTACCAGAAGCAGCAGGCCTTCGCCGCCCAGGTCGACAGCCGACTGGACCGTGCGCTGGCGGAGGCCGACTCGCTGGCGTCGGTCGACGCGAGCCTCTCGACGTCGATCGCCTCGAAGCAGGCGGAGATCGCCAAGGCGCTCGCCGCCCAGCGTGCCGCCGCCGAGGCCCGGGCCAAGGCCGCTCAGGTCACCCTGAAGTCGTCCGGCGGTGGTGGTGGCGGAGGCGGAGGCGGAGGCGGCGGTGTGCCCCCGACAATCACCGGCGGCGGCGACATCGTGAGCGTCGGCGGCATCCGGGTGCACTCCTCCATCGCCGGCAACCTCCAGCGACTGCTCGCCGCGGCGTCGGCCGCCGGCATCAACTTCGGTGGTGGCGGCTACCGGGACCCGGCGGGCCAGATCGCCGTCCGGCGCAACAACTGCGGCTCCAGCAACTACGCGATCTACGAGGCCCCGGCCTCGTCCTGCAGCCCCCCGACCGCCCGACCCGGCTCGTCGATGCACGAGCGGGGACTGGCCATCGACTTCACGCAGGGCGGGTCGACCCTGACCCGCAGCAGCTCCGGCTTCGCGTGGCTCAAGGCCAACGCCGCGAGCTACGGCTTCGCCAACCTGCCGTCGGAGCCGTGGCACTGGTCCACCAACGGCAACTGAGCGCCGGGTGCGTCGGGACGACGACGTGCCACCACAGCACGGGCCGGACCTGACACCATCTCGGCCATGTGCTCAGAGGACATCCCACGTGGCCTGGTCGCCACCCCCGAGCCGTCGCGCCGACGCTTCCTCAGCCTCGCGGGGGCCGCCGGCGGTGCCGCCACCGTGGCGGCGCTGGCCGGGTGCACCGAGGACGTCGAGCTCCCCGGTGGCGGGTTGACGACCGACGAGGCGATCATCCAGAACACCTACACCGGGCTGTCGAAGCGCAGCGAGGGACTGAGCCTCCGGAAGCTGATCGAGGGCTCCGACGCCGCAGCGCCCGACAACCAGCTCCGCGGCACGCACCGCATGACCTGGGACGTCGGCACGCAGCAGCCGTACGTCGCGTTGAGCTTCGACGACGGCCCGGACCCTCGCTGGACGCCGCAGGTGCTCGATGCGCTCAAGGCGGCGGGGGCCCAGGCCACCTTCTTCCTCATGGGCTACAACGTCGACAAGCACCGTGACCTGGCCAAGAGGGTCATCGACGAGGGCCACGAGATCGGCAACCACACCTGGTCCCACCAGGACCTGGCGTTCCAGGACCCCGAGAGCACCCGGGACCAGATCGTGGACGGCAAGCGGGCCATCCAGGACATCCTGGGCGTCGACACCATCTGGTTCCGACCGCCCCGGGGCGAGCTCTCCGGCGCGTCGCTGCGCATCCTCGCCGAGCAGAACTACCACACGTTCCTCTGGTCGGTGTCGCGCAACGTGCCGGGCGTCGGCACTCCCGAGCTGGTGTCGGACCACATCGTCGAGCGGCTCCGCCCGGGAGCGATCATCGACATGCACGACTCGATCGGGCGGGGGCTGTTCCTCCCCCAGTCCGACGCGATCGTGAAGTCGCTCAAGGCCAAGCGCGACGTCGACGTGGCGGCGGTCCCGTCGATCCTCGAGCGCGGCATGGACGCGGGGCTCCAGTTCGTCCCCATGTCGACGCTCCTCGACGCCGCCGACAACCCGGCTGCGCTGACGCCCGCCACGCCGGAGGACGAGAACCTGCCGCCGGGCCCCACCACCCAGCCTCCCCGCACCGCTCCCGTCTGACGATCGGGTCGGACGGGCCCGCGATCAGCGATGCCCGGGGCTGCGACGCCCGGGATCAGCGACGCTCGCCGTCGCCGTCGCCGAAGACCCGGGCGGCCAGCGTCTCGTCCGCGTACACGACCTGGTCCCGACCGAGCTCCTTCGCCCGCAGCAGACCGGCGTCGGCCACCCGCAGGATGGCGGCGGCGTCGCGTCCCACCGACGAGTGCGTGATGCCGAACGAGCAGGTGAACTCGGGGACCGACGCCACGGCGAGCGCCTGGGTCAGACCGTCACGGACGCGCTCGACCGCCTCGATCGACGTGGTCACCGACATGTTGGGGTAGACGAGCACGAACTCCTCGCCGCCGAGGCGGGCGATGACGTCGTTGCCGCGCACCTTGTCGCGGAGCACCTGGGCGAAGAGCTGGAGCGCGCGGTCACCGATCTCGTGGCCGAACGAGTCGTTCAGGCGCTTGAAGTTGTCGAGGTCCGCGAGCACGAGCACGAAGGGCGTCGATCGCTCGATCAGCGAGGCCAGCTGCGACTCCAGCAGACGACGGTTGGGCAGCCCGGTCAGCTTGTCCGTCGCCGCCTCCAGGCGGGACGACTCGAGTGCCCGGAGGGCACCCAGCCGGTTGCCGAGCTGGGTGGACAGCGTCGCGAGCTGGCCGACCAGCCGCTCGCCGGGAGGACGACGGTCGGCGCCGACGGTGTGCAGCACGCCGACCGGTCGACCCGCGACGCTGACCGGCACGCACACCGCGGAGCACGGCCCGTACGGCCGACCCCGGAGCTTGGGACAGGAGTTGATCGACTCGGAGCTGTCGAAGACGACCGGCTGCGCCCGCCGGATCGCCACGCACCCGGACACCTCGTCCACCGGACAACCCGGCGCCGGCTGCGACGGGTTGGAGGCGACGGTCGTGAGCTCGGTGGAACCGTGCGGCGCCAGGAGCAGCTCGACCGAGCGATCCGGATCGACGATCGCCAGGGCCTGCTCGGCCACCTCGTGCGCGCCCGCCTCGTCCTCGGCCAGGTCGAGCGCCTCGAAGATCATGCGGCTCTGCGCGCCCCACTCCGCGTGCTGGCGGAGTCGGCGGACGTGGACCTGCACCGAGCCGAGCGCGCCGTCGAGCTCCTCGGCCAGAGCGTCGACGTCGGTCGGACCGCTGCGACCGCTGCGGGCGCCGAGGTCGCCGCTGCGGACGTCGGCCACCACCCGCCGCAGGTCCGCCACCGGATCGTCGAGCTGACGTCGGAGTCGACCTCGCGCCATCACGAGCAGGAACGCCGCTGCCGCTGCGGCGGGGAGGAGCACGGCGAGCTGGGCGAGCACGAGTGCGACGAGGTCGTTCCCGTCCACGAACGCCGTCGCCACCGCGATCGCTCCGAGGGCACCCACTCCCAGGACCGCGACCGACGCGACGGCCAGCGCCCGGATCGACCGGGACGCCGGACGGCGTTGCAGGACCGCCGAGCGCGGGTCCTCGAGGGTGCCCGCCCCGGCCCGCGGCACCGGCGGGTCCACGACGTGCGCCGACGGTGAGGCGCCGGTCGGCAGCGAGCTGAGCCCGATCATCTCGTCGCGGACGTGGACGACTCCGGCAGGGGCGGCCCCGTCGTCCTCCGCAGCGGTGCCCAGGCCCGGGGCCGGCGATGCGGGCGGGACGGGAAGGGGCGCGGGCGTGTCGTCCGGGTCCACCGGACCGTCGGTCCGCGTCATCGCACCGTCGGACCGTCGGTCCGCGTCATCGAGCAGTCCGCCACACGTCTCCCAGCACTCCCCAGCGAGCGCGAGCCCGGGCGTCCGGGCCGCACGTGGGCCAAGGGTACACACGGCTCCGCGGTCGACCGAGAGGGTCGATGCCCCAGGCATGTCCCGTTGCGTGAACGCCCAACCGCGCTCCGTCCACGGAGGGTGGGGAATCGTACCCGTCGGACCCCATCGCCCTTGCGCACCACACCGACGACGCCCTAATCAGTCACATCACAGATGTGTCGCCCGTCTCGTCGCCCTGCGACGTGTCGGGCTTCGGGGGCGGTGCGGCATCAGTCGGGCCGTGTCCCGCTGGGGGCGGCAGGCGACACGAGCGATGTTCTGGAGGGCTGCAATGCTGTCGAAGTTGTTCAAGGCGCGGACCACTCGTGCCGCCGTCGCGGTCGCGCTGGTCGCGACCGTGTTCGCGTACTCGACGGCCGCGCCGTCCGGCGCGGCACCGCAGTCGAAGTCGATCACCGGTGCGTGCTCCGGTGCCGACGACGCCTCCAAGGGCCTCCTGGCCGCGTTCGGCGGCGCCCTGTCGCTGCCGTTCACGATCACGTCCGACGTGCCCGCCACGCTCGACCCCGAGGCCCCGGACCAGCCGATCTCGTTCACCTGGTCGATCACCATCGCCGCATCGGTCACCAGCCAGATCGCGGCGATCGACCCCACGCTGACGGTCAAGGACCTGCAGCTGGACATGGGCGTCTCCGGCCCGACCGACACCACCGAGGTGCTCGGCCGGCCCGGTCCCGTCGACGTCGCGATCAGCGCCGGCCAGCCGGCCACGATCTCCCAGGGCCCGTTCTCCGGGACGCTCGCCGGCATCGGCAAGGGCGGCATCATCAAGTACTCGCCCAAGAACATCGCCCTGACGATCTCGCTCGACATCTCCGGGAAGACGACCGACGTCAAGGTCGCCTGCTCGGCCCCGGGCACCGCGGCGATCACCTCGATCAGGATCCCGGGCTCGCCCGACGTGGTCCAGCCCATCGAGCTCGAGGGCACGGCCAACTCGTCCGTGTCGGTCGACGTCCTCGGCAAGTACGTCACGGCCGGGACCGACGACAAGGGCGTCCAGCGCCCCGTCCAGCCCGAGACGCTGAAGGTGCTCGAGGGTCCTGGCCAGGTCGTCAACGGCCAGGTCGTGGTGAACACCGGCGACGCCGGGTCCACGAGCACGGTGACCTTCGAGGTCTGCTCCGGCACGCTGCCGGGCACCAACGAGGTCCAGACGCTCCAGCTCGATCCCACGTCCGAGGTCTTCAAGAAGGGCGTCGCCTTCACCCTGAAGTCCGGTGACGAGGAGACCCAGCCGATCTGGATGGTCGATCCGCTGTGGCGGACCACCGTGCCCACCAAGGCCAACTGGATGGACCTCGCCAACACCTACATCTTCCGGGTGCACAAGCTCCCGGAGCCGGCGGAGATCCAGACCGCTCTCGAGCAGCTGCCCTCGATCGGCGGCGGTGGCGTCAAGGTCACGGCCGGCACCGGTCTCGGCGCCTACAACATCGAGTTCACCGGCAAGAACGGTGAGAAGGACGTCGACTCGCTCGTCGTCGGCAGCTACTTCTCCGTCCTCCCGCAGGAGGTCCTCACCGGCATCGTCGACGCCGCCAAGGGCCTGCTCGGGGGTGGCGGCGGCGAGGGTGAGGCCACGACCACGACCTTCCCCGGCGGCCTCGACCTCAACGCCTACATCACCCAGCTCGAGGGCGAGCTGTTCCTGGCGCAGATCTCCGGCAACCTGCCCGAGCAGATCCGCCTCACCCAGGAGCTCTTCCCGCTGAAGCTCAAGCAGGCGCTGTCGAACATCGACGTCAACGCCACGATCACCTGGCTCACGAGCCTCTTCAGCGTGGCGCCGTCGGCAGAGACCGCCGTCGCCGGCGAGGAGCCGATCGGCATCTGCTCGCAGGGCGTCATCGACGTCGCCGTGGCCGGTGCGGACGTGGCCGGCACCTCCGACCTCAACTCGGTGAACTCGGCGACCCAGGGCGCGTCGCTGGCGCTCGCCGGCTGACGGTCCCCCGCCGAGCACGCCCGGTGGCGGGCGGGACCTCGGAAGGGAACAGAGCATCGAACCGATCGGGACGGGCCTCCGGGCCCGTCCCGATCCGCGTCCGCCCCGAGCACCGACCCGACTGTCAGACCCCCTCGCCATGATGCATTCATGTCCAGCACCCCGGTCGCTCCGTCCCCCATCCGGGCCCACGCGGCCCCCGTCCCTGCGGCGGTGTCCCAGCACCGCGGCGCCGTCGCCCGGTGGGCGCTCGCCAGCGGTCGGCCCGCCCACCGCGATGCGCTCGCGGCGATCATCGGCGTGCACGCCGAGCAGCTCGGTCCCGACCTCGTGATCGACGAGCCCACCGAATGGACCGTCGAGCACATCGGCGAGCTGCTCTGGGGCGGCATCTCGTCGTGGTGCGTGGACCGCTATGCGCACGTGCCCGCTCCGGGCGACGTGTCCAGGACGTTGGACACGTACCTGCGGTACCTCTCGGCCAACCGGCTGCTGGCCAAGGGCTCGGACCCCGTCGCGGCCCTCCGGCGGGCCATCGCCGACTACGGCGGCGGGCGTTCGCAGATGCACCCTGCGGTCCGGCACCGTCGCCTCGCTCCGGTCGTGCCCATCGGCTGAGCCGTCGCCGGGCCGACGAACCCGGGCCGGTCAGCCGGTGAGATCGAAGAAGCGGAGCACCTCGTCGAGGCCGTCGACCGGTTCGGTGGGCCACGCGTGACCGTTGCCCGGATACGTCAGCAGCTCCACCTCGATGCCCGAGGGGCAGTCGGGCCACACCGCGAGCGTCACGCCGTCGCCCTCGTCGGTGCGTCGCGGCTCGGCGGCGCACCCGTCCGCCTCCGCCCAGGCCGCCACCGTCGGCGGCACGGCCGGGAACGGCTTCGAGGACAGGAGCTGGCTCAACGTCGCGGACCCGTCGTAGGGCACGGTCGGATCGGGATCACCGTGGAGGTGCAGGAGCGAGAGCGGCTGGGTCGGCGAGCAGCCGGTCAGGTTGACCCCCGCCATCGGGGCCACTGCGGCGAAGTCGGCGGTCCGGGCGCACGCAAGGGCGTACGCCATGATCGCTCCGTTCGAGAACCCGGTCAGGTAGAGCCGATCGGGATCGACGTCGGGACGGGTCCGGACCTGGTCGACCACCCGCCCGAGGAAGCCGATGTCGTCGACGCCGCCGAGGGATGCCGGCGGACAGCACGGACCCACGTTCCACGACGACAGCACGCCCTGGGGGAAGACGGCGACGAAGGAGTCGCGCGCCACCGCCTCCGCCCACGGCGCGACGGCGACCATCCCGAACCGGTCCACCCCCAGGCCGTGCAGGACCATCACCGCCGGGAGCGGCTCGTCGAGCGGAGCGTCCGCGGGCCTCAGCACCAGGTACTGGCGCTGGATGATGCCCTCCTGCATCGTGACGTCCTGGAACGACACCGGTCCCGACGGCGTGGGAGTCGTCGACGTCGGAGTGGGCGGGATGGACCCGGCGATGCTCGTGGTCGTGGTCGAGTCCGGCGTCGACGGCCGCGCCGGGCTCGTGGCGTCGGGTCCGGCCGTGTCGTCGCCGGAGCGGGCCAGGAGAACTCCGAGCACGGCCACGACGACCACCAGGACGGCCACGACGACGCCCAGGATCCACACCGTCCGGTTCCGCTGGGCCACGGGTCCGGAGTCTACGGGGCCCGTCGCGACTCCCTCCGGCGATCCCACTTTCTGACGGATCGTCAGTTCCGCCTATCGTCGGGGCCCGTGGAATCGACCGGGGCCCAGATCGACGAGCGCGCCTTCCGCCAGGAGGTGGCGGACTGGATGGCCGAGCACCTCCGCGGCGACTTCGAGATCCTCCGCCACCGGGGCGGCCCGGGGGACGAGCACGCCTTCGTCGCCGAGCGCATGGAGTGGGAGCGCGAGCTCGCGTCCGGCGGGTGGACCTGCGTCGGCTGGCCGGTCGAGCACGGGGGCCGAGGGCTTCCGCTCCATCTCGAGGTGGCCTTCCACGAGGAGTACGCCCGGGCCGGTGGGCCCGGACGCGCCGGCCTGATCGGCGAGGGGCTGCTCGGCCCCACGCTGGTGCACTTCGCATCGCCCGAGATCCAGCAGCGGTTCCTCCCCGGCATCGTGTCGGGGACGCAGTTCTGGTGCCAGGGCTACTCGGAGCCCAACGCCGGGTCCGACCTGGCCAACGTCTCCACCAAGGCCCGACTCGAGGGCGACGAGTGGGTGATCGACGGCCAGAAGGTGTGGACGTCGCTGGCGCAGTGGTCCGACTGGTGCTTCGTGGTCGCCCGCACCGAGGAGGGCTCGTCGCGCCACAAGGGCCTGTCGTACCTCCTGGTGCCGATGGACCAGCCCGGGATCGAGGTCCGCCCGATCCGCCAGATCACCGGCACCGCCGAGTTCAACGAGGTGTTCTTCGACGGCGCCCGCACGTCGGCCGACCTCGTCGTCGGAGCCCCCGGCGACGGGTGGAAGGTGGCGATGGGCACCCTCGCGTTCGAGCGAGGGGTCCTGACGCTGGGCCAGCAGATGGCGTTCGACCGGGAGCTCGGCCACATCCTGGACGCCGCCCGTCGCACCGGCGCCATCGACGACGCCAGCACCCGCCAGCGACTCACCGACCTCTGGATCCGGGTGCGGATCATGCGGTGGAACGCCATGCGCGCCCTGCGCGTCGACGAGAACGTGGCGCTGCCGCGCGAAGCGATGATCAACAAGCTCTACTGGGCCGACCTGCACCGCGACATGGGCGAGGCGGCCATGGACGTGCTCGGCGCCGAGGCCATGGCCACCCGCTACTCGGAGGCCGAGGAGGGCGACGCCGGCGAGCTCGAGATGTCGCCGCTGCACAAGCTCTTCTTCTTCAGCCGCTCCGACACGATCTACGGCGGCTCGAACGAGATCCAGAAGAACGTCATCGGCGAGCGGGCGCTCGGACTGCCCCGCGAGCCCCGCTGACCCACCACCCACCGCGCTGCTCCGGCGCGGGAGAGGCGACCGCCTCCCCCGCCCGGGACAGGTCACCCGGTCATCCACGGAGGAACGACATGCCCGCTCAACCTGCACCCACCGAACCGCCGGGACGCGGCCTCCTCGACGGCAAGCGCGTGGTGATCACCGCCGCGGCCGGCACCGGGATCGGCGGAGCGCTCGCCCGCCGCTGCCTCCTGGAGGGCGCCACGATCGTCGTGTCCGACGCCCACGAGCGCCGCATCGGGGAGACGGCGGACGCGCTCGGCGAGGAGTTCGGCCAGCGGCCCCCGGCCGTCGTCTGCAACGTCACCGACGACGCGGACGTGCGTGGCCTGGTCGCCACCGCGATGGGCGAGATGGGCGGCATCGACGTCTGGATGAACAACGCCGGCCTGGGCGGCAACGGACTCGTGACCGAGCTCACCGACGAGGAGTGGGACAGGGTCATCGACGTGACGCTGACCGGCACCTTCAAGTGCCTCCGGGCCGTGCTGCCGGCGATGTACGAGCAGGGCGCCGGCGCGGTCGTCAACAACGCGTCGGTCCTCGGGTGGCGGGCCCAGGAGCGCCAGGCCCACTACGCCGCGGCCAAGGCCGGCGTGATGGCGCTCACGCGCTGCACCGCGATCGAGGCGGCCGAGCACGGGGTGCGCGTGAACGCCGTGAGCCCCAGCCTGGCCATGCACGCCAACCTGGCCAAGGTGACGCCCCCCGGCCTGCTCGAGGAGCTCACGTCACGCGAGGCCTTCGGTCGCGCGGCCGAACCGTGGGAGATCGCCAACGTGATGGTCTTCCTCGCCAGCGACCTGTCGAGCTACATGACCGGCGAGGTCCTCGCCGTCTCCAGCCAGCACCCCTGAACCGTTCTGTTGTGCGAGGGGCCACCGAACGGTGGCTCAGCGCACAACAGAACCACCTGATCGAGGAGATCTCCATGACCGCCGTCGCCGAACCCGCAGCCCTGCTCGACATGGTCGGAGCCGACCTCGGGACCACCGACTGGGTCGAGGTCACCCAGGAGCGCGTCAACGAGTTCGCCGAGGCGACCGGTGATCACCAGTGGATCCACGTCGACGTCGAGCGGGCCCGCGCCGAGTCGCCGTTCGGCGGCCCGATCGCCCACGGCTACCTCACCCTGTCGCTGGTGAACCTCTTCCTGCCCGACCTGCTCACCGTCGAGTCGTTCTCCATGGGCGTCAACGTCGGTCTCGACAAGGTCCGATTCCCGGCGCCGGTGCCGGTCGGCTGCCGGGTCCGGGCCCGGGGCGAGGTCGTGGACGCGGCGGAGGCCAAGGGCGGTGTCCAGGTCACGGTGCGCATCACCGTCGAGCGGGACCTGACCGGGGGCGGGGAGCCCGACCCCAAGCCGGCCTGCGTGGCCGACACCGTCAGCCGCTTCATCCCCTGAGCATCGGGCAGGGCAGGCCTGCCTCAGCCGCAGAAGCCCGAGGCCATGCCGACCACCCCGTCGACCGACGCGGCACTGACCTTCCAGTCGTCGCCCACGCGGACGACCTCGATCTCGAACGGGTAGCCGTCGGCGATCGGCACCTGCGGCACCTCGAAGTGGATGGACGAGGTGGCGCGGTCCGGGTCGACGAAGCGGTTGCCACCCACGCGCAGCGTCGCGTCCGCACAGCCGGGCCCGGCGCTCACGGCGGCCAGCCGCGCCGCCCGGTCCCCCGGGTCGTCGATCGACGGTGCGCGGACCTCGGCGGGGGACGTCGGGGTGAAGACCGCCGTCACGGCGTCGTTGATCTTGCGGCGCGCCGTCTCCGCATCCGCAGGCGGCTGCTCGGGCGGGAGGGTGACGATGACCTCGTCATCCGACTCGGGCGTGGGCAGCACGAACCCGCCCTGCTCCGCGATCGCGTCGACCTTGGCGCTCAGCTCGCGGACGTCGTGGCGGAGCCCGGCGAACCACCACACGAGGAACGCCACCAGCACGACGACGGCCACGACCGTCAGCTGGACCCACGGCGGGATCGCACGAGGCGGCATGTGACGGCGGCGCGGCGACGGCCGCCCGTCGGAACCGGGCGGTTCGCCGCCCGAGGTCGTCCCGGGCGCGCCCGCCAGTCCCGTCGCGCCGGAGCGCTCATCGGTCACGGACATGCATCCTCCCTCCACCGGGGCTTCCGCCCCGCTCCCTGCACCCACAGTAGGACAGCGCCCGCAGGGCGCTCCGATTGGGCCGCCCTGTTACCCGTGGGTAACCTCGATTGACCGCCAGAAGACGTCGATCCCGGGCGAACCGGGGTCACAGGAACAGGGGAATTCAATGACCGAGGCCGTGATCGTCGCCACCGCCCGCACGCCGATCGGACGGATGTCCAAGGGCTCTCTGAAGGACCTGCGTCCCGACGACCTGTCCGCGACCGTCATCGAGGCCGTCCTGGCCAAGGTGCCCGGCCTCGACCGGACCGAGATCGAGGACGTCCTCTGGGGCTGTGGTCAGCCCGGTGGCGAGTCGGGTCACAACATCGCCCGCGTGGCCGCCGTCCTGGCCGGCCTGGACGACGTCCCCGGCGCCACGGTCAACCGCTACTGCTCCTCGTCGCTCATGACGATCCGCATGGCCGCCCACGCCGTCAAGGCCGGCGACGGCGACGTGTTCCTCGCCGGTGGCGTCGAGACGGCGAGCCGGTTCCCGTTCGGCATGGCCGACGGGCCCAAGAACCCGATCTTCGCGGATGCCGAGGCGCACTCCGCCGAGCGTGCCCAGGGCGGCGCTCCGGTCTGGGAGGCGCAGAAGGGCCTGCCCGACATGTACCTGGCCATGGGTCAGACGGCCGAGAACGTCGCCCAGCTGGAGGACGTCAGCCGTCAGGACCAGGACGAGTTCGCGGTTCGCAGCCAGAACCTCGCCGAGGAGAGCCTCAACAACGGCTTCTGGGAGGCGGAGATCACCCCGGTGACCACCCCCGACGGCGTCGTGGGCAAGGACGACGGCATCCGACCCGGGACCACCTACGAGAAGATCAGCACGCTGTCGCCGGTGTTCCGGCCCGACGGCACCGTGACCGCCGGCAACGCCTGCCCGCTGAACGACGGCGCCGCGGCCGTCGTCGTCATGAGCGACACCAAGGCGAAGGCGCTCGGCCTCACGCCGCTGGCTCGCATCGTGTCCTCCGCCGCCACCGGCCTGAACCCCGAGATCATGGGCCTCGGCCCGGTCGAGGCGGTCAAGAAGGCCCTCGGTCGGGCCGGGATGTCGGTCGACGACATCGACCTGTTCGAGATCAACGAGGCGTTCGCCGCCCAGGTGCTGCCGTCGGCCCGCCAGCTCGGCATCCCGATGGAGAAGCTGAACACCCGCGG
>JAEYSR010000159.1 GCA_023434535.1 Actinomycetes bacterium
CGCCCGGACCGCATCGACCGCGCCGGCAGCCACCGATCGCACCACGTCGGCCACGTCGTCGAACCGAAGCGGACCCAGCTCGACGGCTGGAGACGGCCGGTCGTCGGCCAGCAGCTCGCCGACCAACACGAGGCCAAGAGGCCCTGCCGCGTACCCACACGGCACCACGACGCTGCGATCGTCCTGGTACGGCACGGTGACGACCTCGAGGTCACGCGTCCAGATGTCGTAGCGGCGGATCGAGCTGGTTGCGACTCTGAGCAACGTGAGCGCCGGAGGACCGCCGGACACCACCGCACGGAGCCGCTCCACAGCAGCGTCTGCGTCCTGGGCGGCTGCGAGCAGGCGCTCCACGGGCACCCTGATCTCATCCACGACCGCTGCGGTCACGACGGATCCCTCTCGAGTCGGATCGACGCCGACACGGCGTCGAACGCGTCGGCCAACGACGGCCACTGGGACTCTGTTGCCGAAGCGACCACCGTCGCCACGGCACGTTCCGAGGTGACCGTCGTGACCTGTTGGACGAGAGCGGCATCCGGAAGAGTGCTCACGAGCATCCGGGTGCGACACCGTCCACGACCGTTGTCGATCGTGTGATCCGACAGGACCAGGAAGGAGGCGCCCAGGCCGTCGTCGGAATCGACGGGATCGATGCGCAGCGTCACGTTCGGCAGGAAGTCCTGCCCGACGTGGCTGTCGAGGTCGGCGAAGGCCATCACGTTCTGACCGGACCCAACGGGGATGGTCCAACTCGACGGCACGTCGACGACTGCAGCGCCCAACTGATCGTCAGCCACGGCAAGCTGGCCCGGCGGCTCCTCGTTCACACCGATGTCACCCATCAGAACGCCCAATCCCATGCCTTCTTGACCCCATCGCCGACATCGCCGGCGAGGTCCTTGGCATCGTCGACACGGTCTCCGGCCCAGTCCTGGGCCCCGTCCACAACGTCTCCGGCGATGTCCTTCGCCTTGTCGATCGCGATGTCCGTCACGTTGAAGTCGTGCTCCTTCAGGTACTTGTAGCCGTCCACTGCAGCATCTGCCGGGCCGTCGTAGATGTTGTACTTCCGGTCGAGCTGATCCACCTGATCCCCGACCACCGCACCCACGGCCTGGTTGACGACGTAGCCGATGACCTTGCCGATGACCACACCCGCTGCCGTGGACGCCACCGGGATCGGGATGGCCGACATGAGGAACGGCGTGATCAGTTCCACGACCTTTCCGGCACCCTCGTCGACCGCGTACCGGATCGCCGTCTCCACGACGGCGTGGACGATGAGCTCGTCGGTCGCCAGCGTGCCGGCGTTCTCGGCCAGGTCCGTGACGAAGTCGATGACGACGTCCACGGCGTCGAGGACCTTCCCCGCCGCCTTGAGGAACGCGAGCGTCTCCTTGTCGTCGAGGATGTCGGCGATCAGCCCGAGCTTGCTCTTCGCGTCACCGATCGAGTCCAGCAGCTTCTTGATCTGGTCCGAACTGAGTCCGAGAGCTCGCAGGAGATCGACGACGGCATCTGCATCGTCGGCCCCACCATCACGCGTGCCACCCCCGTCCTTGGGAGCGATGTAGAGCGCGCTCAGATCGCGGCCGGCGCCACCGTCCTTGCTGGCTTGGCGCTGCTGCTGAGCGTTCGCGTGCAGGTCATTGGCGCCCTGGTTCAGGAACGCGATCGCCGCGTCGATCGCTCGTCGGTGCTCGTTCGACCACTGATGGCGGAACCGATCAGCGTCACGTCCACGCCACGGAGCCGTGTTGATCTTGGGGTTCAGCGCCCTGCGAGCATCAGCGACCTTGGTCGCGGTCGAGGTAAAGCTGGCGGCAAGGCGGTCGAGCTCATCCGGGTTCGCTCCGGTGACGCTCACCATGACCCGCCACCGCCACCACCGGCGCGGGATGCCCGCTCCTGCGCGTCGGCCTGTTCACGGGCCCGCCGAGCGGCGAGATCGAGGTTGTCCGCGACCGATCGCAACGCAC
This sequence comes from Actinomycetes bacterium, assembly GCA_023434535.1. GTDB lineage: Bacteria > Actinomycetota > Acidimicrobiia > Acidimicrobiales > Microtrichaceae > Dermatobacter. Next base: position 1,983 of record JAEYSR010000159.1, read on the forward strand.
TCGCGTGCCGATTCCGCCACTCTCCGACGAACCGCTCACGGTCCGCCCCAGCCCAGGAGGCGGCCTCGACCTGGCCGCTCAGGCCGTCGACCAGGCCGCGGATCTCATCCGCCTTCGAGTCCATCTGCTTGGCCATCGAGCGGATCTGGCTAATGTCCATCCCGCTGAGGTTCTCCTGCCTCATGTTTCTTCCCTCCCCTTGCGGACCATGTGCCCTCCTCTCCCATGGATGCCCGTCCAGCTGCTCGCTCGAGGTACGACTCGAGCGAGCAGCTGGACGCCCCCGGCGGCGGCTTGCGCTCGCTGCCCGGGACGCCGCTGTGATCACGCCGAGATGTCGCGCTGCTCCTTGGCGTTGTTCTGGGCGCTCTGGCCGAGGCCGTTCAGCTCCTGGACCATGTTGACCAGCACCTGCTTGTGCTTCGGCCACCAGTCGTTCTTGAAGCGGTCGGCGTCGGCGCCGAGCCACGTCGTCTGATCCACACGGGACTGGAGGTCGTTGATGATCTCCTGGAGGTCCTGCGAGCGCTGCTTCAGCCGAGCGCCGGTCTGCTCGACCTCTTCGATGTTCATTCCGTGGGTGATCGCCATGGTCCTTCTCTCCTTGTTGTTGGTTCGGACGTGTGTCCTTCGACTGCTCCGACTGCCCCGGAGCGGCTCGTTCTCCTGTTGTCGATCAACCTAAGGGCGTCGGTCGGGAACCGGAATGGGGAGCACTCCCCCGCTCGGGACCTTCAGCCGAGCGCCCGCTGTCGCTGTCACGCGACCGGAGTCGGACGGGCCACCTGCACCCGTTCGACGCGTCCGGACGCCACGTAGAGACCTCGACCGGCGGGGAAGTCGGCCCGGGACAAACGTGGGAACGACACCCGGAACAGCGAGTCGCCGTCGGACTGGTCCGGCTGGAGGACGATCCCCCGTCGCGAGGTCTTGAGCTGCTGCAGGAGAGGCCACGAGCCGGCCAGATCGTTGACCTCCCCCTCGGCGACCATCAACGCACCGTTCAGCCGACACGTCTTGAGGAAGTCCTGAAGGGGGTAGTCGGCGTCCGAGTTCAAGAGGTCGGCGACGCCGTCGACCACGACGACGACCGGACCAGGGTCCGACGCCATCCACTCGTCGTTGAGATCGGTGGCCAGCGTCGCCGCGTCGGACGGGCTCATCGCGGCGTGGTCCCAAGTACGCGTTGCCAGCCGTGAGCGAGGATTCCCGACGTACACGGTTCGAAGACCCGGCACGGCGGCAGCCGCAGCCGAGATCAAGGTCTCGACCGTCGTCGTCCGCCCGCTGCCGGCCGGCCCGGCGACGATGAACGTGCCGGTCGGCTCGAACCCGACAGGTGCCAGTTCGGTGTCTCCGACGCCGAACGTCGGCAGGCCGCCGACGGTCGCCGGCAACTCGCCGAGGGAGACCTCGTCCGGCAAGCGACGGATCTCGGGCGCGACTGGGCTTCCGGCTCGAGCCATCGAGGCAGCCAGGCGCTCGATCGCCACCGCCTGCTGGACGGAGTCGGCGCTGCCGCCGAGGACTGCGACCTGGACCTCGGAGCCGCCCACGAACCCGCGTCCTGGCGGCGACGTGGCTGACAGACCGCCCCGAGGGATGCCCAGGGCAGACTCGTCGTTGTCCTCCGAGAGCCGCAACCCCACACGACGCTGGATGGAGCTCGACAGCGCAGCTGGAACCACTGAGAGGCGGTCAGCGGTCAACACGACGTGCACTCCCACCTGTCGGCCGTCGACGGCGATCGAGATCAGGGTGTCGAGCACCTTGGAGTGGAAGCCGACCTCGTACTGCGAGCGGAACGCCGCGAAGCCGTCCACGAGCAGCAGGATCCGAGGCTCGTCCGGCTCGTCGGCCAACCTTCGGTACTCCGTGATCGTCGAGGCGTTGACCGGCGCGTAGCGCGCCGCTCGCTCGTCGATGGTCTCGCGCAGCATGCCCACCAGACGTGCGGTTCGATCGGTGTCGTCGGCGCTGATCACCGCACCGACGTGCGGCAGCGCCTCCAGCATCGACAGTCCGCGGGCGCCGAAGTCCAGGCCGTACACGAAGCACGGTCCGCCGCGAGCCGTCAGCCCCGCGGAGATGGCCAGCGTGCGCAGCAGCGTCGACTTGCCGGCACCGCCGGTGCCGAAGATCGCCATGTTGCCGTCGACGTCGGGACGGAACGACACGGCGCCCTGGTCCTGGGCATCCGGGATGTCCATGACACCGAAGACCAGATCGGTGTCACGACGCTCGTTCGGCAGGGCGGCGAGGTCGTAGACGTGCGCCAGCTCGGGGAGCCACGGACGTCGAGGAGCGTCGATCCCCGCGAGGTCGGCCGCGCTCCTGAGCGTCTCCACCACCCGCTGGATGTCAGGGGGACCGGGATCCACCTGGGAACCCACGTGCACGTGATCCTCGAGCTCCTCCCAGGCCACCGGGGTGCCGAACGTCAGCGTCCGGATGTCGATCCCGGGCAGCACCGGCTCATCCGTCGTCCATCCGCCGGCGTACGCTGACTGGAACAGAGTGAGCCGGCCCGGACCGGTGCGCACCAGACCTCGCCCGGGCAGCTCAGGGTCGAAGTCGGCGGCTGCTGTCGTGCCCACGACGTCCCGGGAGTCGTCGTCGTCAGCCATGCGCAGAGCGACCCGCAGGTTGGTGTTGGCGCGCAGGTTGTCCTTGATGACACCAGCCGGACGCTGGGTGGCCAGGATCAGGTGGAGACCCAGCGAACGGCCCCGCTGCGCCACGTTGACCATGCCGTCGACGAACTCGGGCACCTCCTGCACCAGCGCTGCGAACTCGTCGACGACGATGACCAGGCTGGGCGGTGCCTCCGGATCGTTCTGACGCTCCAGCTCGAGCAGGTCCTTGGCCCGCTTCCGGTTGAGCACGTGCTCCCGATGGCGGAGCTCGGCGTTCAGCGAGGTCAGCGCCCGCTGCACCAGGTGGGGGCTGAGGTCGGTGACGAGACCGACGGAGTGCGGCAGGGACACGCAGTCCGCGAAGGCCGCACCACCCTTGTAGTCGACGAACAGGAACGTGACCCGCTGCGGACTGTGCGCTGCGGCCATGCCCAGGACCCACGACTGGAGGAACTCGCTCTTGCCGGCGCCCGTGGTGCCGCCGACGAGCGCGTGCGGACCCTGAGTGCGCAGGTCCAGGTGGAGAGGATCCTGCGCAGTCCGCCCGACGAGAGCACGGAGGGTGTTGTCGCGCTTGAGGCGACGGGTCGATCCCCCCGTGTGCAGGGAGTTGGACTCCCGCCATCGGTCGACGACCGACTCGGCACGCTGGGCGACGTCCACACCCGCCTCGGCGAGGAACGACACCCTCGCCGGCACGTCGCTCTCGTCATCCACGAGTGCACCCGCATCGACGACCGGCGCGAGCGACTTGGCCAATCGCTCGGCGCTCGCGGCATCGACCGGCTCCACCAGGACCGGCCGGCTCAGCTCCGCTTCCACCACGCGACCCGTGGCAGCCTGGCCGGACGACGGGTCGAGCTCCAGGTAGCTGCGGCAGGCAGCAGGTACGTCGGCGGTGCGACCGGCGATCCAGATGAGGTGCACCCCGTAGGTCGGGCCGACCTCAGCCAGCTGCACGAGGCGACTGCGAGCGATCGGCGCATCGTCCTCGACCAGGAGGACCACCTTCGGAAGGATCACAGGCTCCTGGTCGGCGTCAGCCTGGGCGCGGTCGGCGACGAGCTGGTGGAGCTCCGACACCAGGTTGAGGACGGCCGGCTCGGAGGCGGCGAGGTGCTCCGCCTCGATCGGCGACTGGTCCGACGCGACGTGCGGCAGCCACTTCAGCCAGTCCCAGGGGCCCGAGCTCCGCCCGGAGCCGACGGCGCAGAGCACCACCTCGGAGGGAGCGTGGAGCCCGACGAGCTGGAGCACGAGCCCGCGAGCGACAGCGAGCCGGGCCTCGGGCGGGCCGCTGACCCCGAACGACCCCGAGCGCTCGAAGGATCCCACGACGGGCACTCGATCGACCGTCACGAACTGTGTGACGACGCCGTCCAGCTCCGCCTGGAGCTCCGGAGTGGAGTTGCGGGAGTTGTTCGCGACCACCCTGTTCCGGGACGGCTGGTCGCCCAGTCCCAGGCGCAGCTCCATGAACGTGGCGTGCTCGGGGCGACGTGTCCACAGCAGCTCGTTGCGGTCGGAGATGGCGACCACGGCGTCGGCGGTACCCGGGTGCTCGACGCATCGCCGGGCCCGCTCCACATCGGTGGCTCGACGCAGCCGCACGACCAGATCTGCCAGGTTGGCCCGGAACAGCACGACCGACTCGGCGAACGCCGCCTTGCTGGCGCGCTTGTTCTCCCAGTGTCCCCCGATGAGCATGACCGGACTCAGCAGCATGAAGAGGATCGACAGCGGGTTCTTGGTGACGAGGATCAGCACGGCGCCCATGAAGAGCGGAGCGACTGCCGTGATCAGCGGGAACCGCTGGGTCTGCGGCGGCTGCGGCGGATCGGGCGGGATCAGCTCCTCGCCCTCGAACACCGGATCCACGCGGGGCGACCGGTTGAACTCGACGGTCGACGCCAGCGGTGCGACGCCGATCGTCGTGTTCGGCGACGTCACGGAGATCACCGTGTCGCCCAGCACGACGCGATCACCCGACCGAAGTGTGGCTCGGGGCACCAGCTCGCCGGCAACGAGGACGCCGTTCGACGAGTTGTCGTCCACGATCTCGATGACGTCGCCCGACACGTTGAGCTTGGCGTGGGTGGTCGAGACCATGGGGTCGTTGATCACCACATCGCACATGAAGTCCCGGCCGATGGTCGACGAACCCGGACCCAGCTCGATCGTCCGCCCAGCGTTCGGACCGTTGTGGATGGTGACGACGGCGGCGACCCGAACGTCGGACTCGGCACGGACCGATGTGTCCGGTGCCAGAGCAACCGAGCTGCCCGACCGGATCCCGGACTCGCTGAGCAGCTGCGAGGCGACAGTCGTGATGGGCTGGCCCCGCTCGTCGTAGCGGGCCAGGGTCAACGCCTGCGGGC
>JAEYSR010000274.1 GCA_023434535.1 Actinomycetes bacterium
GTCAAGGACGGCTCCTACACTGCTGCGTTCTCCGACGCCCTCCTGGCCGAGGCCGAGGCCCGTCCCGAGCTGGTGGCGATCACCGCGGCGATGCCCGACTCGACCGGCCTGCTCCCTGTCGCCGCCCGCTTCCCCGACCGCGTGTTCGACGTCGGCATCGCGGAGCAGCACGCCGTGACCTCCGCCGCCGGCATGGCGATGGGCGGCCTGCGACCCGTCGTCGCGGTGTACTCCACGTTCCTCACCCGGGCGTTCGACCAGGTGAACCTCGACGTCGGTCTCCACGGCCAGCCGGTCGTGTTCGTCCTCGACCGCGCCGGCATCACCGGCGACGACGGACCCAGCCACCACGGCGTGCTCGACATGGTGCTGCTGTCCAAGGTCCCGGACATGACGATCTTCGCCCCCTCCGGCCACGCGGAGATCGCGCAGATGCTGCACGACGCCCTCGAGCTGTGCACCTCCGGCCCGTCGTCGATCCGGTTCCCCAAGACCATGCCCCCGCCGGCGTCCGACGCCGAGCTGTCCGTCGCCGGGAGCGGGCTCTCGGCACGACGTGTGCGCGCCGGCCAGGACATCTGCCTCATCGGTGTCGGCAAGATGCTGACCGCAGCCCGGGACGCCGCCGACAAGCTCGCCGCCGAGGGCCACGACGTCACGCTCTGGGACCCCCGGGTCGTCAAGCCGCTCGACCCCGAGATGCTGGCGGACGCCGCGTCGCACCGGTTGGTGATCACCGTCGAGGACGGTCTGCGCGACGGCGGCATCGGCGCCGCGATCGCTGACTCGCTCTCCAAGCTGGCGCCCGTCGGCGGCCCGCAGGTGCGGGTCCTCGGCGTGCCGTCGGTGTACCTGGCCCAGGGCAAGCCCGATGCCATCCTCGCCCGTCTCGGCCTCGACGCCGACGGCATCGTGGACGAGGCGCTGGCGTGGATCCGCTCCGCCGACCGCACGTCCTGACGCGCACGGCCCTCAGCAACGACGCGCTGACTGCGGCAGACCCGTCGAACTCGTACACCCCGGTCGCCCATCTGGCGCGTGGCGTACAAGTTCGGCCCGGGTCGGCGCCCGCAGGTCCCGACGAGCGGCCGGGCGCGGCTGGGGAGCTCCGGATTTCTCCTACTACCATGTGAGAAATCCCCGCGCCGGGCGCCGACGCCCCGGATGGAGCACCGATGAGCACGACCGAGACCCCCGACATCGACGAGGCCCTCGAGGCCGCCGGGACCGACACCAGCTCGACCGACGACGTCGTCATGACCGTCACCGACGACGCCATGGCCACCGTGCTGGGCATCCGGGACCAGGAGGACGACCCCCAGGGTCTGGCCCTGCGGGTGGAGATCACCGGGTCCAAGGGCGCCGAGTTCGCCTACGACCTGTCGTTCGAGGAGCTGACCGCCGCGGCGGAGGACGACCTCGTGTACGCCGTCGGCGACCTCCGTGTGATGATCCCCGCCGCGTCCGTCGATCGGCTCCGCGGCGCCGAGCTCGACCTGCCCCGCGCCAGCTCCCAGGGCGGCCTGGTCATCCGGAACCCCAACCGACCGGACCCGCTGGCCGGGATCGACGTGGAGCTCACCGGCGAGCTGCCCGAGAAGGTCACCCAGCTGCTGGAGCAGGCGGTGAACCCCGCTCTCGCGTCGCACGGCGGGTTCGCGTCGCTCGTCGGCGTCGACGAGCACAACAACGTGTACGTCACGATGGGCGGAGGCTGCCAGGGTTGCGCCGCCAGTGCCGCGACGCTGCGCGAGGGGATCCAGCGCTCCATCAAGGACGCCATCCCCGAGGTCAACGACGTGATCGACGCCACTGACCACTCGGCGGGCGAGAACCCCTTCTACAGCTAGTCCGGCGCGCCGCCGGCGGCGGGCCTACGCCGTTCGAGATCGACCCTTCTTCGGACGGAACGCCGAGGCGATCTGGTCGTGGGTGAAGCCGGCCGGCTCCTCGCCCAGCACCGCGAACCGGTAGAGGGCGGTGCGGAAGACGCCGCTCAGCGCGGTCCCGACGACCGACACGGCGACGACGGCGACCACCATCACCGCCACGCCCGCCACGATGAGCGGCGTGCTGTTCGCCGACATCCCGACGATCAGCACCGGTGAGGTCACCACGATCGCCGCGAGGGTGATCAGGAACATGACCAGGCCGATCCCGCCGTTGCCGACGACGTTCTCACCCCACGTGCGCTTGAACGCCGAGGCCGACCGAGTGAAGGCGTCCTTCACGCCGACCTGCTCGATGACCAGGATCGGCAGCACCAGGAACGTCACGAGCGTCCACGCCAGTCCGACCAGGCCCACGACGATGCGCCCCACGAACCCGGCACGCTGCTGGATCGCCTGGAGGACGACGGAGACCGTCGCGCTCACCACGGCCCACGGGAGGATGCGGCCTGCGTTGCTGGCCGCTGCCGACAGCGCCCAGCCGAGCGTGGGCGCTCCGCCGCTGAAGCGCTCGTTGGCAGCCAGGACCAGCGCCGCCTGGAAGAAGATCGTGACGTACGCACCGATCAGGTAGGCGACGAACAGCAGGACGTACCCGACCGGGCTCAGCGAGAACGACGAGCTGGAGCCGACGCCGTCCTCGACGCTGCCGGTCAGGAACACGAGCCCGAAGAAGGGCGCCACGCACACCAGCGAGGTGATGGCGGAGATGACCGGCAGGAGGATCAGCTCCTTGTCCTGGCGCAGCACGCCCCAGGAGGCCTTGAACAGAGCGAGCGATCTCGAGAACACACCCATGGCCACAGTCTGCCGTCCACCACGTGCAGTTCCACCCGGGTCAGCGGCGTGTCACTCGATCGGGGGAGGCGGGCGGAGAGCGGCCGTCGAGGCACCGACGGTCAGAGCTGGAGGCCGCGCTCCTCCACCTCGGCCGCCAGCTCCAGCCACCGCTCCTCGGCCACCTCGAGCTCGGCTCCCAAGGACGTCAGCGTCTCGCCGAGCACGGCGAGACGCTCGTGGTCCCCGGCCTCGGCCGCGACCCGCAGATCCTCCTCGGCCCGCTCCTTCGAGTCCGTGAGGTCCGCCACGGCGCGCTCGGCGGCCCGGAGCTGGTTGCGCAGGTGCGTGGGGCTCGTCGACCGCTTGGCACGCGCCTCGGGCCGGACGGGAGCGGACGGCTGGCTGCTCTCCGGCCCACCGGACGCAGCCGGCGACTCCGACCGGTCCGCGCCGGCCGTCGACGGAGCCGACTCCCCGCGCCCCACCGACGCGGTCCGCCGGCGGCACCGCACCGCCCCCCGCTCCTCCAAATAGGCCGCGTACCCGCCGGGACGGCGGGCGGGGGTGGAGCCGCCGGGACGGCGGGCGGGCGTGGAGCCGCCGGGACGGCGGGCGGGGGCGGCGCCACCGCCCGAGGGACCGTCGATCACGACGACGTCGGCCACGGTCCGCTCCAGGAACGCCCGGTCGTGGCTGACGACGACGAGCGCCCCGGGCCAGTCGTCGAGGAAGTCCTCGAGCTGGCGGAGCGTGTCGAGGTCGAGGTCGTTGGTCGGTTCGTCGAGGAACAGCACGTTCGGTCGTTCCGCCAGGACGAGCAGCAGCTGGAGCCGACGCCGCTCGCCTCCCGACAGCAGTCCGATCGGCGCCCACTGGGCATCGCCGTCGAACCAGAACGCCTCCATGAGCGCCGCGTCGGCCCAGTCGGCCTCGCGGTGGCCGCCGGTCACCGCGTCACGCACCCGGACGTCGGGGTCCAGCTCCCGGCCCCGCTGGTCGTAGTAGCCGAGTCGCGCCGTGGAGCCGACCTCCCGTCGGCCCTCGGACGGGGCAGTGCGGCCCGCCATGATGTCGAGCAACGTGGACTTGCCCACACCGTTCGGGCCGACGATGCCGAGCCGCTCGCGCGGATCGAGGAGGAGGTCGAGCCCCTCGAAGAGGACGGGGCCGTCGTCGAAGCGGTGACCCACGCCGTGGAGCTCGACGACCCGGTCCCCCAGCCGGGGAGTCCCGGCGTGGAGGGGCAGGTCCCCGGAGCGCGCCGCGGCCTGGGGCCGACCCTCGACGATCCGCGTCGCGGACTCGATGCGGGCCTTCGGCTTGGACGTCCTCGCCGGTGCGCCGCGCCGCAACCAGGCCAGCTCGGTCCGGGCCAGGTTGCGTCGCTTGTCCTCCTCCTTGGCGGCGAGCTCCTCCCGACGGGCCCGACCCTCGAGGTAGGAGTCGTAGCCGCCGTGGTGGAGGTGACCCCGACCGCGATCGAGCTCGAGGACGTCGGTGGTGATGCGGTCGAGGAAGTGGCGGTCGTGGGTCACCAGGAGCAGCCCGCCCTGGTGCTCTGCGATCCGGTCCTCGAGCCACGCGATGGCGTCGATGTCCAGGTGGTTGGTCGGCTCGTCGAGCACCAGCAGGTCCGCCGGCGTCACCAGTGCCCTCGCCAGAGCGACCCGCTTGGCCTGGCCTCCGGACAGCGACCCGACCTCGGCGTCGAAGAGGTCGCCGATGCCCAGCCGGTCCGCGACGGACGCCGCCTCCCAGTGCTCGACATCGGGCGATCCCGTGCCGGCACCGAAGAGGTCGTCGCGCACGAGAGGTCCTCGCAGCGCCGGGTCCTGGCCGAGGGTCGACACGCGCACGTCGCGGGCACGGCGCACCGTGCCGGCCTCCGGCTCGACGTCGCCGGCGAGCATCCCCAGCAGCGTGGACTTCCCGCAGCCGTTGAGCCCGACGATCCCGAGTCGGTCGCCGGTGGAGAGGGTCAGGGAGAGGTCGGCGAACAGCGGCCGGCCCGGTCGGCTGGCGGCGATGCCCTCGGCATCGAGCAGGATCACCCGGCGTTCCTATCGGAGCTGTCGGAGGCGACGCCAGCGCGCGATCGGCGGACGGTCGCTCTCGCCGGGATCAGCCGCCGAGGCCCATGGCGTCGAGCCGGTTCACCAGCCATCGGTCGAGGAGGACATCGGCGGCAGGCTCGGTGAACGACGTGTGGGCCAGGAACGACGCCGTCTCGGCCGAGCTGTGCAGCGGGTACACCTGGGACATGCCACGACCGTCGGCCGGGATGTCGACCGAACCGGTCCGGACGAGGTCCGTGTGCAGCGGTGAGAGCTCGGGCCCGACGAGCGGCAGTCCTGCGAGCACCGCGAGGCGCTCGGTCGTGGCGTTGGGCACGATGCCGTCGCCGATGCCGTACTGCACGAACACCGGCGGGCCGCCTCGTGCCAGGCCGTCGACCAGGTAGGCGTTCTCGGCGGGGTCGAGCAAGAGCGTGGCCATGCCCCGCAACGCCGCGGCGTCGCCGGCGGACGCCCCGGACGGCACGACGCCGGCGAAGAGCACCCAGAGCAGCGAGTGGTAGAGGACATCAGCGATCCCGCTGCCGGGCACCTGGAGATAGGCGCCGTCGAGCTCCGGCAGCTGCGTGATCGACGCTGCGCCGAGGACGCCACCCATCGACGTGCCCTCGTACAGGAGGCGGGAGGTGTCCAGGTCGGGCCGGCCGTCGGCGGCCGTCCAGCCGCTGGGTCCGAGCCCGGCGACGTCGAGGTCGGCCATGTGGGTGGTGACGGCCTCGACCAGTGACACGGTGTCGACCTCTCCCTGCAGCGGCATGGACACCAGTCGACCGAGCGCGGCCGGATTGGTGATGTCCAGGAGGAACCCGCCCTGCCCGGCCTGGCGGTCCCCGTGGTTCGGCACGTCCACCGCGATCGTGGCCATGCCCCTGCGGGCGTTGGCGTCCGCGACGACCAGCAGGGTCTCCTTGGCGGTCATCAGCCCGTGGCCGTAGACGACGACGGGGGCACCGTCGGGCCCCGCGGGTCGTTGGGGCAGCACCATCACGAACGGCACCCAGGTCGGGGTCGGCCCGTGCTCGGATCGGGCCACGCCGTCGCCGTCGCGGAAGTCCGACAGCGAGACCTCTCCACGCACCATGGCGGCACCGGACGGCGTGAACAGAGCAGGGACGACGGTCAGGTCGCGGACGGGGTGATCCGCGGCGCGTGCCGCTGCGACCATCTTCTCGAGCTGCGCCGTGGCGGACGAGGTGCTGCGCACGGTGAAGCGGGTGGCACCGAGGACCGAGGCCCAGCGGTCGCCCTCGACACGCGCCAGGTCGGCGCGGACCGAGGCGATCCAGCTGCCCGCCGGGCCGTCCATCGCGGTCGGCCGGCCGGGAGTCCCGAGCGGCGAGGTCAGTCCCGCTCCGAGGCGGGCGACGTAGGTGTGGCCCGGCTCCCATCGGACCTGCGGCCACGCCATGATCACGGTGTTGGGAGCGCCCTGGCGGACGGAGTCGACGGTCAGCTCGACCCGCAGCGGCACCGCCCGGCCGGACACCACGTCGAACACGCGCACCAGATCGCCGCCGTCCGCGGGGACGGAGCCCGGGTCGACCGGGCGGTCGACCTCGAAGATCACCGGACCGACGGCGGAGAAGCCGTCGGCACCGTCCTGGACGTCGGCGAGCGAGGCACCCGGGCCGAGCGCTGCCTGGATCGACGCAGGGATCAGGTCGGACGGCAGCGCGACTCGGCGACCGGTCGGCGTGGACGGGTCGGGCACGGTCCACTCGTCGCTCGGGTACGGCAGCGCGCACGACGACACGGCGCCCGGCGCGCACGAGGAATCCGACCCCGCTGCGCCCGCCGCCCGCGATGCAGCCGGCGCTGCCGGACTCTGCGCCGAGCACGACGCCGCGACCACCGCCACGACGACCGCGACCAGGACTCCCCCTCGAACCGCACCCCCGCGCATGCCAGGAATGTAGGGCTCGATCCGGGCCGCAGCGAGTCGGACGCGGAGAGGCCCGCCGCGAGGCGGGCCTCTCCGACGTCAGACGAAGGCGGGCGTCAGAAGCTGGTGGGCGGTGGCGGCGGCGCCACGGTCCCGCCGCCGCCGGGGGGCGGCGGGGCGGCCGGAGCCGGCGGCGGGGCCACGGGCTCCGACGGAGCGGCGGCCGGGTC
>JAEYSR010000275.1 GCA_023434535.1 Actinomycetes bacterium
CCGGTCGCCTGCCGACCGCCGTCGGTGAGGTCGTGGCGCTGGACACAGCGGCCGACGAGGGCTTCGGACTGGGCGACCAGGTGACGGTGGAGCCCGGAGGACTGGTGCTGACCGTCGTCGGTCAGGCCGCCGAGATCGGGCTGCAGGCCTCCCCCACCCTCTTCGGCACCTACGAGACCTTCGAGAAGACCGTCGCCGCCGCCAACCCGGACGCCCAGGGCGCCCTCCCCGCGGCGATCGCCGTCGCTCCCGCCGAGGGCGTGACCGACGCCGAACTGGTGCAGCGGATCGACGACCAGGTCGGCGACGCCGAGGCGCTGACCCGCGCCGATGCCGCCGCTCTGACGCCGGGCGTCGAGCAGATCCAGCAGTCGTTCCGGCTGATCTTCCTGCTGTACGGGCTGGTGATCCCCCTGGTGACCGGGCTGTTCTTCCTCATCCTGACCCTGCAGAAGGCCGGACCGCTCACGCTGCTCCGCGCCGTCGGCGTGACCGGAGGGTCGCTCGTGAGGTCGCTGCTGCTCCAGGTGTCGATCGTGCTCGCGCTCGGCATCGCCGTCGGGATCGCTCTCTACACGCCCGTCTCCCAGCTCCGCCTCGGCAGCATCCCGCTCACGTTCCAGACCGGTCCCGTCCTGTTCTGGGCCGTGCTGCTGTTCACGCTCGGGCTCCTCAGCGCGCTCGTGTCCGCCCGGCGCGTCCTGCGGATCGATCCGATCGACGCGACCACCGGCGCCGGGGTGAGCGCATGAGCATCGCCGTCACCGAGCTGCGCCGCCGTCCCGGTCGCTTCGTCACCGCCACGGTGATCCTGACGTTGCTCGCCACCCTCCTGCTGCTCCTCGGCGGTCTGCTCGACGGCCTCATCGCCGGCTCGACCGGCGCGCTCTCGTCGCAGCGGGCCGACGTGGTCGTGTACTCCGCGGACGCCGAGCAGTCGTTCCCGCGCAGCCGCATCACCCCGGAGCAGCGCCGGACGATCGAGGACACCGACGGCGTCGGGGCCACCGGCGGCATCGGCGTGGTGCAGCTGGGCGCCCGGGTGCCGGGCAACGCCGAGCGGGACCTCGTCGCGGTCGCGCTCTTCGGCTACGAGCTGGCGCCCGACGGGGTCCCCGACCCACCCAAGGCCGGCACGGCGTACGCCGACCGGGTGCTCGAGGCCAGCGGCGTGCGGGTCGGCCAGACCCTGCAGCTCGGGCCGGCCCGGACCCCGGTCGAGATCGCGGGCTGGGTCGACGGCCTGGCCTACGCGGGCCAGGGCACCCTGTGGGCATCGACCGAGACGTGGAGGACGGCGACCGCGGCCAACCGCCCCGACGCCCAGTTGGGGGCAGGTGACGTCCAGGCCCTCGTCGTCCGGGCCGACGGCGTCAGCCCGACCACCCTCGCGACCCGCATCGACCGCGCCACCGACGACACGACGGAGTCCCTCGACCTCGCCGCCGCGGTCGAGGCGATCCCGGGCGTCAAGGAGCAGCGGTCGACGTTCAACCAGATCATCGGCGTGACGGTGGTCATCGCCGTCGTGGTCGTCGCGCTGTTCTTCGCCCTCCTCACCGTCGAGCGGACCGCGCTCTACGGGGTGCTGAAGGCGATCGGCGCCACCTCCGGCCGTCTGTTCCGGGGCGTGGTGCTGCAGGCCGTGATCGTCGCCGCGGTCGCCGCCGCCATCGGCATCGCGATCGCCGGCGTCCTCGACCTGCTCATCCCTGCGGGATCGATCCCGTTCACCCTCCAGCCGGCGCGGGTCGTCTCCAGCGTCGTGTTCCTCCTGGTCGCCGCCGTCGTCGGCTGCGCCTTCTCGCTCCGCCGGGTCTTGCGCATCGACCCGGCCTCCGCCATCGGGAGCTCCACATGACCACGACCACGTCGCAGGACCGCACGACCGGACCGGCGCTGCAGCTCGACGGCGTCCGCAAGACCTACGAGGTCGGCGGCGAGGAGGTGGTCGCCCTCGACCACGCCTCGCTCACCCTGGACCAGGGCGAGATCGTCGCGCTGATCGGGCCGTCGGGGTCCGGCAAGACGACGCTGTGCTCGATCGCGGGCGGACTCCTCAGCCCGAGCGAGGGCTCGGTGGTGGTCAGCGGCGAGGACATCTCCTCCTACGGCTCCAAGCAGCTGTCCAAGTTCCGCCAGGACACCGTCGGGTTCGTCTTCCAGGCGGTCAACCTGGTCCCGTTCCTGACCGCCCGGGAGAACCTGCTTGTTGTCGACGAGATGGGTCGTCGGACCGGGAAGGCCGCCCGCGACCGCGCCGACCAGCTGCTCGCCGAGCTCGGCCTCGACGACAGGTCGAAGAACCTCCCGAGCCAGCTCTCCGGAGGTCAGCGCCAGCGGGTCGCCATCGGACGGGCGCTGATGAACGAACCGGACCTGGTGCTGTTCGACGAGCCCACCTCCGCGCTCGACACGAAGATCGGCGAGCAGGTCATGGAGCTGATCCGCTCCGAGATGAAGGACCGGGGCACGGCGGCGATCATCGTGACCCACGACGAGCGCATCACCCACTTCGCCGACCGCACGGTGCACATCACCGACGGCGTCCTGGACGCCTGACTGCCCGCCCGCGCACCGGGCGAGCCCCATCGGCGAGGAATCGCGACCGCGAGGCATCCGATCGGCGCTCCGCGACGAACCACTTGACGTGGAAGCAGAGCGAACGGTCGACCATCGGTCCCGCCGACGGACCCCCCACCGAGCGGAGGGTCGACCTCCGGGTCCCCACCAGGCGGACCACTCCCGGACCGACGTCATCCGGCGTCGCGCCGCGAGCGTGGGATCGGTGGCCGCCCTGGCCGTCGTCGGCACGGCCGTCCTCCTCCCGCTGCTGGCGACGCTGGCCGTCGTCGACCTGGTCCGGCTGAAGTGGCGGCTCCCCCTGGCCCGCTTGGCGGCGTTCGGCTGGTGCTGGGCCTGGCTGGAGACGCTCGGGGTGGCGGCGGCCGCCGGTCTGTGGCTGACCGGGAGGCGGTCCGACCTCGACGCCCACTACCGCCTCCAGCGCTGGTGGGCCGATCGGCTCCTCGGCGCGCTGCGGGTCACGTGCGGCGTGACCATCCACGTCGACGGCGTCGAGGCCCTGACCCCCGGGCCGACCGTCCTGCTCGTGCGCCACGCCAGCCTCGTCGACTCGCTCCTCACGGCCTGGGCCGTGACCGAGCACGCCCGCTTGCACCCGCGAGTCGTCCTCAAGCACGAGCTCCTCGCCGACCCCTGCCTGGACGTCGTCGGCAACCGCCTCCCCAACTGCTTCATCGACCGCGGAGCGGACGACACCACGCCGGCGCTGCAGGCGATCAAGGCTCTCGGCGCCACCATGGACGACCGCTCCGTCGCGATCATCTTCCCCGAAGGCACCCGGTCCAACGCGGCCAAGCGGGCCCGGGCCCTGGAGCGCATCGCCGAGGTCGACCCCGAGCGGGCTCACCGGGTCGAGGGCCTGCGGCACCTGCTGCCGCCCCGGCCGTCGGGCACTGCGGCGCTGCTGCGCGGCGCCCGACCGCTGGGGGCGTCGGTGGTCGTGGGCTGGCACGTCGGCTTCGACGGCCTCGACACGTTCCGCGGGATCCTGGCGGCCCTCGCCCGGCCCCGGACGCCGGTCCGGATGGGATTCGAGCGGGTGGAGGGCCCCGTCGACCTCGACGGTCCCGGGTTCGAGCGCTGGCTCGACGACCTCTGGATCGAGCTCGACCGCCAGGTGCGGGCCCAGCTGCTCTGATCCGGGGCCGGCTCGACCCCGGCCGGGTGCGGTGGGCTCAGATCGTCTCGAGGTACGCGTGGACGAGAGGGACCACGGACGAGCCCTCGCCGGTCGCGGCGGCGACGCGCTTCATCGAGCCGGATCGGACGTCGCCCACGGCGAAGATCCCGGGGATCGACGTGGCCAGGCTCTCGGGCGGCAGGCCGTCGACCCAGCGCTCCGCCGGCACGTCACGACCGGTGAGCACGAAGCCCCTGCCGTCGAGGTCCAGACCCGGCGGCAGCCACTCGCAGTGCGGGTCGGCGCCGAGGAGGAGGAACAGGCCCTCGCACGCCCGGCGGGCCACCTCGCCGGTGTTCGAGTCGCGCAGGTCCAGCCACGCCAGGCGACCCGGTCCGCCGCCGTCGACGACCGTGCAGCACGTGCGCAGCTCGATGCGGTCGTTCGCCTCGATCTCGTCGATGAGGTACCTCGACATCGTGGCCGCCAGGCCGTCGCGCCGCACGACGATCGTGACGGTGCGGGCGAAGCGGGCCAGGTGCAACGCGGCCTGACCGGCCGAGTTGCCCCCGCCCACGACCACGACGTCCGCCCCGTCCATCTCCCGGGCCGCCGTCATGGCGCTGCCGTAGTAGACGCCGCGCCCCGTCAAGGCCTCGAGGTCGGCGATGCCGAGCTTGCGGTAGGCGGCACCCGAGGCGATCACGACCGCCCGGGCCCGCAGGTCCCCGCCGGCGGTGTGCACCACGTGGGGTCGCTCCCCCGTCGACGGCGTCAGCCCCGTCGCGTCCCACCCGGCGATGAACCGCGTGCCGAAGCGGGTGGCCTGCAGCCGGGCCCGCTGGGCGAGGCGCATGCCCGAGATGCCCCGTGGGAAGCCCAGGTAGTTGCGGATCATCGAGCTCATGCCGGCCTGGCCACCGATCGCCTCGGCCTCGAGCACCACGGACGTCAGCCCCTCGGACGCGCCGTACACCGCGGCGGCGAGCCCCGCCGGGCCCGCACCGACGATGCAGAGGTCGAAGACCGTGTCCTCGTCGATCTCGTCGGGCCGCCCGTAGAACGCCGAGGCGACCTCTCGCACCGATGTGACCGGGATCAGCCCGCGGGACAGGACGTCGACCAACGGGAGCGCCGGAGGGCCGCCGTACTCCGCGATGATCGCCCGACCCGTGTCGGAGTCGGGCGGGTGGACCCGGAAGGGCATGCCGATGCGGACGAGCAGGTCCCGGATCCCGCCGATCAGGGCGTCGTCGGGATCGCCGACGACCCGCACCGCCTCCACCTCGGGATCGGCGACCGTCGATCCCCAGTCCGACAGCAGCTCGGTGATCGCCGTGTGGAACTCCTCGTCACGGACGCCCCGGGGCACCAGGAGGAGTGCGTCGAGCCGGCCTCTCGCCTGAGCAGCCCGCAGGTCGTCGCTGTCGGAGATGAACCGCGGGAAGGGGACGACGACGAGCATCCGGGCCGTGGGGACGACGTCCCGGCACGCCCGCAGCGTGGCGAGGATGCCGCCGTCGGCCTCCTCCGGATCGATCGTCGACCACAGCGACGAGTCCGTGACCACCAGCGCGAGGTGCGCCCCCGAGTCGTGGACCTCCTGGACGGCCGGAGCCGCCTCGGCGGCCGAGCGGACCGACCGGACGTCGTAGTCGCTCCCGTACCGGGCGAACTCGCGGCCCAGCAGATCGGCGTTGGCGTCGGAGACCACGAGGATGACCGGATCCATCGGACAAGTATCGCGGAGCGGCGGATCAGCCCTCGCCGTCGCGCCGCTCCTCCGCGAGCACGCGGACGGCCTCGTCGATGCTCGGGAAGAAGTGCTCCTGGTCCAGCGTCGACTCGAGCTCGTAGCGGACGATGAGGTCGCGCAGTCGATCGCGCAGCTCGACGAAGGCCAGGTGGACGCCGGCGGCGTTGAGCTCCTCGTCGAGGTCCTTGAGCACGTCGGCCGCGGTGACGTCGATGTCGGTGATCGCCTCGCACTGGAGGACGACGTAGGACGGCGACCGTTCGCGCACGATGCGTCGCACCTGGTTGCGGAACTGACCGGCGTTGGCGAAGAACAGCGGCGCCTCCCACCGGTAGACGACGATGCCGGGCACCTGGTCGCCCTCGGGGTGGACGTCGACGCTGTGCCACCCGCCGAGGGAGGGCACCGAGGCCAGAACCGCGCCGTGGGGCCACCAGCTGCGCCGGAAGAACAGGAGGATCGCCAGCACGATGGCCACGACGATGCCCTGGAGGACGCCGAGGAAGATCACTCCCCCGGTGGCGACGAGGCTGATCACCAGCGACGACCGGCGCAGACGGGCGAACCGCATCACCGCACCGACGTCGGCCAGCGACAGTGCCGCGGCGATCACCACGGCGGCGAGCGCCGCCTGGGGCAGGTCGGCCAGGAGCCCGTTGAGCACCAGCAGGAGGAGCGCGACCAGGCCGGCGCCGACCAGTCCCGTGGCCTGGGTCCGGGCGCCGGCCTGATCGGCGACCGCCGAGCGGGATCCGCTGACCGACACGGCGAAGCCCTGGAACAGGCCGGCGGCCAGGTTGGACGTGCCGACGCCGATCATCTCCGCGTCCGCGTCGACCTCGTCGCCACGGCGGGCGGCGAAGCTCGACGCGGTGGCGATCGTGTCGGTGAGCGACACCATCGTGATTCCGACGGCGCCGACCAGCAGAGCGACGGCGTCCGACGCATCGGTCCACGGGAGCGACGGGGTGGGGAACCCCTTCGGGAGCGTGCCCACGGTGGCCACGCCGTCGGCGGCCAGATCGAGCACAGCAGAGGCGATCGTGACCCCGATGACCGCGACCAGGACCGCGGGGACCTTGGTGGTGAGGCGCGGCAGGACCAGCAGGACCACGAGCACCGCGACACCGGTGACGAGCGTGGCCCGGTTCCGGCCGTCGAGCCCCTCGACGAACGCACGGAGCTCGTCGACGAAGCCGTCGGCATCGGTGGAGAATCCGAACAGCTTGGGCAGCTGCCCCACGATGATCGTGATGGCCAGGCCGTTGAGGTAGCCGACCCGCACCTCGCTGGACAGCAGGTCGGCCACGAAGCCGAGCTTGGCGAGCCCGAGACCGATCTCGATCAGCCCGACGAGCACGGCCAGCATGCCGGCCAGGGCGATCGCGCTCCCCGGGTCCCCGGCCACGATCAGCGGTGTGATCGACGCGAGGATCAGCGGCGAGACCGACGAGTCGGGCCCGAGGACGAGCACCTTCGACGGGCCGAACACGGCGTACGCCACCAGGCAGGCGATCGTCGTGTAGAGGCCGGTGACCGGCGGCAGTCCGGCCAGCTCGGCATAGGCCATCCCCTGCGGCACCAGGATCGCCGCCAGGACGACGCCTGCGATAAGGTCGAAGCGGAGCCAGCTCCGCTCGTAGTGCCGCAGGGTCACCAGCCCGGGCGTCCACCTCTGCAAGCCCTCCACGCCCGACGTTCTACCGGACCGTCGGCGGAGCCCGGGTGGTCCAGGGGCGACCCGACTCCACCCCGGCTTGCCCCGGGGGTCGATCCGGGCGATGCTGGGCGGGCCCGCCGTCGCGGCGGAGCACACGTGACCGGTCATCGACTGGATCGGTCGTCTCGGTGTTGCAGCGCCTGACCCGTCTGTGGAGACGGCAGGCGAACGTGTTGCTGCTCGACGAGGTCCACGCGTCACCTCGTCGTCATGTCGCCCGCGATGGAGCGGGCATGGAGCAGTGAAACCCGATGACCACCTTCGCCGACCTCGGCGTCCCCACCCCCCTGTCCGACGCGCTCGCACGCGCCGGGCTGACGATCCCGACCGCGGTCCAGGCCGCCGCCCTCCCCGGCGCTCTCGCCGGGCGCGACGTCGCAGCACAGGCGCCGACCGGGTCGGGCAAGACGCTCGCCTTCGGCCTCCCGGTGCTGACCCGCAGCCGTCGCGGAGCGCCCGGCCGCCCGGCCACGCTCGTCCTCGTCCCCACCCGCGAGCTCGCCACGCAGGTCGTCGACGCGCTCCAGCCGCTCGTCGACCGCGACGGGCTCCGCATCGCCGCCATGTTCGGCGGCGTCGGCATCCATCCGCAGCGCAAGCGCCTGCAGCGCGGCGTGGACGTGCTGGTCGGTTGCCCGGGTCGCCTCGAGGACCTGATCTCCCAGCGTGCCCTCGACCTGGGCGACGTCGACCTCGTCGTCCTCGACGAGGCCGACCGCATGGCCGACGTCGGGTTCCTGCCCGCCGTCAAGCGACTGCTCGACGCCACACGCTCGGACCGCCAGACGCTGCTGTTCTCCGCCACCCTGGGCGGACCGGTCGGGTCGCTCGTCCAGCGGTACCAGCACGACCCGGAACGCCACGACGTCTCCGGGCCGACCGAGCGCAGCACGGCCCGCCACATCGCGGTCGCGCTGAGCGAGGACGACCGCACCCGCTGGACAGCGGAGGCCGTCCGCTCGACCGGAACGACCATCGTGTTCTGCCGGACCCGACACCGCGCCGACCGCGTCGCCCGCCAGCTGGACCGACAGGGCATCAGCGCGGCGCCGATCCACGGCGGCCGCAGCCAGGCCCAGCGCACCAAGGCGCTCGACGCCCTCCACGGGGGACGCATCCAGGCGCTCGTCGCCACCGACGTCGCCGCACGCGGCATCCACGTCGACGACCTGGCCTGCGTCGTCCACTACGACGCTCCCGGCGATGCCGAGACGTACGTCCACCGCTCCGGTCGCACGGGTCGCGCCGGTGCCGGCGGTCTGGTCATCAGCCTGCCCACCCCGGCGGAGATGACCCGCGACGGCCGCCTCCGTCGGTCCCCCGCACCGCGTGACGTGGAGATCTCCGTGGTCGGCCGCGACGAGCTCGGCTCGTCGACCGGGGCGCCATCGGGTGTGGCCCCGTCGACCGGAGGCGCGGGCGCGAACCGGCCCGTCCGCTCCGCCGTCGGGTCACGACCGAGCACCGCAGCCGCGTCCGTGACGTCCAGCGGCGAACGTCGGGAGGGCGTCATCCGGTTCTTCCACGCAGCGAGGGGCTTCGGCTTCATCGAGACGTCGTCGACCGAGGGCGACTACTTCCTGCAC
>JAEYSR010000058.1 GCA_023434535.1 Actinomycetes bacterium
CCGGTCGATGCACAGGAACAGAGCGGGCGGCTCAGAGGTGACGGCGTCCGTCAGAGGTAGAGCCCGGTGTGGCCCGCATCGAGGCGCTCGGAGGCCAGGGCGTGGATGTCGCGCTCGCGGAGGATGATGAAGGTCTCGCCCCGCACCTCGACCTCGTAGACCTCCTCGGGGTTGAACAGGACGTGGTCGCCGTCCTCCACCGCGCGGACGTTCGGGCCCTTGGCCCGGACCTCGGCCCACGCGAGGCGCTTGCCCATCTGCGCGGTCGCCGGGATGAGGATGCCGCCGGTGGACCGTCGGTCGCCCTCGGCGTCGAGCTTGACCAGGATCCGGTCGTTGAGCATCCGCACCGGCAGCTTCTCGTGGGAGCGCACGGCCGGGACCGGTGCGGTGCTCGCCGATTCGGACGCCGGCCCGGCCGAGGCCTCGTCGTCGCTCGGGGGGACGTTCTCGGGCTCGCTCATCGGCTCGTCCATGGGGTTCCCACGCTACCGGTCGGCGACGGCGCCCATGACCTCGCTCGCGACCAGCTCGAGGTGCGCGAGGTCGTCGAGGTCGAGCACCTGCAGGTACGCCCGGGTCACGCCGATGCCGGCGAAGGCCTGCAGCTTCTCGACGACCTCGGCGGGCGTGCCGGCGAGGCCGTTCGTCCGCAGCTCGTCGACCTCCCGGCCGATGGCATCGGCGCGACGAGCGATCTCCGCCTCGTCGGATCCGACGCACAGCACCTGCGCCACCGAGCGGACCACCTCGGAGGGATCGCGATCGTGCTCACCGCACGCGGCGTCGATGCCCTCGTTGAGACCCTGCACCGTGGCGACGTCCGCGAACGGGACGTTGTACTCGTCCGCGAAGCGGGCCACGAGCGCCGGTGTGCGACGCGGACCGAACCCTCCGATGATGACCGGCGGCCTCGGCCGCTGGACCGGCTTCGGGAGAGCCGGCGAGGCCTCGACCCGGTAGTGCTCGCCCTCGAAGTCGAAGGTCTGGCCGGCCGGCGTGGCCCACAGCCCTTCGATGACCTCGAGCTGCTCGGTCAGGCGGTCGAAGCGCTCCCCGGTCGACGGGAACGGGATGCCGTACGCGGTGTGCTCGTCGTCGTACCAGCCGGCGCCGATGCCCAGCTCGACGCGACCTCCGGACATGGCGTCGACGGTGGCCACGGAGATCGCGAGCGGACCGGGGAGCCGGAAGGTGGCGGCGGTGACCAGGGTGCCGAGGCGGATCGAGGACGTCTCCCGGGCCAGACCGGCCAGCGTGGTCCAGGCGTCGGTCGGTCCCGGCAGTCCGGCCGTGTCGCCCATCGCCAGGTAGTGGTCGGACCGGAAGAAGGCGTCGAAGCCCAGCTCCTCTGCGGCGCGCGCGACGGCGAGCAGCTGGTCGTAGGTCGCGCCCTGCTGGGGTTCGGTGAAGATGCGGAGGTCCATGGGGGCGGAACGTACCCCGCTCGTCGCCGACCGATGAGCACGGCCCGGCGGGAGAGTCGCGGCGAGTGCGGAAGGATCAGACGGGGCGGACCGGGATGCCGGCCTCGGCCATCGCCGCCTTGACCTCGGCCACGGTGTGCTCGCCGAAGTGGAAGATCGACGCGGCCAGCAAGGCGTCCGCGCCGGCCTCGGTGATGCCCTCGACCATGTGGCGCACCGCGCCGACGCCGCCCGACGCGATCACCGGCACGTTGACCGTGGAGCTCACCGCCGCGGTCACGGGGACGTCGAAGCCGTCCTTGGTCCCGTCGCGGTCCATGGAGGTGAGGAGGATCTCCCCCGCTCCGAGCTCCACGACCCTCGCCGCCCACTCGACGGTGTCGAGGCCCGTCGGGGTGCGCCCGCCGTGGGTGAACACCTGGAACTCGGGTCCGTCGCCCGCCGAGCCGTCGGGACCGGGGCGCCGAGCCCGGGAGTCGATCGCCACGACCACGCACTGGGCGCCGAACTCGTCCGCGATCTCCGACACCAGCTCCGGTCGGTCGACCGCGGCGGTGTTCACGCCGACCTTGTCGGCGCCCGCCCGCAGCATGCGCCGGGCGTCCTCGACGCTGCGGATGCCGCCGCCGACGGTGAAGGGGATGAACACCTCTTCCGCGGTGTGGCGGACCATCTCGACGGTCGTCTCACGGGCGTCCGACGACGCGGTGATGTCGAGGAACACCAGCTCGTCGGCTCCCTCGGCGTCGTAGCGGGCCGCGAGCTCGACCGGGTCCCCGGCATCGCGGAGCTCGACGAAGTTCACGCCCTTGACGACGCGCCCGGCGTCGACGTCGAGGCACGGGATGACCCGGGCGACCGCGGTCACGACGTCACCTCCGCGCCGGTCGCGGCGACGGCGTCGGACACGGTGAAGGCGCCCTCGTAGATCGCCCGACCGGTGATCGCTCCGCCGAGGGACCGTCCGCCGAAGCGCAGTCCGGCGAGCGCCTCGATGTCGGCGAGCGTGCCGATCCCGCCGGAGGCGATGACCGGCACCGTCGTCGCGGCCAGCACCCGGGACAGGCCGTCGAGGTCGGGGCCCTCGAGCGTCCCGTCGCGGCTGATCTCGGTGACCACCAGCGCGTCCACGCCTGCGTCCTGGTAGGCGACGGCCAGGTCCAGGACGTCGGCCCCGGAGCCCTCCAACCAGCCCCGCACCGCGACCTCGGAGCCGCGGGCGTCGAGGCCGACGGCCACGGCGTGGTCCGCCGCCAGACGCCGGACGAGGTCCGGGTCCTCCAGCGCCGCGGTGCCGAGCACCACGCGGGCCACGCCCGCGTCGAACAGGGCGTGGGCCGCCTCGGCCGTCCGGACGCCTCCGCCCGTCTGCACCGGGACGTCGAGGGCCCCGGCGATGGCCGCGACCACGTCCCGGTTGCGGGGCACGCCGGTGCGGGCGGCGTCGAGGTCGACGACGTGGACCCACGGGGCGCCCTCGGCCTGGAAGGCCAACGCCTGCGCGACGGGGTCGTCGCCGTACACCGTGCTGCGTTCGTAGTCGCCCTGGTAGAGGCGCACGCAGCGCCCGTCGAGCAGATCGATGGCCGGATACAGGTCCATGTGTCGGCGTCCTCGGTTCAGTCGACCGGGACCGACGCGGCCAGGCGGACGAAGTTCCGCAGCAGCGCCAGTCCGAGGTCGCCGGACTTCTCGGGGTGGAACTGGGTGGCCATCACCATCTCGTGCTGGACCGCTGCGGTGACCGGACCGCCGTAGTCGCAGGTGGCGATGACGTCGGCCGTGGCCTCGGGGGCGAAAGAGTGGACGAAGTACATCCACGGCCGCTCGCCGAGCCCGTCGAGCAGCGGGGACTCGGTGACGGGGTCCAGCCGGTTCCACTGCATCTGCGGGTGCTTCACGCCCTCGGGAAGGGCGACGACCCGACCGCTGAGGACGCCGAGACCGGTGACGCCTGGCGACTCCTCCGACTCCTCGAACAGCAGCTGCATGCCGACGCAGATGCCCAGGAACGGCCGGCCCGACGCCACGGCGTCGAGGGCGACCTGGTCCAGGCCCGTCTCGGCCAGGGCCTCCCGGCACCTCCCGAAGTTCCCGACACCGGGCAGCACGACCGCATCGGCGCGCTCGACGACGGCGGGGTCCGCGGTGAGCACGGCGTCCGCGCCCACGTGGGCCAGCGCCTTCTCCGCGGAGCGGAGGTTCCCGATCCCGTAGTCCAGGACGGCGATGCGCGGCGCCTGGTCGGACCGGGCGGACTCCCCGGCCGCTGCGTCTGCGGTCACAGGGTCCCCTTGGTGGAGGGGAGCTCGGTGCCCTCGATCCGCACCGCGTCGCGCAGCGCCCGTGCCGCCGCCTTCACCGACGCCTCGATGATGTGGTGCGTGTTGCGGCCGCGCACCAGCGTGAGGTGCAGGGTGATGCCCGACGACATCACGAACGCCCGCCAGAACTCCTCCATCAGCTGGGGGTCGAAGGGCGGGTCGCCCAGGATCTTCACGCCGGGCGGATCGATGTCGTAGTGCAGGTACGGCCGGCCGGAGAGGTCGAGCACCGCCTCCACGACGGCCTCGTCGAGCGGGACCCGGATCGAGGCGAACCGGCGCACGCCGCGCTTGTCGCCCAGCGCCTGGCGCAGGACGTCGCCGAGGATGATGCCCGAATCCTCCACCGTGTGGTGGGCGTCGATCTGCAGGTCGCCGTCGGCGTGCAGCGTCAGGTCCATCCCCCCGTGGCGGCCGAGCTGGTCGAGCATGTGGTCGAAGAACGGCAGTCCGGTCCGGCAGTCGGTGGATCCGCCGCCGTCGACGTCGAGCTCCACGGAGATCTTGGTCTCCTTGGTGATGCGCTCGGCTCGGGCGGTGCGGGGAGTTGGGCTCACCCCACAAGGATCGCGCAGCTCGCCCACCACGCCCGCACGCGTTGACCTGCGATCTCCGTGCATCCGCCGTCGTGGGACAGCGTCCAGCGCACTGAGAGCAGGAGGGCTCAGGCGTCGAGAGCGGCGGTCAGCGCGGCCAGGAACTCGTCGTCCTCGGCCGTCGTGCCGAGCGTCACCCGGAGGCACCCCTCCAGGCCGGGCCAGGACGAGCAGTTCCGGACCAGGACGCCACGGTCGACCATGGCCTGCCAGACCTCGGCGCCGTCGCGACGGCGGGGCCGGAACAGGATGAAGTTGGCGGCGCTCGGCCACAGGTCGACGTCGAGCGCTCCCAGCGCCTCCTCGACCCGACCCCGCTCCTCCACCAGGTGGGCCACCCGGCGCTGCATGTCGGCCAGGTGGTCGAGGGCCAGCACGCCGGCCATCTGCGTGAGCGCGTCGAGGTGGTACGGCAGGACGACCTTCTCCAGGTCGTCCACCACCCAGGTGGGACCGATCAGGTAGCCCAGCCGCAGCGCCGCGGCCGACCAGGTCTTGGAGTACGTGCGGGTGACGACGACCGGACGGTCCTCGGTGACCAGCGAGAGCGCGGACCACGGGGAGAACTGACCGTAGGCCTCGTCGACGACCAGCAGCCCTTCGATCTCCTCGACCACCTCCAGCACGGCCCGCACCGTCTCCTGCGGCTCCAGCCGCCCGGTCGGGTTGTTGGGCGAGCACAGGAACGTGATGATCGGGCGCTCGGTGAGCAGCAGGTGCCGGGCCTCGTCGACGTCCAGGGTGAAGT
>JAEYSR010000095.1 GCA_023434535.1 Actinomycetes bacterium
ACCTGACACCGACCCCGGCCTGACACCGACCCCGGCCTGGCCTGCGACAACGGCCGCCCCCCCCTTTCCGCAGCGCCCCACGGCGAGCGGTCCGCGCTCGGAAACACTGCGGAAACAGAACGGAAGCGCCTCCTTCATGTTGGGCTAATGCCTCCGTAATGTCTCCTTCCTACGTTGCCCGGCATGACACGAACACGACTCCAACGTTTCAAGGACCCGGGCACCCGTCGGGCGTTCGGACTGATCCTCACCGGCAAGATGCTGGGGATCGTCGCCCTCCTGGCGATCATCAAGGCACTCGGATCGATCTTCGGCGCCGAGGCGGGGGCATCAGCGCTCTCCCACGCCGCCGTGTCCGCCGCCGACACCGTGAGCCCGATCAACACCGTCTGGGTGCTGGTCACGGCGTTCCTCGTGTTCTTCATGCAGGCCGGGTTCATGGCGCTCGAAGCGGGTTTCGCCCGGTCCCGTGAAGCCGTGAACGTGCTCATGGAGTGCGTGTTCGACACCTGCCTGTGCGGCCTGCTGTTCTGGGCGATCGGCTTCGCCTTCATGTTCGGCGAGGGCAACGGGCTGATCGGCCACCAGTTCTTCTTCCTCAGCGGCGCCACCCCCGCGTACGGCACGACCGGCGTGGCCTTCCTGGCGTTCTGGCTCTTCCAGCTGGCCTTCGCCGACACCGCCTCGACCATCACCTCCGGCGCCATGGTCGGTCGCACCAGCTTCAAGGGCGACATCCTCTACTCGGTCGCCGTCTCCGGGTTCCTGTACCCGATCTTCGGCCACTGGGTGTGGGGTCCGGGCGGCTGGCTCGGCAACACCATGGGCTGGTTCCACGGCCTGGTCCCCGACGGCACCGTCTTCCGCGACTTCGCCGGTTCGACCGTCGTCCACACCGTCGGCGGCGTGATCGCCCTCATGGGCGCCATCGCCCTCGGCCCGCGCCTCGGACGCAAGTTCGCCCGTGACGGCGGAGGCCTCTTCCCGCCGCACGACCTGGTCATGGCGTCGATCGGCGCCGTCATCCTCTGGTTCGGCTGGTACGGGTTCAACCCCGGCTCGACGCTGTCGGCGATGGACTGGGAGGGCATCGGCCGGGTCGCGGCGAACACCACGCTGGCGGCGTGCGCCGGCGGCATGGTGGCCGTGCTGTTCGTCTACCCCCGCTCCAAGAAGTGGGACCTGGGGATGTCGCTCAACGGGTTCCTCGGCGGCCTCGTGGCCATCACCGCTCCGTGCTACTGGGTCAACCCGCTCGGAGCCGTCATCATCGGCGCCCTCGCCGGCATCATCGTCCCGCTCGGGGTCGACCTGCTGGAGCACCTGCGCATCGACGACCCGATCGGCGCAGTGCCGGTGCACATGATCTGCGGCATCTTCGGGACGCTGGCGGTCGGCCTGTTCGCCACCGGCAAGTACGGCATCCCGACTCCAGAGGGAGCGGACAACTCCGCCCCCATCACCGGACTCTTCTACGGCGGAGGGGCCGGCCAGCTGATCGCCCAGATCATCGGCAGCCTGTCCTGCCTGGTCGTCGTCGGGGGGCTCGCCTTCGTCCTCATGAAGTCGCTCAGGCTGATCCCCGGCTCCTGGAACCTGCGGCTCAGCAGGGACGAGGAGCTCGAGGGCATCGACGTCGTCGAGCACGGTCTGCCCCCGTACCACCTCGAGTCGGGTGCCGGCGTCATCTACATCACGCCGACCAGCCCCAACTTCGACAAGGAGACCGTCCCCACCGGCGCCGCAGAGAAGGTCTGACCGCCCGGTCCGGCCTCCCGATGGTCGGACCAGCACATCGCAGTGGGGACGGGCCACGGCCCAGGCCCGTCCCCACGCGACACCCGACCGACCGACGGTCCCGATTCGTCCCACCCGTCACGGGTGGGACGAATCGCGTCCGGACCACGACGTGCACCGCCCGCGTCAAGCGTCGCTGCGGCGGCGTTCAGATCGCGTCAAGACCGCTGACACCCTGGAGAAGCGGGCGTATGACGGTCCCGTGGAACGGGATCGCAACGGACTCGCAGCAGCGCTCGGATCGATCGTGGTCCTCGCCGCGGCTCTCGCCATGGCGCCGGCCCGGGACGTGCTCGGCCTGGCGAACGTCGCTCTGCTGCTCACCTTGGTCGTGGTCGGCGCGGCGGCGATCGGTGGACGCATCGCGGGAGTGACCACCGCGATCGTCGGCGCTCTCGGCTTCAACGCCATCCACACCCGGCCCTACGGCACGCTCCGGATCGATCGGCCGGCCGACGTCCTCACCTGCGGACTCATGGTCGTCGTCGGCGTGTCCGTGGGCCTTTTGGCGTCGCGGTCCGACGAGCGGGGACGTCGGGAGCGCAGCGAGCGCGCCGGGGTGCACCAGCTCGGGCTCCTGTCCGACCTGGTGGCGGCGGGGGCGCCGGCCGACGTGCTGGTCGACCGGACCGCCGAGTGCCTGGTGCGCCAGCTCGGCCTGTCGGGCACCCGGTTCGTCTGGGGCGACGGGTCCGATCTCCATCCCGCTGCGCCCGGGAGGGACCTCCCTCCCGACCTGGACCGCACCGGGGCGATCCCGGGCGCGCTCCGCCACGCCGCAGGCGGCGGCTTCCTGCTGCCCGACGAGGGAGCGTCGCTGCCGGTCATCGGGCGCGATGGCACCACCCTCGGCCGGTTCGTGCTGGAGCCGACGCCGGGCCACGGCGTCCGCCTGGAGGACCGGGAGCTGGCGGTCCTCGCCACCGACCTGATCGCCCCCGCACTCGCCGCCGCCGGGTCGCCCCGGACCCGCCCGAACGACTCCCCGACCCCCGACAAGAGAGGTACCTCCCGATGAACGACCTCATCGTCATCGCCCTGACCATCGTCTTCTTCGCCATCGCTGTGTCCTACGTGGCGCTGTGCGACCGGATCATCGGCCCCGACCCGGAGCCGATGCCCGACGGTGGCGGGTCGGTCGAGACCTCCGACGACGGCGACGTCCGCGTCGACGCGACCGTCGAGCCGGTGACGCGGTGACCGGCCTCCTCACGCCGCTCCTGGCGGTGCAGTGGACCGACGCCGTCGGCCTGGTCCTCGCCGTCCTCCTCGTCGTCTACCTGGTGATCGTGCTGATCGCCCCGGAGAAGTTCTGATGACCGCCGCAGGCATCGTCCAACTCGTCGTGCTCCTGGTGCTGCTGGCCGTGTCGGTCCCGGCACTGGCCCGCTACATGACCCGGGTCTACGCGACCGACCCCGCCGACTCCGCCACGTCCACCGACGGCACGGGCCCCGACGACGGCACACGCGCCGACGACGACACCGGCGCACCGGAGCGCCGGGCGCCGTTCCAGGACCGGTTCTTCGGACCGATCGAGCGCGTCGTGTACCGCATCCTGCGGATCGACCCCGAGCGTGAGCAGCGTTGGAACGTCTACGCCATCTCCCTCCTGGCCTTCTCGGTCGTCAGCCTGCTGGTGGTCTACCTGTTCTCGAGGCTCCAGGGCTCGTTGCCGTTCAACCCGACGGACCGGCCCGACGTCGAGGCGTTCGGCGCGTGGAACGCAGCCGTGAGCTTCATGACCAACACCAACTGGCAGTGGTACTCGGGCGAGCAGGTGATGAGCCACCTCACCCAGATGGTGGCGCTGACGGTCCAGAACTTCGTGTCCGCAGCCGCCGGCATGGCGATCGCCGTGGCGATCATCCGCGGCATGGCCCGTCGCAAGGGCCGCACCCTCGGCAACTTCTGGGTCGACCTCGTGCGCACGACGGTCCGCATCCTGATCCCGATCGCGTTCGTCGGAGCCATCGCCCTGTCCGCCACCGGCGTGATCCAGAACCTGCACGGCGACACCGCGGCGACCACCAAGGACGCCCAGGTGACGCTGGACGCGAACGGGAACGCAGGACCCAGCACCGACGTGCAGCAGATCCCCGGCGGACCGGTCGCCTCGCAGCTGTCGATCAAGCAGCTCGGATCCAACGGCGGCGGGTTCTTCAACGCCAACTCGTCGCACCCGTTCGAGAACCCCAACGGGTGGTCGAACATGCTCGAGCTCTACTTCATCCTCCTGGTGCCCCTGGCCTTCCCCCTGATGTTCGGGCGCATGGTCGGCTCCCGACGGCAGGGCACTGTCCTCCTGGCGGTGATGGTCGTGCTCTGGTTGACGGTCAACGTGTTCACCGCCTTCCTTGAGGTGGGCGGCAACCCCGAGCTCACCGGGTTGGGCGTCGACCAGGCGGCGTCGTCGACCCTCGTCGGGGGCAACCTCGAGGGCAAGGACACCCGCTTCGGACCGACCACGTGCGCCACCTGGGCCGCCGCGACCACCGGGACGTCCAACGGGTCGGTCAACTGCATGCACGAGTCGATGACGCCCATGGGCGGCGGCCTGCCGATGCTGCACATGATGCTCGGCGAGGTCAGCCCCGGGGGCGTCGGCGTCGGCCTGATGGGGATGCTCATCAACGCCCTGCTGGCGGTGTTCATCGCCGGCCTGATGGTCGGCCGCACCCCCGAGTACCTCGGCAAGAAGATCCAGGCCGCGGAGATGAAGCTGGTCGTCCTGTACATCGTCGCCATGCCGGTGGGCGTGCTCGTGTTCGCCGCCCTCAGCGTGGTCCTGCCCTCGGCGCTGGGCTCGATGCTCAACTCCGGACCGCACGGGCTCTCCGAGGCGCTCTACAACTACGCGTCGGCGGCCAACAACAACGGCTCGGCCTTCGCCGGGATGAGCACCGGCACCGACTGGTACACGCTCACCCAGGGCGTGGCCATGCTGATCGGTCGGTTCTTCCTGATCATCCCGGCGCTCGCCATCGGCGGGTCGCTGGTCCGCAAGAACAAGACCCCCGTCACGGCGGGCACCTTCCCGACGGACACACCCCTGTTCGCCGGACTCCTGCTCGGCGTCATCATCATCGTCGCCGGGCTGACGTTCTTCCCGGCGCTGGCGCTGGGCCCGATCGTCGAGCAGCTCGGCCTGTCATGAGGCCGTCTCTCATGTGGCCGTCCGCCACTCGCCCCGGCCCCCACTCCCCCACCTCGCACGCACCCACCTCGCACGCACCCACCTCGCAGCAGCGGAGGACCGCATGACGCTCATCGAGGACGCCCCCGTCCCCTCGACACCACCGGCCGATGACGAGCCCGCCCCGCGGCGGTCGCTGTTCGACGCCTCGATCCTCGGACCGGCCGTCCGCGACAGCTTCGTCAAGCTCGACCCCCGGACCATGGCCCGCAACCCGGTCATGTTCATCGTCGAGGTCGGCGCGGTGCTCACCACCGTGCTCTGCGTCGCCGACTGGTCCGGGTCCGACACGCAGGAGAACGTCTTCGCCCTCCTGGTCGCGCTGTGGCTCTGGGCGACGGTGCTGTTCGCCAACTTCGCCGAGGCGATGGCCGAGGGCAGGGGCAAGGCGCAGGCCGCCACCCTCCGACGCACGCGGGCCGAGACGGTCGCACATGTGCTGGTCGGAGGCAGCCGCGGCGACGGCGGCACGGTCGTCGAGCGCGCCTCGACCGAGCTCCAGGTCGGCGACGAGTGCGTCGTCACCGCCGGCGAGGTCATCCCCGGCGACGGCGACGTCGTGGAGGGCATCGCGATGGTCGACGAGTCGGCCATCACCGGCGAGTCCGCCCCCGTCATCCGGGAGTCCGGCGGCGACCGCTCCGCCGTCACCGGCGGGACGCGGGTCCTCTCCGACGAGATCGTCGTCCGCATCACGGCCAAGCCCGGCGAGACGTTCCTCGACCGCATGATCGCCCTGGTCGAGGGCGCCGACCGCCAGAAGACGCCCAACGAGATCGCCCTCTCCATCCTCCTCGCCGGCCTGACGATCATCTTCCTGCTGGCCGTGGTCACGCTGCAGCCGTTCGCCGTCTACAGCGGAGCCCGCCAGAGCGTCGTCGTGCTGACCGCGCTGCTCGTGTGCCTCATCCCGACCACCATCGGCGGGCTGCTGTCGGCGATCGGCATCGCCGGCATGGACCGACTCGTCCAGCGCAACGTGCTCGCCATGTCGGGTCGGGCCGTCGAGGCGGCCGGCGACGTCAGCACGCTGCTGCTGGACAAGACCGGCACGATCACCTTCGGCTCCCGTCAGGCCGCCGAGTTCCTGCCCGTCCACGGCGTCACGGAGACCGAGGTGGCCGAGGCGGCGCTGGCGTCGTCGCTGGCCGACGAGACGCCCGAGGGACGTTCGATCGTGGAGCTGGCCGTCAGCGCCTTCGGGCTCACGCCGCCCGACCCGACCGGAGCCGAGCTGGTCCCGTTCACGGCGCAGACCCGCATGTCGGGGATGGACTTCCCGCCGGCGGCTGACGGTGAGCCGTTCCGGATCGTGCGCAAGGGGGCCGGCGACGCCGTCAGGCGCTGGGTCGAGGCCGAGGGCGGCGAATCGCCGCTCGAGCTCGGCCCGCTCGTGGACGGCGTGTCCTCCGACGGTGCGACGCCGCTCGTCGTCGTGGACCGCCTCGGCGACGGCCCGCCCCGCGTGCTCGGCGTCATCCGCCTCAAGGACACCGTGAAGCCCGGCATGCGGGAGCGGTTCGACGAGCTGCGGTCGATGGGCATCCGCACGGTGATGATCACCGGCGACAACCCGCTGACGGCCGCCGCCATCGCCGAGGAGGCCGGTGTGGACGGCTTCCTGGCCGAGGCCACGCCCGAGGACAAGATGGCGCTCATCCAGTCCGAGCAGGCCGGCGGGAACCTCGTCGCGATGACGGGAGACGGGACCAACGACGCCCCGGCGCTCGCCCAGGCCGACGTCGGCGTGGCCATGAACACGGGCACCCAGGCCGCCAAGGAGGCCGGGAACATGGTCGACCTGGACTCGGATCCGACCAAGCTGATCGAGGTCGTGGAGATCGGCAAGCAGCTGCTCATCACACGAGGCGCGCTGACGACGTTCTCCATCTCCAACGACGTCGCCAAGTACTTCGCCATCATCCCGGCGATGTTCGCCGGCGTGTTCCCGGCGCTCGACCGCCTCAACATCATGGGCCTGAGCTCTCCCCGCTCGGCGATCCTGTCGGCCGTCATCTTCAACGCCCTGATCATCGTGGCCCTGGTGCCCCTGGCCCTGCGCGGCGTGAAGTTCCGGGCCGAGGCCGCCTCCGCCGTGCTGCGCAGGAACCTCCTGATCTACGGACTGGGCGGCCTGGTCACCCCCTTCATCGCCATCAAGCTCATCGACGTCATCGTCACCGCCCTGGGAGTCAAGTGATGCGACAGCAGATCCGGATCCTCACCCGCCAGCTCCGCCCCGCGCTCGGCGCCATCGCCGTGTTCACGGTGCTCGGCGGACTGGCGTACCCCCTGGCCGTGACCGGGGTCGCCCAGGTGGCGTTCCACGACAAGGCCGAGGGGTCGCTGGTCACCGAGGGGGACACCGTCGTCGGCTCCTCGCTCATCGGCCAGCAGTTCAGCGCACCGGAGTACTTCCACCCACGGCCGTCGGCGGCGGGCGCCGGCTACGACGGCCAGGCCTCCAGCGGCTCGAACCTGGGGCCGACGAACCCCGACTACCTGGCCACGGTGGCGGACCGGGTGGAGCAGTACCGGGAGGAGAACGACCTGCCGCCCGAGGTGCAGGTCCCCGCGGATGCCGTGCAGGCCTCCGGCTCCGGTCTGGACCCGCAGATCTCGATCGCCAACGCCCGGCTGCAGGCGCCACGGGTCGCGGACGCCCGTGGTCTGCCGCTCGACGAGGTGCTCGCACTGGTCGACGCGAACACCCAGGACCGGCCGCTCGGGTTCCTCGGCGACCCGGGTGTGAACGTGCTGGAGCTGAACGTGGCGCTGGATCGGGCAGGCTGACGGGGTGAACGGCGCTGCGACCGGCCGAGGTCTCCTCCGGGTGTACCTCGGCGCCGCGCCCGGCGTCGGCAAGACGTTCGCCATGCTCGACGAGGGTCGCCGCCGAGCCGCCCGCGGGACCGACGTGGTGGTCGGCCTGGTCGAGACCCACGGCCGGGCCAACACCGCGGCGCTGCTCGAGGGGCTCGAGCTCCTGCCCCGTCGCACGGTGCTGCACCGCGGGGCCGAGATCCACGAGCTCGACGTCGACGCGGTGCTGGCCCGGCGACCGGACGTCGTCCTGGTCGACGAGCTCGCGCACTCCAACGCCCCGGGATCGCTGCACGCCAAGCGATGGGAGGACATCGACGAGCTCCTCGCCGCCGGGATCGACGTGATCTCGACGGTCAACATCCAGCACCTGGAGTCGGTGAACGACGTCGTCGAGCGCATCACCGGGGTCCGCCAGTCCGAGACGGTTCCCGATGCCTGGGTGCGGTCGGCCGAGCAGGTCCAGCTCGTCGACATGACGCCCGAGGCCCTGCGTCGGCGGATGGCCCACGGCAACGTGTACCCGGCGGACCGGATCGACGCCGCGCTCGGCAACTACTTCCGCGTCGGCAACCTGGGCGCGCTCCGCGAGCTCGCGCTGCTCTGGGTCGCCGACCGGGTCGAGGACGAGCTCCAGACCTACATGGAGGCCCACGGCATCACCGGCTCGTGGGAGACGCGGGAACGGGTCCTCGTGGCGATCACCGGCGCTCCCGACGGCGACACCGTGATCCGTCGGGCCGCGCGACTCGCCCGACGCAACCAGGGCGAGCTCATCGGCGTCCACATCAACTCGGGCGACGGCCTCGTGGACCGCAAGGGACCGGAGCTCGACCGCCACCGGGTGCTGCTGGAGGAGCTGGGCGGCACGTACCGGGAGGTCGTCGGCGACGACGTCGCGGAGACCCTCGTCGCCGTGGCCCGCAGCGAGCGCATCACCCAGATCGTCGTCGGGGCCAGTCGGCGCACCCGCCGGCAGGAGATCACCCGCGGCTCCGTGGTCAACGACCTGCTCCGCGGGGCCCGGGACCTCGACGTCCACGTGATCTCGGCGCCCGCGGGAGCGAGCGGCGGAGCCCCACCGACCCGTGTCCCGACCCCACGGCGGCGCACCCCCCTGCCGCGCCGTCGCCGCACGCTCGGGTGGACGATCCTGGCGGTGGGTGCGCCGCTGCTGTTCCTGACCCTCCTCCCGCTGCGCGACGACCTCGGCGTCCCGACCGCCATGCTCCTCGCCCTCACCCTCGTCGTCGCCGTGGGGACCGTGGGCGGCCTGCTCCCCGGGATCGTCGCGGCGGTCGTGTGCTCGCTGGCGATCAACCTCCTGTTCGTCCCGCCCTACGGGACCCTGACGGTGACCCATGCGGAGAACGTGCTCGCGCTCGTCGTCTTCGTCGTGGTGGGAGCCACGGTCGCCACCCTCGTGGACCGCATCGCGCGCCGATCCGCCGAGTCCGCGATGGCGCGCGCCGACGCGGACGCCCTCGCCCGGTCGGCCGCCGTGCTGGCGACCGAGGCCGACCCCCTGCCGTCCCTGATGGACGAGGTGCGCTCCTCCCTCCGCCTCGACGCGGTCAGCCTGCTGCACGGGTCCGGACGCCACGAGCTGCAGGGGCCCGCGGACCCGACGTCCGACGACGAGGTCTGGACGCTCGTCGCCAGCAGCGGCGATGCGCCGCCCCGGGGACCCGGCGACGGGTCCGTGCGCACCGTGTCCGACGACGGATCCTGGATCCTCGTGCTCCGCGGGCGCCTGGACGCCGACGGGGTGGAGCTGCTCGAGACGCTCGTCGGCCAGATCGGCGTGGCCGTGGTCGCGTCCCGGCTGCGGGACGAGGCGGCCGAAGCCGAGGCGCTGCTGCAGGCCGAGGAGCTGCGGACGGGCATCCTCCAGGCGGTGTCGCACGACCTGCGCACCCCTCTGGCGGGGATCAAGGCCTCGGTCACCTCGCTGCTCTCGCCCGACATGACGTTCGGGCCGGAGGACACCCATGAGTTCCTGAAGCTCATCGACGACGAGGTCGACCGCCTGGACCGGGTGGTCGGCAACCTGCTCGACATGAGTCGTCTGCAGTCGGGCGGCCTCCGGGTGCTGCGGCTGCCGACATCCGTCGAGGACGTGCTCAGCGCTGCGGTCGCCGGGGTCGAGCGGGCCGACGAGCCGCGGGTCGACCTGCACGTCCCGGCCGACCTGCCGCTCCTGGACGTCGACCCGGCGCTCGCCGAGCGGGCGATCGCCAACGTGGTCGCCAACGCCCTCGCGGTGCAGCCCGACTCCGAACCCGTCGTGGTGGACGCCGCCGTCGTCGGCGGGAGGATCCACGTCCGGGTGATCGACCGGGGCCCGGGCATCCGGCCGTCGGACCGCATGCGGGTCCGGGCCCCCTTCCAGCGGATGGGCGACCGCTCCACCCAGGCCGGCGTCGGGCTGGGTCTCGCCATCGCCAACGGCTTCACCGCAGCCGTCGGAGGTCGACTGGAGCTGGAGGACACGCCGGGTGGCGGGCTGACCGCCGTGTTCGAGCTGCCGATCGCCGAGATCGGAGCGACGTCGGACGAGCCGCCCCACCTGCTCGGACCCGCGCCCGTCGCCGATGTGACAGGCTCCGGACCCGCACGGGAGGGGTGATCGTGGAGCGACCGTCCGAGGTGAGAAGGCCAGAATGAGTCGAGTCCTCGTCGTCGACGACGAGCCCCAGATCCGCAAGGCCCTGACGGTCACGCTGCGGGCGAGCGGCTACGAGGTCGACGCCGTCGGCACGGGCGAGGAGGCGGTGACGCGGGCCGCCACGCACCGGCCCGACGCCGTCCTGCTGGACCTGGGCCTGCCCGGGATCGACGGCATCGAGGTCATCGAGGCCCTCCGTGGCTGGACCGACCTCCCCATCGTCGTGCTGTCGGTCCGCGGCGAGGAGTCCGACAAGATCGCCGCGCTCGACGCCGGCGCCGACGACTACGTCACCAAGCCCTTCGGCATGGGTGAGCTGCTGGCCCGCCTCCGAGTGGTCCTGCGGCGACGCCAACCCGCCGCCGAGGAGGCGGTCGTGACCACGCCCGACTTCACGATCGACCTCGCAGCTCGACGCGTCACGGTCGGGAGCGACACCGACGTGCGGCTGACGCCGATCGAGTGGGGTCTGATCGACCGGCTGGTCGCCCATCCGGGTCGGCTGATCACCCAACGCCAGCTGCTCACCGAGATCTGGGGACCCGGAGTCGACGACCACACGCAGTACCTGCGTGTCCACATGTCGAACCTGCGCCACAAGCTCGAGCCCGACCCGGCCCGACCCCGCTACTTCCACACCGAGCCGGGCATGGGATACCGCTTCGAGGCACCGGGCGGCACCTGACCGCGTGCCGTCGTAGAGTCGCCGACCGTGACCGGCGACGCCTCCGACCCGCCCGACGCCTCCGATCCGCTCCTGGACGACGGGAGCTACGACGCCTTCGTGGTCGACGCGGAGGCCACCGACGACGGCGGGACGCTCCTCGAGCTGACGATCACCGTCGGCGAGCACAAGGGACGCGTGCTGTCGGTCGCGTCCAGCCAGGACCTGGGCGATCCGATCGACCTGCTGGGGATGCCGGCCACGATCACCGTGGCGTTCGGGTCGCCGTCGATCCGCATCGACCGCTGAGCGTCACCGCGTCGGGCACAGCACCTGTGCGTCGTCGGCGAAGGTCTCGGCATCCAGTCCCCGGCTCTCCAGCCATGACGTCTGCCTGCCGGAGATCCCCTCGGGGCTGCACGCCGACCGGGCGACGTCGACCAGCTCGCCGTCGGTGGCCACCGACACCGACAGGGCCGGGTGCTCCAGCCGCAGGTCGTGCACGAAGCGGTCCTCGGTCGAGGTCGTGCCACCCGTCGTCGCCGAGCGCACCACGACCAGCACGAGGGCGACCACGATGGCGACGATGATCCAGCGGGTGAGCGTCCGCTCACGACGGGCGACGGTCGGCGGGGTCTCGGTCGAGTTCGTCATCATGACCAGTGCAACCCGGATCGGTCGCGATCACCACAGGTCTTGACGCGATCTTGACGGCCCCGACGCCGATCTCGACGCGAGGCCCCGTGCGTCTCTGTGCACTCCGCGCCGCAGGACGACGTCAGGTGCACAGAGACGCGCCGGTCGGTTCAGCCCCGGGCGGCGGCGAAGCCCGCGTCGAGGTCGGCGATGATGTCCTCGACGTCCTCGAGGCCGACCGAGAGCCGGATCAGTCCCGGGTCCACACCGGTGGTCACCTGCTCCTGCTCGGTGAGCTGGCTGTGCGTCGTCGACGCCGGGTGGATCACCAGGCTGCGGACGTCGCCGATGTTGGCGAGGTGGCTGTGCAGCGTGAGGGCCTCGACGAACTTCTTGCCGGCCTCACGACCGCCCTTGATCACGAACGCCGGGACCGAGCCCGGGCCCTTCGGCGCGTAGGTCTGCGCCCGCTCGTACCACGGGCTGGACGGCAGTCCGGAGTAGGCGACCGACTCGACCTGGTCGTGGCCCTGCAGGTACTCGGCGACGACCTGGGCGTTCGCCACGTGGCGGTCCATGCGCAGCGACAGGGTCTCGATGCCCTGGATCAGCAGGAACGCGTTG
The DNA here is from genome assembly GCA_023434535.1 of Actinomycetes bacterium. Classification (GTDB taxonomy): domain Bacteria; phylum Actinomycetota; class Acidimicrobiia; order Acidimicrobiales; family Microtrichaceae; genus Dermatobacter. The sequence goes on from JAEYSR010000095.1 coordinate 12,409, forward strand.
AAGGGCGAGATGGCGGCGCCGATGTCGCGCAGCAGCTGGACGCGGGCCTTGATGATGTACGAGCCCGGGCCGAGCGCCGGCCAGTAGGCGAGGCCGTGGTAGCTGGGGTCGGGCTCGGTGAACTGCGGGAACTTGTCGTTGGCCGAGAAGTCGAACGTGCCGCCGTCGACGATCGCTCCGGCGATCGCCGTGCCGTGGCCGCCCAGGAACTTGGTGGCGGAGTGCACGACGATGTCGGCGCCGTGGGCCAGGGGGTTGATGAGGTAGGGCGAGGCCACGGTGTTGTCGACGATCAGCGGCACGCCGTTGGCGTGGGCCAGCTCCGAGACGGCGGCGATGTCGAGCACGTCGTTCTTGGGGTTGCCGATCGACTCCGCGTAGAACGCCTTGGTGTTCGGCCGGACGGCCGCCGCCCAGGCGTCGAGGTCGTCGGGGTCGTCCACGAACGACACCTCGATGCCGAACTTGGGCAGCGTGTAGTGGAACAGGTTGTAGGTGCCGCCGTAGAGGGCGGCGGAGCTGACGACGTGGCTGCCCGCCTCGGCCAGGTTCAGGATGGCGAACGTCTCCGCCGCCTGGCCCGACGACACGACCAGCGCGCCGGGCAGGCCCACCGCGGTGTCGGGCGCACCCTCGAGGCTGGCGATCCGGGCCTCGACCACGCCCTGGGTCGGGTTCATGATCCGCGTGTAGATGTTGCCGATCTCCGCGAGTGCGAAGAGGTTGGCCGCGTGCTCGCTGTCGCGGAACTGGTAGGCGGTCGTCTGGTAGATCGGCGTGGCCCGGGACCCCGTGGTGGGATCGGCCTGTGCGCCGGCGTGGATCTGACGGGTGGCGAAGCCCCAGTCGTCGGTCATGTGCGCTCCTCGGATCTGTCCGCCGGGACGCCGTCGTCCCGACCGCCGAGCAGCATAGCGACGATTCCCGACCAATCTGGTCGGGAATCTCGCCGGTCAGACCGGCTCGACCCTCACGCCGACCGGATCCACCTCGAGCACCCGCACCACGCCGTCACCGCCGATCGAGCCGGCGACCAGGGGCGCCAGGTCCTCGGGAGCGAGCGCGGCGATGCTCGGCCCGGAGCCCGACAGCCACGCCGCCAGCACCTCCTGCCGGCCGAGCAGGTGGTCCCGCACGTCGCGGGCGTCGGGTCGGACCTCGAGCCGGACGTCCTGGTGCAACCGGTCCTCGCACGCCTCCCGCAGCGCGTCCAGGTCGCCCGTCGCCACGGCGGCCACCCAGGTCGCGGCGCGAGCCACCGAGAACGCCGCGTCCTCGAGCAGCACCCTGCCGGGCAGCGACCGGCGCGAGGCGTCGGTCGACGTCGACGACGCCGGGGACCAGACGATCACCGACAGACCCGTCGGGACGTCCAGGCGCAGCACGCGTTCGCCGACCGCGACGGTGAAGCCGCCGTGCGCCGATGCCGCGGAGTTGTCGGGGTGGTCCTCGAGCACCGTGGCGACGCGGTGCGCCCCGTCACGCGCCGGCTCGTGGTCCAGGCCGTCGAGCAGCCCCGCCGCGTAGGCGCCCGCGACCCGCGCCGCTCCCGAGAAGCCCATGCCGCGACCGGGCGGGATCGGGCTCGCCCAGCGCAGGACCATCGACGGGTCGCCACCGGCGGTGCGGAACGCCACCGCCGCCGGGTGCGTCGTCTCGGCCGCGTGGAAGTGCTCCGCCCTCGGATCCTCCACCGCGCCCCGGCCCACGGCCAGGCGGAACGGCAGGTCGAGCGCGAGCGCCAGGCAGTCGAACCCCGGGCCGAGGTTGGCCGACGACGCCGGTGCCGTGACGATCATCGACCCAGGCTAGAGGCCCCGACCAGGCCGAAAATGCGAGAGCTCCCGTCGCCAGGCGACGGGAGCTCACGCAGTTTCGTGGAGGTGCGGGCAGGAGCCGCTGGCTCAGTCGCCGCCGGAGATGTCCTCGACCTTGGCCTTGCCGGCCGAGATCCACGGCATCATCCCGCGCAGCTCGGCGCCGACCTGCTCGATCTGGTGGTCCTTGCCCTTCTGGCGCAGCGCCTCGAAGTTCTCTCCACCGGAGCGGATCTCGCCGACGAACTGCTCGGCGAAGCGGCCGGACTGGATGTCGTCCAGCACCGCCTTCATCTCGGCCTTGACCGCGGGGTTGATGATCCGCGGCCCGGTGACCAGGTCGCCGTACTCCGCGGTGGTCGAGATGGAGTAGCGCATTCCGGAGATGCCCTGCTCGTACATGAGGTCCACGATCAGCTTCAGCTCGTGAAGGCACTCGAAGTAGGCGGACTCGGGCTGGTAGCCGGCCTCGACCAGCGTCTCGAACCCGGCCTGGACCAGAGCGGTCAGGCCGCCGCACAGGACGACCTGCTCGCCGAAGAGGTCGGTCTCGGTCTCCTCCTCGAAGGTGGTCTCGAGCACGCCGGCCCGGGTGCCGCCGATGGCATCCGCGTACGACAGCGCCAGCGCCTTGGCGCCGCCGGTGGCGTCCTGGGCCACGGCGATCAGGCAGGGCACGCCGCCGCCCTCGGTGTAGGTGCGGCGCACCAGGTGACCGGGGCCCTTGGGGGCGACCATGGCGACGTCGACCGACTCGGGGGCCTGCACGTAGCCGAAGCGGACGTTGAAGCCGTGGGCGAAGAACAGGGCGTCGCCGGCGTTCAGGTTGGGGGCGACCTCGGACTCGTAGATCGGGCCGATCTCCGTGTCGGGCAGCAGCATCATGATGACGTCGGCCCAGGCCGCTGCCTCGGCCACGTCGAGCACCTCGAGGCCGGCCTCTTCGGCCTTGGCCCGCGACGACGAGCCCTCACGCAGCCCGACGCGCACGTCCACGCCCGACTCCTTGAGGTTCAGCGCATGGGCGTGGCCCTGCGAGCCGTAGCCCAGCACGGCCACCTTCCGCCCGAGGATGATCGATCGGTCGGCGTCGGACTCGTAGTACACGTTGGCCATGTCGGGATACCTCGGAAGCTCTCTACGGGGACCGTCCATGATCGCAGGCGCCGCCCGGGACCCGCCAACCGTGATCCCGACCACCGTTCACAGCCGGCCGGCTCTCACCGCCTCACAGCCGGCCAGCTCTCACCGCCTCACAGCCGGCCGGCCTCGCTCGGCGGGAGGCGGGCGGCCCGGCGGGCCACCGTCAGGCTCACCAGCCACGCCACGCCGATGCCGACGCCGGCCACCACGCCGAGCTGGCCCCACGGCACCACCGGGTCCTCGATGATCGACTCGGGCGCCACCGTGGAGCCGACGCGGCCGATCACCAGGCCGGCCCCCATGCCGACCACCGTCGCCACCGCACCGATGAACGTGGCCTCGATCCACACCAGCGCGCGGATCTGGCGGCGCTTGGCGCCCACCGCCCTCAGCATCACCAGCTCCCGGCGCCGCTCGGCGGTCGAGAGTGCGAGCGTGCCGGCCAGGCCCATGAAGCCCACTCCCAACGCCCCGACCAGCATCACGCCGATGACCCGCAGAGCGACGTCGGCCACGGCCAGGCGCAGCGCGGCGAAGCTCTCGGGCGTGTCGACGTAGAGCTCGTTGAAGTCACGGGCCAACGCCTGCATCCCGCCGCCCACCGCCACGGGATCGACCCCGTCGGCGAGCTCGACCGCGGCCAGCTCGAACGTGCCGTCGGCGTCGATCGACTCCGCCGAGGCCCGGTCGACGATCGCCCCGCCGAACAGCGCGGTGTTGCGGTACGTCGCCACGACCGGCAGCGCGATCTCCCTGCCCGAGGTCGACCGCACGGTCACCTCGTCCCCCTGGCCGACGCCGAGCTCCTCCGCCGTCCGCTCCGAGAGCATCACGCCGGGCACGTCGCCCTCGGGGGCTCCGGCGGTGAGGCCGAGATCCGCCACCTCGACCAGGGGCCCGAGCGTGGCGGTCACGGCGCTCACCGAGGTGCCATCGGGCCCGGACACGGAGCCGTCGAGCGACATGGCGGCGGAGAACGTCCTGATGAACCCCGGGTCCAGGGCGAGCAGCTGCTCGATCGACGTCATGGAGATCCGAACGAGGCCGCGCCGCTCCAGGTACAGGTCGGCCCGACCCGAGGCCCGCACCTGCTCGTCGATCGTGGTCCGGGCCGACGCCCCGACCGTGGCCACGACCGCCACCAGGGCCAGGCCCACCATCAGCGTCGACGCCGCTCCGGCGGTGCGCGACGGCTGACGACGGGCGTTGCCCACCCCGAGTCGCCCCGGGACGCTGATCCGCCCGAGCACGGCACCCGCCACCGCGGCCATCGGCACGACGACCCACCGCGACAGCAGCGCCAGGCCCACGAAGCCGATCACCAGGCAGGCACCGATCCCTGCCCCGGTCCATCCGCCGAGACCGCCGGAGGACGTCGACGCCAGCCAGGCCGCGCCGCCGAATCCGATCGCCAGGGCCAGCACCGGCACGGGCCCGCGCACCGGACGGTCGGCACCGGCCCGGGTGTCGGACAGCGCGTCCATCGGCGTGACCCGCGACGCCCTCACGGCGGGCCACAGCGACCCGAGCACGGTCACCAGCACGCCCACCGCCAGGGCCACCACCACCATCGGCCACGTGACCGCGAAGTCCACGTCGACCCC
>JAEYSR010000137.1 GCA_023434535.1 Actinomycetes bacterium
CACGTGGATGGAGCGATTGACCGACGACGGAGAGGCCTGGTGGGTGGTCCAGAAGCACCTCGGATCCGACTCGCTGCAGGCGTGGCTCACCGAACAGGGCTGGCCGACGACGCGCGTCAGGTCCCGCCAGTCCTACCGGGTGCTCCGCTCCACCTCCGGACCCTGATCCTGACCATCTGTCACGTCCCCCGACGACGTCGATGACGTCGAGAATCGGGTGGGGCGGGCGCGTGAGGTGGGCTCAGCCGGTGCGGACGGGGTCGACCCACAGCCGAAGTCGTCCGGGTGGACGGTCGACCGCCGACAGCGCGTCGAGCAGCACGGACCGATCCTCGGAGCGCAGCAACCAGCTGCCCCGGTCGTCGGGACCGTGGACCTGCACCCCGAGGGGCTCGCCGAAGCGCTCCACGAACTCCGGGCCGGCGGCACCTCCCACGACCGCGATCGTCGCGGAGGGCGGATAGCCGAGCAGATCGCGCATGGCGGACTCGACGTCCGACACCCGACCGGGGTCTCCGTGCAGCGCGGCGAGGAGCACCGGGTGGTCGGGCCGACGCGTCTGGACGAGCACTCGGCCCACGCCGGGCCCCGACGACACGGCCCTCGACGCGAGCGCCATGAGCCGCAGCGCGTCCTCCGCAGCGCGGTAGCCGAGCGCCAGCAGCTCCTGGTCCACGTCCAGGAAGGCGACCAGCCCCGCTCCGTGGGTCCGGTGCAGGACGGCGCTGGTGCCGATGACCACTCGTTGGGAGGCCACCTCCGACGTCGGCGTCGAGGCCGTGACCATCCCCACCGGCTCCCGGACGAGCGCCTCGAGCTCCTCGCGGGCCCGACTGACGCCGGGACGGAGCAGCGAGAGCGCCGTCGACCCGCACCTCAGGCAGATCGAGGGACGCCGGAGGTCGCAGCGGTCGCACACGAGGTCCAGGCGGTCGGTCAGGTGCACCGCGGCGTCGCAACGCTCGCACGTCGCGACCGCTCCGCAGCTCCGGCACGCCAGCAGCCGGGCCCGACCCGTGCGGTTGAGAACGCACACGACCCGCTCGCCGCGGCGCGCCGTGTCCCGGGCGACCTCCACCAGCTGCGACGAGAACAGACCGCCACGTCCGGGATCGTCGTCGCGTCGGTCCACGACCAGGAGCGGCGCCCACCCGTGACGGGCGCCGCCGGTTCGCGACTCCACCGTGCGGTCGGCGTGGGACCGGGCCACGACGGACGGGCAGGGCGACACGAGCAGGCACGGGACCCCTGCCAGACGGGCGCGCTCGACCGCCACCTCGCGTGCGTTCCACGACGGCGACGACTCGTTCTGGAGCCCCGGGTCGTCCTCCTCGAACACCACCACTGCGGCGAGCGCAGGGAGCGGGGCGAAGGCTGCGGCCCGACCGCCCACCACGGTCGCCCCGCCGGCCGCGGCGGCGAAGTCCTGCGGCCAGCGACCGACCGCGGCGCCGCTGCGCCTCAGAGACCGGGCGATGCGGTCGGCGGTCACCACCGAGGGGTGGACCACCAGCGCCTGGCCGCGTCGCGCCGCGGCGATCGCCACCTCCGCCGGATCCGCGCCGGGAGCCACCTGGAGGACCGTCACCCCGGGCCCGCCGTCCAGGGCGGCGACCGCCGCCGGATCGGCGTCGCCCTGGACCGATGCCCGGGGACGGACCGGCGGTCGACGTCCCAGCATGCGGTCCGGCGACGCCACCCGCATCAGCGTGGAGAACCGCCCCGCCCACCGCCACGCGGCCCATCTGCACAGCTCGATGACCTCGGCGTCGGGTCCGACGCCCGAGAGCTTGGCGATCGGCTGCAGCCGGACACCAGGCGGCGGATCCGAGTCGGGGTCGATCACCCACCCGGCGACCCGGCGGCCGTGGAGCGGCACGCGCACCATGGAGCCCACCGCCAGCCGGTCGGCCATCGCCTCGGGGACCGAGTAGTCGTAGGTGCGATCGACCGCCGGAACGTCCACCAGCACGGACGCGGAACGAGCCCCGGCCGTGGCCGGGACTCGAACGACAGCGCGCGCGGGCGGCTCCGGATCCGACGGGAACAGGGTCGCGTCGGAACCCTCGGAGGAGCCCGTCGGGGTCAGAGCCCCAGAGCGGACTTGAGGTCGTCCACGCGGTCGGTGCGCTCCCACGTGAAGCGGTCGCCGGTGCGGCCGAAGTGGCCGTACGCCGCGGTCGACTTGTAGCCCGGTCCCCGCAGGTCGAGGTCGCGGACGATCGCGGCGGGACGGAGGTCGAAGATGTCCCGGACCGCGGCGTCGAGCTTGGCGGGATCGACGTTGGAGGTCCCGAACGTGTCCACCAGCACCGAGACAGGGTGGGCGACGCCGATGGCGTACGCCACCTGGATCTCCGCCTTGGAGGCCGCACCGGAGGCGACGATGTTCTTGGCCACCCAGCGAGCGGCGTAGGCGGCGGACCGGTCGACCTTGGACGGGTCCTTGCCGGAGAACGCACCGCCGCCGTGGCGGGCGGCGCCGCCGTACGTGTCGACGATGATCTTGCGGCCGGTCAGACCGGCGTCGCCGACGGGGCCGCCGATGACGAACCGGCCGGTCGGGTTCACGAAGATCTCGTAGCCGTCGTCCGCGTACTGCTCGGGCACGACCGGGCGGATGACGTGCTCGATGAGGTCGGGGCGGATCTCGGTGTCGCGGTCGATCCCGTCGTTGTGCTGGGTCGAGATGAGCACCGTCTTGAGGGCGACGGGCTTGCCGTCCTCGTACTCGAACGTGACCTGGGTCTTGGCGTCGGGCCGCAGGTACGGGATGGTGCCGGCTCGGCGGACCTCCGCGAGGCGCTCGGCCAGGCGGTGGGCCAGGTGGATCGGCAGCGGCATGAGCACGTCGGTCTCGTCGACCGCGTAGCCGAACATCATCCCCTGGTCGCCCGCGCCCTGCTTGTCGAGGACGTCCTCCTCACCGGCGGCACCGGAGCGGACCTCCTCGGAGTCGTCCACGCCCTGGGCGATGTCGGGGGACTGCTCGTCGATCGCGACCAGCACGCCGACCGTCGAGCCGTCGTAGCCGTAGCTCTCCCGGTCGTAGCCGATGCCACGGATGGTGTCGCGGACGATGGTCGGGATCTCGACGTAGGCCGACGTGGAGATCTCTCCGCCGACGAGGGCCAGGCCGGTCGTCACGAACGTCTCGCACGCCACCCGCGCCGCGGGGTCCTGCTCCAGGATCGCGTCCAGGATCGAGTCCGAGATCTGGTCCGCCATCTTGTCGGGATGTCCCTCGGTCACTGACTCCGAGGTGAACGTCCACCTGCTCATGCTTGCTCCTCAGTTGTTCGTCCGGCCCGGTGCAGGACGTGGGTCACGTGGTCGAGGACCGCGCGGGCGACCTCTTGCTTGTGAGCGAAAGGCACATGATGTTGGTCGCCTTTGCGATCGATGATCAAGACCTCGTTCGTGTCGTGCTCGAAACCGACGTTCGGCGCTCCGACGTCGTTGGCCACCAGGAGGTCGGCGTTCTTGCGCTCGAGCTTCTCCCGGGCGTTCGCCTCCAGGTCGGCCGTCTCCGCGGCGAACCCGACCAGCACCTGACCCGGCGGCTTCACGGCACCCAGCTCGGCCAGGACGTCGACCGTGGGCGTGAGCTCGATCACCGGGACGCCGTCGCGCTTCTTGAGCTTGTCGGGAGCAACCTCGACGGGGGTGAAGTCGGCCACGGCGGCGGCCATCACCACCACGTCCTGCGACGGCGCCGCGGCGATCACGGCCCGGTGCATCTGGTCCGCGGTGTCGACCCGGATCCGCTCGACCCCGGCCGGCACGGGCAGCTCCGTGGTCGTGACGACCGTGACCACGGCGCCACGTGCGGAGGCCTCGTCCACGATGGCGTGGCCCTGCTTGCCCGACGAACGGTTGCCGATGAAGCGCACCGGATCGATCGGCTCACGGGTGCCGCCCGCGGTGACCAGCACCTTCAGCCCCGCCATCGGACCCGATCCGGTCGTGGCCGGAGGGGCCGGGGTCGCACCCGACAGCACGGCCTCGGCCGCCGCGACGATCGTGGCCGGGTCGGCCAGGCGTCCAGCGCCGACGTCGCCGCCGGCCAGGCGCCCCGACTCGGGCTCGACCACGTGGGTGCCGCGGGAGCGGAGCAGCGCCAGGTTGTCCTGGACCGCCGGGTGCTCCCACATCTCGGTGTGCATGGCCGGGCACACCATCACCGGGGCCCGGGTGGCGATCAGCACGTTGGTCAGGAGGTCGTGGGAGTAGCCGTGGGCGTAGGCCGACAGCAGGCGGGCCGTCGCCGGCGCCACCAGGACGAGGTCGGCGCTCTGGCCGAGCCGCGTGTGCGGGATCGGATCGGGACCGTCCCACAGGTTGCGCTGCACCGGCTCGGACGCCAGCGCCGAGAGCGTGGTCTCGCCGATGAACCGCGACGCGCCGGCCGTCATCACCGGGACCACGTGGGCCCCGGCGTCGACGAGTCGGCGACAGATCTCGACCGACTTGTAGGCGGCGATGCCGCCGCAGACGCCGAGCACGACCCTCCGGCCGGTGAGGGTCGACATGTCGGGGACCGGATCAGTCGACGGTCGGGGTGGGCACACCCACCAGGTCGACCTCGGCGACGGGGTTGCCGTCGACGTCGAGCTCGACCTGCGCCAGCAGTGCCTCGGGCAGCGGGCGGCCGGTGGCCCCGCCGACGCCCTCGATCTTGTCGGCGTCGATCTCCTCGAAGGCGATCGACAGCGGCTTGCGGGCCGTCGAGGTCACCTGCGGCGGAACCACGGTGCCCAGGGCGTCACCCAGCTGGTTGTAGTACGTGTTGATCTGGCGGGCCCGGCGGGAGGCCAGGGTCACCAGCGAGAACTTCGAACCCGCCTTGTCGAGGAGCTCCTCGACGGGGGGCTGCATCATTGTGTTGTAGCGGTCGGCCACGTGTGCTCCGGACGATCTGGTGGGCGGACTCGAGCAGTCGTCCAGTGTAGACGGTGCGGTGCCCCGACCCGGGATCGTCCGCACGACCTACTGCCGACGGCACTCTCCCCTCCCCCGCGTCACGCTCCAACACCCCCGGGTCAGAACTGGGTGACCCGACGCGGCCGGACCGCTAGTGTGACGTCCGTCATTGGGGAGGCGACGTCGCGTGGGGACGCGGCGTCGAGGGTGGAGGAAGCGATGACGACGACGATCGAGTTGGACCCGGGGCGTTTTCCGAACCTCACCGGCGTGGAGCGACCGTTCTACGACTTCTGGAGCGAGTCGGTGCTGAGCGACGCCGATCCGCACCGCGACCGGTGGATCGACTACGAGGAGGGAGCGGTCGACCGGGCCCAGGAGCGCAACGACCTGGTCCGCTCGGTGACCGACCTGGTCGGCAGGAAGGTGCTCGACGTGGGCTGCCAGAACGGCGCCTGGCTCGTCGCCCTCGGCCAGGAGGGCGCGATCCCGACGGGCATCGACGTGGTGGCGTCCGCGGTGGAGGCCGCCCGGATCCGCACGGCGGCCTACGGGATCGAGGCGGACGTGCGCGTCGGGAGTGCGTGCGAGATGCCGTTCGGGACCGGCGAGTTCGACGTCGTCGCGTCCTCCGACGTCCTCGAGCACGTGCCCGACAAGGTGGCGATGCTGCACGAGTGCGTCCGCGTCCTCCGTCCCGGCGGCCTGCTCTTCCTGCGGGCGCCGCAGCGCTTCAGCGTCAAGCACCTCCTGCATGACCCGCACTACGGCCGACCGGGTCTCAGCGTGCTGCCGGGGCGGCTCGCGGACTGGGTCGCCACGACGGTGTACGACGAGCCCGTCTACGAGGTCGAGACGCTGCCGACCAGGAGCTGGACGCTCCGACGCCTCCGGGCGTTCGGCATGGAGCCGCTCGAGGTCGATCCGGCGTTCGCGGGCCAGCCCGTCCCCGGACCGGATGCCCTCGGCATCGTCGTCGACGAGCTCCGCCAGGTGTTCACGATCGTCGCCCGCAAAGCGCACCGTCGCTGACGAGGGAGCGCGCCGTCGCTGACCGGAGCGCCGGCGCCGACGACCTATCCGGCTGCTCGCGCCCGGGCGTCGTCGATGAGGTCGCGCAGCTCCTTGACGGTCCGGTCGAGGTCGTCGTTGGTGACCCGGACGAACGGGAGGTCGAGCGAGCGGGCGACCTCCTCCTCGGCCTTGGCCAGTCGCTGGGCGATCCGCTCCTCGCTGTCGCCACGACCCCGCAGGCGCTCCTCCTGGACGGCCCGGTCGGGGGCGTCCACGAACACCAGCAGGGCGGAGGGGTGCAGCTCGTGGATGCGGGCGGCGCCGTGCACGTCGATCTCGAAGAGGACGTCGCTGCCCTCGGGCGGCGTCGGCAACGGCGAACCCTGGCGGTAGTCGAGGAAGTCGACCCACTCCAGGAAACCGTCCCGGTCGATGTGGGCCTGGAACTCCTCGGGGGTGACGAAGTGGTAGGCGTCGGGCCTCTCGTTCTCCCGGGGTGCACGCGTGGTCCACGACCGGCTCAGCCACAGGCCGTCATCGGCGCGGACGAGCTCCTGCACGACCGTGCCCTTGCCGACACCGCCCGGACCCGAGATCACCGCGACGACCGTGTCGGGCGGGAGCAGCAGTCCGCTCACGATGCGCGCCCCTGTCCGGGAGTCGGGTGCGACGCGTCCATCGGGAACGCGCAAAGGACCGTCCGGCGCTGCTCCGGGGTGAGACGGCGCAGCGGTGTGGTCTCGTCGAGACCGAGCTCGGCGAGACGCCGTCGCGTGCTCACCTTGCCGGCGCCCGGCAGCGACTCGAGGACGAACAGCAGCTTGAGAGCGCCGTCGTCGGTCCGGTCGGCGCGGTCGAGGACCTCGCCGAGGGTCGTCGCCCCGGCGGAGAGCTGCGCCCGCAGCTCCTGGCGGCGATCCCGGAACGCGGCCGCCCAGGCGAGAGCGTCCCGCCGCTGGTCCTCCTGGCTGACGTCGTCGTGGGGCCCGTCCACGTCGCGCCGCCCGTCAGATGGCCGAGGCCACGGCCGCCGCAGCGGCGACCGGGTCCTCGGCGGCGGTCACCGCTCGGCCGATCACGAGGAGGTCGGCGCCGTTCGCCACGGCCTCCTGCGGGGTGGCCGCCCTCGCCTGGTCGTGGCGGGGCGCTCCGGCCAGGCGGATGCCGGGGACCACGCGCTTGAGGCGCGGCGCCAGCTCCCGGGCGGTCTGCAGGTCCTCCGCCGCCAGGACCAGGCCGCCGCAGCCGCCCTCCAGCGCCAGACGGACCCGGTTCGGGACGATGTGCGGAGGGGCCGAGTCGTCGCTCGTCAGGACGGTCACCGCCAGGGCGGTCGGGGTGGGGAGGCCCGCGTGGTGCGCCCCGTCGACGAGGCCCTCGACGCCGGCGCGGAGCATGTCCACGCCGCCGGACGCGTGCAGCGTCAGGTACTCCACGCCGAGCGCCCCGAGGACACGACAGGCCCGGTTGACCTGGGTCGGGATGTCGAACAGCTTCAGGTCGAGGAACACCTGGTAGCCCTGGTCGCGCAGGGCGCCGATCGCGTCGGGCCCGGCGGCGCTGAACAGCTCCAGCCCGACCTTGGCGACCCCGAACCAGGGGCGCATCGCGGCGCCCAACCGCATCGCCTCCACCAGGTCGTCGACGTCCAGCACCAGCGCCAGCCGCCGACGGACGTCCTCGGACACGTCGCCGTCCATGAACGCCTCGGTCCCGGCCTCAGCCATGAGCTCCTCCGATCAGATCCCGCACGCGGGTCACTCCGGCGCGGGAGCACCATGCTCCCACTCCCTCCAGGACGGTGCCGACCGCACGGGGATCCGCGAACGTCGCGGTCCCCACCTGGACCGCGGACGCACCTGCGAGCAGGAGCTCCACGGCCGTCGGGCCGTCCACCACGCCGCCGACGCCCACGATCGGGAGCTCCGGCAGAGCGGCATAGCAGTCATAGACCGTCCGCACCGTGACCGGGTGGATGGCCGGGCCCGACACTCCCCCGCCACCCCCGCCGAGAGCCGGTCGGCGCGTGTCGAGGTCGATGACCATGCCCATGAGCGTGTTGGCCAGCGTCACGGCCTCGGCGCCCGCGGCCTGCGCCGCGGCGGCGATCTCCACGACCCGGTCGGTGTTGGCGCTGAGCTTGGCCCACATCGGCAGCCCCGCGGCAGCTGCGACCCTCAGCACCTCGGCGGTCGCAGCGGGGTCGTGGGCGAAGAGGTGGGCCCCGCCGTCGAGGTTCGGGCAGGACAGGTTGACCTCGACGGCCACCACCCGTGCGTCCACACCGGCGAGCTGCTCCGCTGCCTCGGCGAAGTCGGCCACGTGTCGACCCCAGATGCTGGCGACCACGGTCGCACCCGTCTCGAGGACCGCCGGCAGCTCGTCGGAGCGCCACGCCGCGACACCCGGACCCTGGAGCCCGACGCTGTTGATCATCCCCGACGGCGTGGGGTGCACCCGTGGAGCGGGGTTGCCGGGCCACGGCCCCGACCCGAGCGACTTGACCACGACCGCGCCGAGCGAGGAGAGGTCCACGTAGGCCGCCAGCTCGTCGCCGTGGCCCGCCGTCCCCGACGCGGTCAGGACCGGGGCCCGGAGCCGCACCGAGCCGACGGACGTGGACATGTCGACGTCTCCGGACGCGGACGCGACCTCCTGTCGTCGCCGTCGGATCCAGAGACCGAGACCCACCTCAGTCGGCCCCGGGGGTCGAGGTCTCGCGACCGTGGTAGCTCTGGAGGCTGCGGACGCCGAGGTCCCGCGTGGTCCACTCGGCGATCCCGTTGGCGGCGGCGAGCGCCGCAGCCGCGGTCGTCAGCAGCGGCACCCGCGCCTCTGCCGCAGCGCGGCGCAGGTGCGCCCCGTCGGCCCGGGGCCCCCGGCCCCTGGGGCTGTTGACCACGAGGTCGATCTCCCCGCCGGCGATCAGCTCGACGCCGTCGACGTCGCCGCTGTCCGAGCCCTCCGACGGCGCGCCGTCGGCCTGCTGGAGCTTGGCCACCACCCGGTCGACCTCCACGCCCTCGTCGCGCAGCCGCCGGGCCGTGCCGCTGGTCGCCACGATCCGGAAGCCGAGCTCCTGGAACCGCTGGGCCGCCCGCAGCCCCACCGCCTTGTCGCGGTCGGCCAGCGAGAAGAACACCGTCCCGCTCGTCGGCATCCTGTCGCCGGCGGCGAGCTGGGCCTTGGCGAAGGCCATGCCGGCCGACATGTCGATGCCCATGACCTCGCCGGTGGAGCGCATCTCCGGACCGAGCACCGCGTCGACGTCGGGGAACCGGTTGAACGGCAGCACCGCCTCCTTGACCGCCACGTGGTCGCCCTCGACCTTGGGGACGAGCAGTCCCTCGTCCCGCAGCTCGGCGAGCGTCGCGCCGCACATGACGCGAGCCGCGACCTTGACGAGGGGGACGCCGGTCGCCTTGGCCACGAACGGGACCGTCCGCGACGCCCTGGGGTTGGCCTCGATCACGAAGACCTGACCGACGCCCGGGTCCGACGTGGAGCGCTTCACCGCGAACTGCACGTTGATCAGGCCGACGACCTCGAGGGCCTCGGCGATCGAGCGGACCGAGTCCTCGATGATCGCCACGGTGGCGTCGGAGAGCCCGATGGGCGGGATGACGCAGGCCGAGTCGCCCGAGTGCACCCCGGCCTCCTCGACGTGCTCCATGATCCCGCCGATGATCACCTCACCCGTGTGGTCCCGGATGGCGTCGACGTCGACCTCGGTGGCGTCCTCCAGGAAGCGGTCCACGAGCACCGGGCGCTCGGCCGACAGGCCGCCCTCGCGTCCGAGGGACCCCGAGTCGGCGATGGCCTCCCACGCCCGCTCCAGGTCCTCGTCGTCGTAGACGATCTCCATGGCGCGGCCGCCGAGCACGTAGCTGGGCCGGACCAGAGCGGGGTAGCCGATGCGGTCGACGATCTCCCGGGCCCCGTCCAGCGTGGTGGCGGTGCCCCCCGCCGGCTGGGGGATCTCCAGGCGGGCGCACAGCGACCCCCACAGGTCGCGGTCCTCCGCCGCGTCGATGCTGGCCGGAGCGGTGCCCAGGACCAGCTCGGGCGGCAGGACGTTGGCGAGCTTCAGCGGCGTCTGGCCGCCGAGGCTCACGATCACGCCCTTCAGCGAACCGCCGCCCTGCTCGGCCGAGCGTCGCTCCGCGTCGATCACGTTGAGGACGCCCTCGACGCTCAGCGGCTCGAAGTACAGGCGGTCGGAGGTGTCGTAGTCGGTGGACACCGTCTCCGGGTTGCAGTTCACCATCACGGTCTCGTAGCCGGCGTCGGCAAGAGCGAAGCAGGCGTGGACGCAGCAGTAGTCGAACTCGATGCCCTGGCCGATCCGGTTCGGGCCCGAGCCGAGGATGATGACCTTGTCCCGCGACGACGGTGCGACCTCGCTGTCGTCCTCGTAGGTCCCGTAGTGGTACGGGGTCGTGGCCTCGAACTCGGCTCCGCAGGTGTCGACCGTCTTGTACGTGACCTCGACCCCTGCGGCGAGCCGCGCCGCGCGGACCACGGGCTCCTCCAGCCCCCACAGGTAGGCCAGCTGGCTGTCGCCGAAGCCGACCCGCTTGGCCCGACGCCAGTCCCGCACCGACATGGCCTCCAGCGCCGCGGCGCCCGACCCCTTGGTCTCCAGGTACCTCCGCTCCTCGACGATCGAGAGCATCTGGTCGAGGAACCAGGGGTCGATGCGGGTGGCGTCCGCCACCTCCTCGAGCGGGACACCCCGTCGCAGGAGCGACTCGACCCCGAGGATCCGGTCCGGGGAGCCGACCGCCACGCGGCCCAGCAGCTCGGCGGTGGTGACGTCGTCGAACTCCTTCTCGCCGGGGTCCTGGTTGAGCCCGCCCCGCCCCTGCTCGAGTGACCGCATGGCCTTCTGCAGCGACTCCGGGAACGTCCGACCCAGGGCCATGACCTCGCCGACCGACTGCATCTGGGTGCCGAGACGGGCCTCGGCCCCCGGCAGCTTCTCGAACGCCCACCGGGGCACCTTGGTGACCACGTAGTCGATGGTGGGCTCGAAGCTGGCGGGCGTCTTGCGGGTGATGTCGTTCGGGATCTCGTCGAGCGTGTAGCCGACGGCCAGCTTGGCGGCGATCTTGGCGATCGGGAACCCGGTGGCCTTGGAGGCCAGTGCCGAGGACCGGCTCACCCTCGGGTTCATCTCGATCACGACCTGGTCCCCGGTGCTCGGGTCCACGGCGAACTGCACGTTCGAGCCGCCGGTCTCGACGCCGACGCGACGGATGCACGCGAACGCCGCGTCGCGCATCTTCTGGTACTCCACGTCGGTGAGCGTCTGCGCCGGGGCCACGGTGATCGAGTCGCCGGTGTGGACGCCCATCGGATCGAAGTTCTCGATCGAGCAGATGACCACGCAGTTGTCGGCGCGGTCCCGCATCACCTCGAGCTCGAACTCCTTCCACCCGGCGATCGAGCGCTCGATGAGGATCTCGGTGATCGGGCTCGCCTCCAGGCCGAGCGACGCCAGCCGCTCGAACTCCTCCGGCGTCGACGCGATCCCGGTGCCCTTGCCGCCGAGGATGTAGGCGGGGCGGATCACCACGGGCAGGCCGAGGTCCTCCGCCACGACACGGGCCTCGTCCATCGAGTGGGCGATGCCCGACGCCGGCACCTGCAGGCCGATCTCGAGCATGGCCTTCTTGAAGCGGTCCCTGTCCTCCGCCGTGGCGATCGCCTCGGCATCCGCGCCGATGAGCTCGATGCCCCGGCGCTCGAGCGCGCCCGACTCGGCCAGCTCCATCGCCAGGTTCAGCGCCGTCTGTCCGCCGAGGGTGGGCAGGACGGCGTCGGGCTTCTCCTTGTCGAGGATCCTCTCCAGGACCTCGGCCACGAGGGGCTCCACGTAGGTGGCGTCCGCGAAGTCCGGGTCGGTCATGATCGTGGCCGGGTTGGAGTTCGCCAGGATCACCCGGTACCCCTCCTCCCGCAGCACGCGGCAGGCCTGGGTGCCCGAGTAGTCGAACTCGCAGGCCTGGCCGATCACGATCGGGCCGGAGCCGATGATCAGGATCGATTCCAGGTCGTCACGACGTGGCATCAGTGGTTCCTCGCTCGGGGGTGGTGGGGTGTGTTCGCTCTCGCCGCGTCCGCGCTGTTCCCGTGGGGCGACCCGATCGGGTCACCTGACGGGAACGAAGTGGGCGGGGTGACCGGTCGGACCGGCCGGGTGTGCGACGCTGGTGCGGTGAAGTTCGGATTCGAGCAACGATGGACCGCACCGGTCGACGACATCATGTCCACGTACCTGGATCCGGCCTTCTGGACCGGCATCGAGGGGTTCTCAAACATGGCGCCCCCCGAGCTCCTCGGCATCGACCGCGACGACTCCGCCGGCACCGCGCTGGTCCGGATCAAGTACAAGGTCGACGCCAAGCTGCCGTCGCAGGCCGCCCGCTTCATCGACCCGAACGACGTCGCCTGGGTCCAGGAGACGACCTGGGACCTGAACGAGCTGACCGCCGTGGTGCGGTTCCTCCCGGTGCAGGCCGCCGGGCTCATCCGGGCCGAGGCGACCATCGCCGTCACCTCCGAGGGCGACGACACCGTCCGGGAGCTGCGGGGCGAGTTCAAGGTCAAGATCCCGCTGGTCGGCTCCAAGGTCGAGAAGGCGGTCGTCGGCGACATCGGCACCAACCTCGAGGAGGAGGCCGACCTCGTCGCCGCGCACCTGGGCCTGCCCGACTGAGCCGACGCGTCCGGCACCGTCACGAGCGGTGCTCGTCGATCAGGTCGGCGAACCGGTCGAACAGGTAGCTGCTGTCGTGCGGGCCGGGACCGGCCTCGGGGTGGTACTGGATCCCGAACGCAGGGACGTCGAGGCAGCGGAAGCCCTCGAGCGTGCCGTCATTGAGGTTCACGTGGGTGACCTCGACGCGGTCGAGCGACTCGGGGTCGACCACGTAGTTGTGGTTCTGGCTCGTGATCTCGACCTTGCCGGTGGCCAGGTCCCGCACCGGGTGGTTGCCGCCGTGGTGCCCGAACGGCAGCTTGGTCGTGGACCCGCCCAGGGCGGTCCCGAGCATCTGGTGGCCCATGCAGATCCCGAAGATCGGGACCTTGCCGAGCAGCGACCGGACGGTCTCCGGCACCGCCGCCACCGCGGCCGGGTCCCCGGGACCGTTGGAGAGGAACACGCCGTCGGGCGACATCCCGAGGATGTCGTCGGCCGAGGTCCCCGCCGGCACCACGTCGACCGTGCCGATCCGGGACAGGTGACGGACGATCGTCGTCTTGATGCCGAGATCGATCGCCACGATGCGCCGGTCGCTCCGGAGCGACTCGTCGCCGACCGACTCGTAGGTGCGCCGGCCGTCGCCGGTGACCGTCGCGACCAGGTCGATCCCGTCGGTGCTGACGGCCTCCGCCGCCGCGGCGCGCAGCGTCGCCTCGTCCGCGGTGCCGAACACGCCGGGGAGGGCGCCGTGGTCGCGGAGGTGCCGGGTCAGGCGCCTCGTGTCGACCCCTGCGATCCCCGCCACTCCGAACTCGCGGAGGTACGCCTCGAGGCCGCCCTCGGCCCGGTGGTTGCTGTGACGCCGGGCCAGGTCCCGCACCACGACGCCCGAGCAGCGCGGGCGCAGCGACTCGTTGTCGAGGGGGTTCACCCCGTAGTTGCCGATGTGCGGATAGGTGAAGGTGATCACCTGACCGGCGTAGGACGGATCGGAGATCACCTCCTGGTAGCCCGACAGGACGGTGTTGAAGACGAACTCGCCCGCCGTCAGACCGCTCTCGGGACGGGCTCCGATCGCCTCGCCCTCGAACAGCGTTCCGTCCGCCAGCACGATGGCCGCCTCGTCGATGCTCATCGCTGCACGTCTCCTCTGCTCGTCCACCGCCACACCGACGAACCGCACCTGCCGCTCATCGCTGCACGTCTCCTTCGATCACGACCGCTTCTCCTCTGCACACCGTGTGGCGGACCTTCCCGCGCACCGACAGACCGGCGTAGGGCACGTTGCGGCTGCGCGACGCCCCGCCCGACGCGTCGATCGTCCAGCGGTGGGCCGGGTCGATCACCGCCAGGTTGGCGGCGGCTCCGGCGGCGATGCCCTGGCCGTGGTCGGCCATGCCGGCGATCGCGGCCGGCTGCCACGAGAGCCGGGCGATCACGTCCGCGTCGGTGAGCCGGCGGCCCTCGTAGCGGCCCGCCGCGCCGGCCACGCCGGTCCAGGTCTCCACGTCGGGACCCTGCGGCACACCCTCGCCGTCGGGACCGGCCGACTGGCCGTCGACCAGGCGGGTGAGCGCCAGCGCCAGCGCGTACTCCAGCCCGAGCATCCCTGGAGGAGCCTGGTCGAACGGCCGCTCCTTCTCCTCGGACGGGTGCGGGGCGTGGTCGGTGGCGATGGCGTCGATCGTCCCGTCCGCGAGGCCGGCCGCCACGGCCTCCACGTCACCCGCTCCCCGGAGCGGGGGGTGCACCTTGAACGTGGCGTCGTAGCCGGCGCAGCAGGCGTCGGTCAGGGTGAAGTGGTGCGGCGCAGCCTCTGCGGTGACGGGCAGCCCGGCCGCCTTGGCCGCCGCGACCATGGCGACCGACCCGGCCGTCGACAGGTGCAGGAAGTGGACCTTCGCCCCGGTCAGCCGGGCCAGGGCGATGTCGCGCATCACCATCAGCTCCTCCGCCTCCGCCGGCTGACCCGGCAGGCCGAGGCGGGCGGACCACTCGCCCTCGTGCATGCAGGTGCCCTCGCTCAGCGCGGTGACCTCGCAGTGCTGGGCGAGCGTCACGCCCAGCCCCGAGGCGTACTCGAGAGCCCGCCGCATCAGACGATCGTCCTGGACCCCGGTTCCGTCGTCGGTGAAGAGCTTGACGCCGAGCGCCGCCATCTCGGCCATGGGTGCGAGCTGCTCCCCGGCCCGGTCGACCGTGATGGCCCCCGAGGCGTGGACGTCGCACACGCTGGTCCGGCCGAGCTCCAGGACCTCCCGGACGACCGCCGCGCAGTCCATCGACGGCGACGTGTTGGGCATCGCCAGCACCGCGGTGTAGCCGCCCAGGGCCGCGGCCCGGGCGCCGGACTCGACGGTCTCCGCCTCCTCCTTGCCGGGCTCGCGCAGGTGGGTGTGCAGGTCCACCAGGCCGGGCGTGACCAGGCAGCCCGAGGCGTCGAGCACCGTGGGGGCGTCGAGGTCGTCGCCGACCGCCGCGATCCGGCCCTCGGACACGACGACGTCGGCCCGCCGCTCCCCTGACGCGTCGAGGACGCGACCGCCCTTGATCACGAGGTCGCCGGAGGCGGTCTGGTCGGAACCGGTGGTCACTGGGGCGCTCCGGAGGTCGTGGTGGGTGTCGTCGAGGTCTCGGCGTCGGGGTCGGCGACGTCGGCCGGGGTGAGCTGGGCCGGGGCGAGCTCGGCCGCCGGGGCGGCGAGCGGAGGCAGCGCCGCACGGCCCGGACCGAGCAGCAGGAACAGCACCGCCATGCGCACCGCGACGCCGTTGGCGACCTGCTCGGTGATCACGGCACCGGGCCGGTCGGCCACCTCCGACGCGATCTCCACGCCCCGGTTCATCGGACCGGGATGCATGATCAGCGCCCCGTCGGGCAGGCGATCGGCCCGCTCGGAGGTGAGTCCGAAGCACGCGGTGTACTCCCGCAGCGTCGGCACCAGCGCCTCGGTCATCCGCTCCCGCTGCATCCGGAGGAGGTAGCAGACGTCGAGCGACGGCAGGACCCGGTCGAAGTCGTGGGACACCTCGACGTCCCACGGGGCGGTCGTGGCGGGCAGCAGGGTCGGAGGAGCGACGAGCGTGACCTCCGCACCGAGCTTGGTGAAGGCCTCGATGTCGGACCGGGCGACCCGGGAGTGCTTGATGTCGCCGACGATCCCGATGTGCATGCCGTCCAGACGACCCCGGTGGCGACGGATCGTGTAGCTGTCGAGCAGCGCCTGGGTCGGGTGCTGGTGCCATCCGTCTCCGGCGTTGACCACGACCGCGTCGGTCCAGGCCGCGATCTGGGCCGGGACACCGGAGCTGCGGTGCCGGACCACGACGGCGTCGATGCCCATGGCCTCGATCGTCTCGATCGTGTCGCGCACCGACTCGCCCTTGTTCACCGACGACGACGACACGGCGAAGCTCATCGTGTCGGCCGACAGCCGCTTGGCGGCCGTGTCGAAGCTCAGCCGGGTCCGGGTCGAGTCCTCGTAGAAGAGCGACACCACGGTCCGACCCCTCAGCGCCGGCACCTTGGGGATGGCGCGCGAGCTGACCTCGACCATCGAGTCGGTGACGTCGAGGATCTCCTCGATGTCGGCACGGGTCAGGTCGTCGATCGAGAGCAGGTGACCGTCCATCTCGACGTCAGCCGTGCTTCTGGATCTCGCCGAGCTCGACGCCGGCCATCGTCACGTCCACCAGCTCGTCGCGGCGGGTGGGGATGTTCTTGCCGACGTAGTCGGGGCGGATGGGCAGCTCCCGGTGGCCCCGGTCGATCATCACCGCCAGCTGCACCGCCCGGGGGCGACCGTAGGTGTTCATCGCCTCGAGCGCGGCGCGGATCGTCCGTCCGGTGAACAGCACGTCGTCCACCAGGATCACCGTGCGCCCGTCGAGGTCGACCGGGATCTCGGTGACCTCCTCCGGCAGGACGGGACGGATACCGATGTCGTCGCGGTGCAGCGCCACGTCGAGCAGACCGACCGGCACCGGCGGATCCTCGGGGCCGAGCTCCTCGATCTCCCCCAGCGCCGTGGCGAGCGCTTGGGCGAGGTCCACTCCCCCGGTCTGGAGTCCGACGACCACCAGGTCGTCCAGGCCGTGGTTCCGCTCGAGGATCTCGTGGGCCATGCGGCGGACCGCCCGATGGATCCCCTCGGCGTCCATCACCCGGGTCCGGGCAACGAAAACGCCCCCGTAGGGGCGCGTCAGGCGTCGCTCGCGTTCTGCCACCGGCAGTTCCTTCCTGTCCGTAGGAGCCTCACAGGACTCCCTTCACGGTCAGGAGCGCACCGTAGCACGCCCTGCACCCAGCCAGTTCCGCGAACTCGGGGGAATCCGACCAGCGACACGACGAGAACCCCCAACATCAGGCGGAAGGTGCCAACGCTCCGCGAACTCGGGGGAATCCGACCAGCCACACGACGAGAACCCCCGACATCGGGCCGGCGCGGGGTGCGGGCGGCAGCGCGTCTCAGGCGGGGCGGAGCTCGTCGGCGGCGGCGGCGAGCAGGCCGTTGACGAACCTCGACGAGTCGTCGGTGCCGTACCGGGTGGCGAGCTCCACGGCCTCCGCCAGGATCACGCCGCGGGGGACGTCGGGGCGGTGGGCGAGCTCGTAGCAGGCCACGCGGAGCACCTCGAGGTCCAGCGCCGGCATCCGCTCGATCGTCCAGCCCCGAGCGAGCCGGCCGATGAGGTCGTCGATCTCGACCCGGTTCGCCTCGACGCCACGGACGAGGTCGATCGTGTAGTCGTCGGGCGCGGCCACCTGGTCGGCGACCGTCTCCGGACCCGGCCGGGCCTTCATCCGGCTCTCGTAGAGGAGGTGGATGGCCCTCTCACGGGCCTGGCTGCGGCCGCCGGCCACCTGGGGCACGGAGGGCGGGAGCACGATCTCGGACTCCACGACCTCGGCGTCGTGGCCGAGCCGCTCGGCCAGCTCGTCGGGCAACCCCTCGGGCACCGGGGTGTCGGGGACCGACATCAGGCGCGGGAGATGAAGTCGCCGGTGCGCGTGTCGACCTTGACGCGCTCGCCGGGCTCGATGAACAGCGGCACCTGGATCACCAGGCCGGTCTCGAGCGTGGCCGGCTTCTTGGCGCCCGACACCCGGTCGCCCTGCACGCCGGGCTCGGTCTGGGCCACGTTCAGCTCGACCGACGCGGGGACCTCGACGCCGACGATCTCGTCGCCGTACATCATCAGCTGCGCCGTCGAGGAGTCGACCAGGAAGTTGGACACGTCGCCGAGCGTCGCCGACGGCACGTTGAGCTGGTCGTAGGTCGAGTTGTCCATGAACACGTAGTCGTCGCCGTCGCGGTAGAGCAGCTGCATCTCCCGCTTGTCGATGATCGCCCGCTCCATGCGCTCACCGGCGCGGAAGGTGCGCTCGACCACTGCGCCGTTGCGCACGTTCTTGAGTGTGGTGCGCACGAACGCCCCACCCTTGCCGGGCTTGACGTGCTGGAACTCGACCAGGGCGAACAGCCCGTCGTCGAGATCGAGGGTCATCCCGTTCTTGAAGTCCGCGGTCGCGATCTGGGGCATGGCGTCGGCCTGTCTGTTCGGCCCGGGGACGGCGCCGGGTGCGGCCGCGCTCAGGCGAGGGTCGGATCCTTGGGGGCCAGCGTGAGGCGGTCGCATCCACCGTCGGTGACGAGGACGGTGTCCTCGATGCGGACCCCGCCGAGGCCGGTGAGGTACACACCGGGCTCCACGGTCACGATCTGGCCGGCGTCCAAGGTAGCAGCGGATCGGGCGCCCACCCGAGGCTCCTCGTGGATGTCGAGGCCCACGCCGTGCCCGGTGGAGTGCAGGAACGCCTCACCCCAGCCTGCGTCGTCGATGATGTCGCGACAGGCCCGGTCGACCTCGGCGGCCTCCACGCCCGCGACCACGGCCCGGACTCCGGCGTCCTGGGAGGCCAGCACCACGTCCAGCATCCTCCGGCGGTCGTCGCCCACGTCGCCCACCGCGACCGTGCGCGTCATGTCGGAGTGGTAGCCGTCGACCAGCGCACCGAAGTCGATGACGACGAGATCTCCCTCGGCGATCGGCCGGGAGGAGGGTGTGTGGTGCGGCTTGGCCCCGTTCGGCCCGGAGGCGACGATCGTCTCGAAGCTCACGTCGGCCGCGCCCAGCGCCCGCATGGTGGCGTCCAGCTCGGCAGCGAACTCGGCCTCGGTCGGACCGTCGGCGAGGCGCGGGCGCACCTTCGACAGGGCCTCGTCAGCGATCGCGCACGCAGCGCGGATCCGGGCCACCTCTCCGTCGTCCTTGACCAGTCGCAGGCGCTCGACCGCGCCGCCCACGGGGACGAGCTCCCCGGCGGAGAACAGCTCGTCGGCCCAGCGGCGCTGAGCGCTCCAGGTCACGTGGTCGGCCTCGAGTCCCAGCCGGTGCGCGCCGGCGGCGTGCGCCGCCTCGGCGATCGCAGCGTCGGCACCCGCTCCCACGATGCGGATGTCCGCCTCCACTCCCGCGCCACCCAGCTCCTCGGCGCTGCGGTCCTTGTAGCGACCGTCGGTCACGAACACGACCCCGTCGGCGCTGACCAGCAGGAGCGCGGCCGAACCGGTGAAGCCCGTCAGGTACCTCACGTTGGTCAGCTCCGACACGACCAGCGCGTCGCAGCCGAGCTCGTCGAGGTGCTGCCGCAGCCGTGGCAGTCGGGCCGAGACGTCCATGGGCGGCAACCTGTCGGGCGTCGGGGCCAGTTCGGGGGACTCGGTGACCGTCATCGCCTCAGCCTACGACGGCGGTTCTCCTCGACGACGCGGTCAGGGGAGGTCGAGGCCGAGCAGGCCCAGCGCGGCATCGACCGCCAGGCGGTAGCCGAGTCCGCCGGCGCCCTGGATGACGACGTCGGCGACCGGCGACACGACCGACGTGTGCCGCCATGCCTCGCGGGCGACCGGGTTCGACAGGTGCAGCTCGACGACGGGCCCGTCGAACGCCGCCAACGCGTCGTGCAGGCTCCACCCGTAGTGGGTGACGGCGCCGGCGTTCACGACGACCGCGTCGTGGACGCCGCGGGCGCGGTGGACGGCGTCCACCAGGTCGCCCTCGTGGTTGGACTGGAGGTGCTCGACCTCGACCCCGACGACCTCGGCCCGCCGGGTGGCGGTGGCGACGTGGTCGGCGAGGACGTCGGACCCGTAGATCAGGGGCTCCCTCTCACCGAGGAGGTTCAGGTTCGGCCCGGACAGGAGCAGGATCGACGACATCGGTTCACACCTCTCCGCGGACGCGGGCGAGCGTCGCCCGGACGAGGCCCGGATCGATCCCCGGGACCACCTCCACTCCCGTCGGCCCGTCGAGGACGAACGTGAGCCCGTCGCCCAGCACCTTCTTGTCGCGGCCCATGACCTCGATCAGCTCGTCGGTCGCCAGGTCCGTGGGGACGTCGAGCGGGAGGTCGTAGCCCGCCACGACGCGACGGTGCTCCTGCACCGCGGCGTCGTCGATCCGGCCCATGTCCCGGGCGAGCTCGGCGGCGAACACCAGGCCGATCGCCACCGCCTCTCCGTGGCGGAGGTCGTGGTCGCCGACGGTCTCCAGCGAGTGGGCCAGCGTGTGGCCGTAGTTCAGGAGAGCCCGCCGGCCGCCCTCCCGCTCGTCGGACGCCACCACCTCGGCCTTGATCCGCACGCAGGCCGCGACCCGCTCCGGCAGGGGCAGCTCGTCCAGGCGGCCGCCGCCCAGCCAGTGGTACTTGGCGAGCTCGCCGAGACCGCAGCGCCACTCCCTCGGGGGCAACGTGTCCAGCGTCGACGTGTCGCACACGACGCCACGGGGCTGCCAGTAGGACCCCACCAGGTTCTTGCCCTCGGGGAGGTTCACGCCCGTCTTGCCGCCGATGGCGGCGTCGATCTGGCCGAGCAGCGTGGTGGACACGTGCACGACCGGCACGCCGCGGTGGTACACGGACGCGGCGAACCCGGCCACGTCGGTGACGAGCCCTCCTCCGACGCCGACCACGCAGTCCGACCTGGTCAGTCCCCAGCGGGCGAAGTCCGAGCACAGCCGACCGATCGTGTCGAGGTCCTTCGCCGACTCGCCGTCGCCGATCGTGAAGACCCGGTTCTCCCGCCCCGGGTCGACCTCGACCCCGATGCCGGCCTGGGTCACCACGGCGACCCGACGGGCCGAGGCGGGGATGAGGGACGGCAGCTCCACGAGGGCGCCGTCGCCGACGACGACGGGGTAGTCCCGACCGTCGGCCAGCGGCACGGTGACTCTGATGAGCTCGCTCATGTCGGGGCCTGCGCGTTCCTCGCTGTCGGTCCTCCGCCGCTGCGGAGTCCGGCCTCCACCGCGTCGGCCACCTGCTGGGGATGCAGGCCGCCGACGTCGATCTCGAGGTCCGCGACCTCGCGGTAGAGAGGTTCCCGCTCCTCGGCCAGGCGCCGCAAGGTCGATTCGGGATCCTCCGCGAGGAGAGGACGTTCCTCGTCGGACCCCGTCAGGCGGTCGACGAGCGTCCCCACGTCGCTGCGGAGCCACACCACGACGCAGCGCTCCGAGAGCACCCGGCGGTTCCGGCCGTCCACGACGATCCCGCCGCCGGTGGCGACCACCGCCGGCTCCCCCGCCAGGACGTCGCTCAGCTCCTCGGCCTCCGCCTCCCGGAACGCGGCCTCACCTCGTGTCCGGAACACATCGGCGACGCTCGAGCCGAACCGGGTCTCGAGCCGACGGTCCACGTCCTCGACGGCGAACCCGAGGCGCGCCGCGACGAGCGGGGCGACCGTGGACTTCCCGGTCCCCGACAGGCCGACCAGGGCGAGATGGCGTCGGTCGGCCCCGAACGGCGTCGCGCCCGCCACGCGCGATCAGACGACGACGACGGACAGATCGTCGACGAGCTGCGCGATCGCGCTGCGGAGCGGGATCGTCGGGCAGTCCCGGGCCTCCAGCAGCACGGTCACCTCCTGGTCGCACTCGAGGACCAGCGCCGTGGCGTCGCGATGCACCTTGGTGTTCATGCGGAACCGGGCCTCGTCCGCGTTCTGCGCCTCGATGGTGCGGACGACCTCCCACGGGACCCTGAACGCCAGGCCGTTGGGTCCGGCCACCTCGACGGCGTCCCGCGTGAGGCGGGCGGTGCACTTCTTGCGCTTCTTGCCCTGCCCCGGGTAGCCGCCCAGGTAGGTCACGTCCTCCAGGACGAGTGCAGCGGCCGCCGCCCCGTCCGAGGGGGACGGATCTGCCGCGGGCGCCTCGGCACCACTGCCGACCGGAGCCGACGCGACCGGCTGCGGCGCGACCGGTGCGACGGGCTCCGGTGCCACCGGTGCGGGAGCAACGGCGTCAGGCGCGACCGGTTCAGGAGCGACGGGTGCGGGCGTCACGGGTGCAGGAGCATCGGCGGGGGCGCCGATCGTGCTCACCTGCTCCGGCGGAGCGGCCGGCGACGGTGCGGGAGCCAGCGGTTCAGGAGCAGCAGGAGCGGGCTCGGCGGGCGTCGAGGCCGGAGCATCGCTCTGGGCGCCGGGCAGCGTGGCCAGGAGGGCGGTGACGACGTGGTCGCAGAACGCCTCGGGCCAGCCCGCCTTCACGACGCGCCCGTCGGTCATCGACATCTCGACCGGCTGCATCCCTCCGACCGGATCGCCGACGGCGTCGAGGTTGGCGGTCTGGCGCAGGTCGAACCACTCGGGGAGGGTGCCGCCGAGCAGGTCGCCCACGCCGAGGCTGGACCCGGCGAGCATGAACAAGGCCTGCTCGCGGGACGCCCCGGTGCGCTCCACCCAGCCGCGTCCGACGGCATCGGGCTCCACCTGCGACGGCGCCGCGCCGTCCCCCTGTCCTGCTCCGCTCACGCCCACGAACCTCCACGCCGATCGGCTCGTCTACCGTATCGGTCGGCGCAGGTCCGCACACGTAACCCGGCGGCGCCGCAGTGCCGGACGGCGGTCAGCCCCCGGCGCCGTTGCGGCCGTCGGTGTCGCCGCTCGAGCCGAGCGCCGCAGCGATCGCCTCTGCGGCCTTGGGGCTCAGCTTGGACATCTGCCGCAGGACCTCGTCGGCTGCGCTGTCCGCCGCCGGA
>JAEYSR010000162.1 GCA_023434535.1 Actinomycetes bacterium
GACCGGCATGCGGGCCGACGCCGGCTACGCCGACGTCCACGACGCACGGGGCGAGCTGGCCCGCCTGTTCGACGACCTGTGGAACCTCGGCAAGCCGACCATCGCCCGGGTGCGCGGCTACTGCCTGGCGGGCGGCTTCGGGCTGGCGCTGAGCTGCGACCTCGTCGTCGCGGCCGACGATGCCACGTTCGGCACGCCAGAGATCGACGTCGGCCTGTGGCCGTTCATGATCACGGTCCCGCTGTGTCGTTCGATGGCGCCCAAGCGGGCCCTCGAGCTGATGATGACCGGACGTCGGATCGACGCCGCCGAGGCCGAGCGCCTCGGTCTGCTGAGCCGGCTGGTGCCCGTGGAGGGCCTGGACGCCGCAGTGGACGAGCTCGCGACCACCCTCGCGTCCAAGTCGCCCGCCGTCATGCGGCTGGGTCGGGACAGCTTCTACGCGGTGTGGGACCAGTCGGCGTCGGACGCCCTCCGGCTGCTGCACCCGCTGCTGACCGTCACCACCGAGCTGGACGACGCTGCCGAGGGAATCGCGGCGTTCGTGGAGAAGCGCCCGCCTGTCTGGCGGGGCCGATAGCCCCCCCGCCGAGCTGGTCGCCCTGTCCCCGCCGATGTGACCCTCCGTGTCAACGGGTCGCGGTCCCCGGTGACACGCCGGGTTCGCGCGTTGTTCGCTCGTGTCGTCGCACCGGACCGACCGGGCGACACGCACAGGAGGCGAACGACATGGCCAAGCTCGGACTGGACCCGGACGCGATGGCGGCGCTGCAGAAGCAGCTGCAGGCCGACGCCGGGACGATCAACTCCCTGACCAAGAAGCTGGACGGCCTGCTCAAGTCCGCGTGGTGGGAGGGCGCCGACGCCGCCAAGTTCCGGAGCGAGTGGGACGGCAACCACAAGGCGCAGCTCACCCGGGTCGCCGCGGCCCTGGAGTCCACGGCCCAGGCCGTCGCCGCCAACATCAACCAGCAGCGCCAGGCCTCCCAGTCCTGAGCATCGGTCGACGACGGGGTCGGCGGGTGATGCGGCTCACGTACCGGGTCCTCCACGAGGGCGGGGCCTCCGACGTCCGGATCGAGCTGGTCGACGACGCCACCGTCGGCGAGCTCGCCCGGGCGTTGGCACGGCGCTGCGGCGCCGATCCCGACATCGGTGCCGCTCCCCTGACGCTGTCGCCGGCCGCGGATCCCGATTCGACGATCGACCCGGACCGGCCGGCAGCGGACGCCGCCCCGCCCTCGGGATCGTCGATCCGCCTCGTCGCCGACCGCAGCCGGCACCATCGGCCTCCCTGGTGGTCGCCGGCGTCGATCGACCGACTGGGCGACGACGGATCGGCTCGTCTGGCCTACGGCTCGACGGCCATCGGAGCGGCCCGGATCGTCGTCGGACACGAGGTGACCGTGGTCGCCACCGGATCCACGGACCGCCTCGAGGTGGACGGCACGCCGGTCCGGGGCAGCGTCCGGGTCGACTGCGGCGCCGTCATCCGGGTCGGCGACTCCACGGTCGTCCTGCGGATCGACGGTCCGCTGCGACCGCCCCCTGTGCAGGGTCCGTGGCGGGAGCACGGCCGCACACCCGCAGTGGTCGCCGACCACTCCCCGACCGCGATCGAGCTGCCCGCTCCCCCATCGGCCGACAGGCTGCCCGGCTTCCCGTTCCTGTCCGCCGCCGTCCCGCTGCTCCTCGGCGGGATCATGTGGGCGGCCACGGGCAGCCTCGCGGTCGCGGGGTTCGTGCTGTTCAGCGTCGCCTTCGTGGTGGCATCGGGCATCGAGGTGCGGCGCGAGCACCGGAAGGAGCGACGGTTCCGGGAGCAGGTGTTCCGGGAGGACCTCGACCGTGCGGTCGAGCGTGCGGAGGAGCTCCGGTCCGAGGAGCTGCGCCGCCGACGCCGCGACCTGCCCGATGCGTCGGAGGTCGCGACCTGGGCCCGCCACGACAGGGAACGCGTCTGGGAGCGGTGGAGCGGCCAGCCACGGTTGCTGCGGGTCCGCATCGGCACGGGCACCGCGCCCGCGACCGACCCGGTCGCCGTCCCGCCGGGAGGCCGCCACGACCTCCGGCAGTGCCTCGAGTCGGCGGCCGAGGAGCTGGCCGAGGTCGACGGCCCGGTCGAGGTCGACCTCGGCCGGTCGGGCCTGGGCGTGTGCGGCAGGGGTGACGAACCCGCCGCGCTCGCCCGAGCGGTCGTGCTGCAGCTCGTCGGCACGATCGCCCCCGAGGAGCTGGCGCTGGAGCTCGATGCGGCTCCCGAGCGTCGAGCGGAGTGGGAGTGGCTGCGCTGGCTCCCCCACCGCGTCCGGATCGGGCCGTCGCCGACGGAACCGGACGCGGCGCGCTCGCTCGTGCGCATCGTGGACCGGAGCGGGGTCGCGGAAGGAAGGGCGCTCGCCGCGCCGGACTCCACCCCCGCCGCCGGCACGATCTGGATCGCCGGGTCGGAGGACCAGTTGCCCTGCGGCATCGGGACCGTCGTCACGATCCGGGGTCGATCCGCCCAGGTGCGGCGCACCGACGGACCGCCCCACGAGGTCGAACCGGACGCCGTGGTCCTCGACGCCTGCGAGCCGGTGGCGCGCCTCCTCGCCCCGCTGCGCTCACCCGGCACCGACGAGGCCACTCCCGTCGAGGTGCCGCTGAGCGCGGTCCTGGTCGACCCGATGCTGGTGGAGGACGCCGACGCCGTCGTCGCCGCGTGGGAGAGGAGCCGCGACGATCCTGCATCGCTGCGCGCTCCGCTCGGTCGGGCCGGTGCAGGGGTGCTGCACCTGGACCTGCGCGCCGACGGACCGCACGGACTGGTCGCCGGCACCACGGGATCGGGCAAGAGCGAGCTGCTCCGGACCCTCGTGCTCTCCCTGGCGCTGCACCACCCTCCGGACCGGCTGACGTTCCTGCTCGTCGACTACAAGGGAGGCGCGGCATTCCAGGACGTGTCGGCGCTCCCCCACGTCGTCGGATCGGTCACCGACCTCGGGGCCGACGAGTCGCGGCGCGCTCTCGCCTCGCTCCGGGCCGAGGTCCGCCGACGCGAACGGGTCGTCGCCGCGGCCGGAGCGACCGACATGTCGTGCGTTCCGCCGGACGACGCCGCGCCCGCGCTGGTCGTCGTGGTCGACGAGTTCGCGACCCTCGCCGCGGAGCTGCCCGGGCTGCTCGACGGGCTCCTCGACGTCGCCCAGCGGGGCCGCAGCCTGGGCGTCCACCTGCTCCTCGCGACCCAACGGCCCTCCGGCGTGGTCACCGACGCCATGCGGGCCAACCTGTCGCTGCGACTCGCGCTCCGCGTCGCGGACGAGGACGACAGCCGCGACGTCGTCGACGTCGCGGACGCCGCCCACCTGACGGCAGAGCATCCGGGTCGCGCCGTCCTGCGGCTCGGTCCCGGTCGGGTGGCCGAGGTGCAGGTGGCCACCACGACGGCGCCCGTCGGCCGTGTGGAACGGGTCCGAGTCCGACCGCTGCACGCGCCGACCGGCGGCGACCCCGACGATGTGGGACCCGATCGCGCACCGGCGCCGGCACCACGGACGCAGCTCGACGCCGCGATCGAGGCGTGCCGGGTCGCGGCCCGGGCGTCGGGCATCGCTCCGGCCCGGCGTCCGTGGTTGGAACCGCTGCCCGACGTCGTCGAACGGGTCGACGCGGCGGTGCGGTCGACGGCCCTGCCGACGGGCGGTGGCCGGCTCGTCATCGGGGTGGCGGACCTCCCGCACGAGCAGCGGCGAGAGCCCGTCGAGATCGACCTCGGCACGCGCGGAGGACTGCTCGTCCTGGGCGCTCCTCGCTCTGGCCGGTCGTCCACGCTGTGCACCATCGCTCTCGCCGCTCTCTCCGACGCCGCTCACCCCACGACCGTCGTCGCCATCGACGCCGGGCGCTCACTGAGCGGACTCGGTTCCGTCGCGGGGCCCGGCGGGCGGGCCACCGACGCGGTGCGGGCCGACGACGCCGAGCGCATCCTCCGTCTCCTCCGGACCCTTCGACGCCGGTGCCGCTCGGGTGCCCGGGCCGGGAGGACGGTGCTCCTCGTCGATGGCATCGGCTCGCTCGCCGACCACCACGAGCGGGTCAACCGGGGCGAGGCGCTGGAACTGCTCGGCATCCTCGTGGCAGAGGGCCCCGCGGTCGGGATCCACGTCGTCCTCACGGCCGGTCGGACCGCGGAGGTCCCGCCGGCGATGCTCGCGGCGATGGACCGCCGGTTGGTCCTGCGGTGCACGACCCCCGACGACGCCCTCATGGTCGGCATCGCCGACCCCGACAGGCTGTCGTCGACCCTCGCCTCGCCGTCTCTGCCGCCCGGACGTGGCGTGCTCGACGGCGTCCTGGTCCAGGTGTTCGCGCCGCCGACCCTCGGGGACCGTGGAGCGGCACCGCCGATGCCGTCCGCGGCGCTGCCGGTGCTGCCGAACGACGTCCGGGCCGCCGACCTCCCACCGGCGGAGGTCTGGCGCGTGCCGGTCGGGGTGCGCCACGACGACCTGCGGACGGCGGTCATCGACCTGACCACCTCGGGGGCCCTGATCCTCGGCCCGCCGAGGTCCGGCCGCACGTGTGCACTGGACCTGATCGTGGAGCGGCTCGTCCACCCGGACGACGACGGTCCGGCCGTGGCCGTCGTGCGCCTGGACGGGCACCGGCCCGACGGCGCCGTCGACGCGCTGCGGGACGCCCTCGACACGATGCAGACGGATGCGACGCCTCTCGACGGTGGCGGTCACGTGGTGATCGCCGTCGACGACCTCCCGGAGCTGCTCGACGGCCCCGACGGGAGCGCCGTCGACGAGCTGCTGGCGCGTGCGCTGCGCCTGCCTCCCGAGGACGGGCTCCGGGTGGTCGCCACCGGGGAGTCGGACGCGACGTCCCGTTGCTACGGGGACTCGCTCCGCCGACTCCGATCCGGCCGGACGGGGATCCTGCTGCGGCCGGACCCGGACCTCCACCCGCCACTCCTGCACACGGCGCTCCCGCTGCACGACGAGCTGGTGCCCAGCGCGGGCCGAGGCTGGCTGGTCACCCCCGACGGGGTGACGGCGGTGCAGCTGGCGCACTGACCGCCGGGCCGATCGCTCCGGCGTTCGACGGCATCGCCAGCAGCCCGCTCCGGACGACGTGGTCCACGAGGACGCGGCGCCGGTCGACCGCACTGAGTCCCAGGTCGCCGCGCAGGCCACGCACGCCGGAGCGGGCGAGTCGATCGCAGACGTGGTCGAGCTTCCGGTTGAACTTGGCGAGGGTCCACCCGAGGCGCGCGGCGCACGCGCGGTTGGAGGGGATGTCGGCCCACTGGTCCGACGGTCGCGCCAGGCGGGGCTCGCAGAGCACCCGCAGCAGCTCGACCTGGTCGGGGTTGAGGTCGATCCGCCCGAACTCGAGGGTGGCCAGCGGGCCGTCGACGGTCGCCGGGCCCAGGTCGGCCAGGCGCTCCGCCCGCTCGTTGGTGACGACGACCTCGTACTCGGTCGGGCCGGCGGCGAAGGCCACGAGCGACTCCACGTGCAGGATCGGCGCCGTGGACCCCGGACCGACGGTGGCGGAGCTGAGGTCGTCCGCGGACAGGAGGGTCATCGTGGTCGTCCGACCGAGGTTGTCGATCCACCAGGACCGGCCGTCGTGGCGGAACCGGCCGAGGACCCGGTGGAGGTAGGGGTTGGCGTCGATCACCACGTCGGCCGAACGACCGAAGGTGAGCGTGTCGTCGCGGCCGAGCACCCGCTCGTCGCCGCAGTGCTCGACGATCAGTCGCTCCCGATCCGTCCTCGCCGACATCGCGCCCTCCCGTCGCTCCTGTGCTGACCTCACTGCCGCACGGCGTTGATCATCTTTCGTAGCATCTCCTGCTGTTTCATGTCACACCGTCGGCTCATCGTCGACGTGCGGGGAGCGTCCGGGATCGGGCAGGCTGACCGGGTGGAGGAGCACGCGACGCCGGACCCGACCGATCCCGTGCTCGTCCGCCGGGCCGCCATCCTCCGCTGGTGCGACCTGGGCCAGCGGGCGGCCTACGTCTGCTTCGGGCTGTCGGTCGTCATGTTCGTCGTGGCGTTCATCGCCCAGTTCCCGGCGTGGACGGTCACCACGATCGTCGGGCTGCTGATCGTCGGGTCGATCCTGTTCATCCCCGCGGTCATCTTCGGCTACGCCGCCAAGGCTGCCGACAAGGAGGACAGGGGCGAGAAGTTCGGGTACTGACCCGGCCGGCCCCACTCACCGTCAGACGGCGCGCACCTCGTCGACCCGCCACACCGTGTCGGTCGAGTACTCGGGGCCCTCGACGATCCCGCACGTGGGCGACGGCACCAGGTGGTCCGGCGTGGTCGTCACGTCGAAGGACCGCAGCGAGCCGTCCGCCGGCAGTCCGGTGATCCGCACGGTGGTGGTCATGGTCGACCGGTCGAAGTCGACGAGCTGGACGCCGCGGGCGGCGTCGGCCCACTCCCACCCGACCTCCACCAGGGCGGCCCGGTCGGCCGCCTGCTGGGGAGCTCCGGACATCAGCGACGATCCCCGGCAGCGGGACGCGAACCTCTCCGGCGGCGCGGCACGGCGGACCAGCAGATCGCAGGTCTCGACGTCGAGATGGGCCCAGGCGTAGCCGTCGGGGAACGTGATGGCCGTCGGAGCGAAGCGGTGGCCTCCCGTGTGGGAGATGCGCTGGGCGTCCACCGCCGCGCCCGACGCCGAGAACGCGTCGTCGAGGTGCTCGAACATGGAGGTGCCGAGGCTGCCGCAGCACTGGTCCCGTCGGCCGTGGGTGCACACGAGCAGCTCGACGCCGGCCGGGACGGACCAGGCCGCGAGCTCGTCGGCACCGGCCGGCTCGTGACCGTCCACGGGGTCCAGCCCGAGGAGGGCGCGCCCGAGAGCCACGACCCGGTCCTCGGCGACGACCCACTCCCGGGTCTCGAACGGACCACGCAGCTCGACGCCGTCGACCGTCGCCGTCCTGACCCGGTGCTCGGTGACCCGGCGCGACCCGGCGTCCACGAGCGCCGGATCCGGCACCCTGGCGAGCGGGCGCCATCGCGAGCCGTCGCCGGCGACGACCGACCCGGACGGCCCGTCGACCACCGACCGGATCGGATCCTGCGACGTGACCTCGGCCTCCCACGGCAGCGGCACGTCGACCACCAGGAACCCGTCGTAGCCCCCGGCTGAACCGATCGGGTCGGCGCCGGTCGCCTCCCGGAACGGGGCGCAGCGGACGCGGGGGATGATCGGCGCGTCGACGACCGGGATGGAGAGCGGACCGCTGGGCACCGGTGCAGGCTACGTCGGCCGGTTGTTACCACCGAGTAACCTGCCGGCCGTGAGGATGCCCGCGGCACAGCGCCGCTCCCAGCTGCTCGAGACGGCCGTCGGTGTGTTCGCCGAGCACGGCTACCACGCCGCGTCGATGAACGACGTCGCAGAGGCGGCCGGCGTGACCAAGCCGGTCCTCTACCAGCACTTCAGCTCCAAGCGGGAGCTGTTCGTCGAGCTGCTGACCGCGATCGGCGACGAGCTGCGCGACACCATCGCCAAGGCCACCGCGGACGCCGCCGGGCCCCGCCAGCAGGTCGAGCAGGGCATGCGCGCGTACTTCCGGTTCGTGGACACCAAGACCGACAGCTTCAAGGTCCTGTTCGGTGCGGGGGCGCGCAGGGATCCCGAGTTCGCGGCGTTCGCGCGGGCGGTCGAGGAGTCGATCGCCGAGTCGATCGCCCAGCTCATCGTGGTCGACGGCCAGCAGGCCGCCCACGGCGACCTCCTGGCCCACGGCATCGTCGGCATGACCGAGACCGCGAGCCGGTTCTGGCTGGCCCACGACCGCGAGCCCGACGTCGACACGTTGGCCTCCCAGCTGTCGCGGCTGGCATGGTCGGGGATGCGCGGGCTCGACGGCTGACGTCGCCCTCCGCGCCTCACACGGTCACCCCCCCCAATCCCCCCGAAGACGAAGGCAGGACAGCAGTGGCGACGATCCCCGACGACGAGTGGTACGAGGTCGTGGTGGAGATCCCCCAGGGATCACGCAACAAGTACGAGATCGACCACGACAGCCACGAGGTGTGGCTGGACCGCCACCTCTTCGCGGCCACCGTGTACCCGGCCGAGTACGGCTTCTTCCCGTCGACGCTCGCGGAGGACGGCGACCCGCTCGACGCCCTGGTCCTGCTCGAGGACCCCACGTTCCCCGGCTGCCACGTGCGCACCCGCCCGGTCGGCCAGCTCGAGATGACCGACGAGGCCGGACGGGACCTCAAGATCCTGTGCGTCCCCGCCGGCGACCCCCGCTGGGAGCACATCCAGGACGTGTCCGACGTGGACCCGTTCCTGCTCAACGAGATCCACCACTTCTTCTCGGTGTACAAGGACCTCGAGCCCGGCAAGGGATCCGAGATCGGCGACTGGGCCGCCCGGGACGTCGCTCTGGCGTCGATCGCTGCGGCCCGGGCCGCAGCCGCGGGGGCGACGACGACGAGCTGACAGCCCGGGCCGGGCCGACGTCACCGTCGTCGGCCCGGCGACGGGGTGACGACAGTCACGCTCGGTGTGAAGATTTCTTCACACTGGGGCTTTCCACAGGACGCCGACGAGTCTTAGCGTCACCGGCCGCATGGCATCGACGCTCAAGCGCTTCCTGATCGGCCGACCCCTCGCCAGCGACGAGGCCGACCACCAGCGGATCTCCAAGACGATCGGTCTGGCCGTCTTCTCCTCCGACGCCATCTCGTCCACGGCCTACGCCACGGGCGAGATCCTGATCGTGCTGGTCGGTGCGGCCGGCATGGTGCGGGCGAACGGCCAGCCGACCACCGACCTCCTCAAGCCGATCGCGGTGCTGGTGGTCATCCTGCTGGCGCTCGTCGCCAACTCCTACCGGGAGACCATCCACGCCTATCCCGACGGCGGCGGCGCCTACGTGGTCGCCCGCGAGAACCTCGGCGAGATCCCGTCGCTCGTCGCCGGCGCCTCGCTGCTGGTCGACTACGTGCTGACGGTCGCGGTGTCGATCGCCGCCGGCGTCCTGGCGCTCTACTCGTTCGTCCCCTCGCTCGAGCGGTACCGCGTCGAGCTGTGCCTGGTGTTCCTGGTCATCCTCACGCTCGGCAACCTCCGCGGCGTCAAGGAGTCGGGCAAGGTCTTCTCGGTCCCGACCTACCTGTACATCTTCATGCTGGTGCTGTTCATCGGGTGGGCCGCCGTCCAGCACTTCAGCGGCAACCTCCACGTCTTCGACCCGACGACGGCGGAGAACATCGCCTCGATCAAGAAGATCCAGGAGGAGCACGGTCCGTTCATCGGAGGCGTGTCGCTCTACATCTTCGCCAGAGCGTTCGCCTCCGGCGCCGTCGCCCTGTCGGGCGTCGAGGCCATCTCCAACGGCATCCCCGCCTTCCGGAAGCCGACGTCGAAGAACGCCGCGGTCACGCTCGGCTGGATGGCCCTCATCCTCGGCTCGACGTTCTTCATGATCAGCATCATCGCCAGCTGGATGCAGGTGGTGCCCGACGAGTCGAAGTCCGCCCTGGCCCTGATGGGCGAGAAGGTGTTCGGCTCCGACAACCCGCTCTTCTTCGTCCTGCAGACCGCCACGATGGCGATCCTGATCCTGGCGGCCAACACCGCCTACGCCGACTTCCCCAGGCTGGCGGCGATCGTCGGCAAGGACGGCTACCTGCCCCGGCAGTTCGCCAACCGGGGCGACCGGCTGGTGTTCTCCAACGGCGTCCTGATCCTGGCCGGCGCCGCCGCCATCCTGCTCATCGCCTTCAACGGCAGCGTCACGCTGCTGATCCCGCTCTACGCCGTGGGTGTGTTCACCAGCTTCACGATCTCCCAGACCGGCATGGTCCGCCACCACTTCAAGGAGCGCCAGAAGGGCTGGAAGCTGTCGGTGGTGAACTCGAGCCTCGGCGCCATCGCCACGTTCATCGTCGCCATGGTGGTCATCGTCTCCAAGTTCAAGATCGGCGCCTGGATCATCGTCCTGCTGATCCCCTGCATCGTCGTGGCGTTCAAGGGCGTGCGGCGCCACTACGACCACGTCGCCCGCAGCCTGCGCGTGCCGCCCGACTTCCAGGCCTCGGCCGCGG
This sequence comes from Actinomycetes bacterium, assembly GCA_023434535.1. Taxonomy (GTDB): domain Bacteria; phylum Actinomycetota; class Acidimicrobiia; order Acidimicrobiales; family Microtrichaceae; genus Dermatobacter. The sequence goes on from JAEYSR010000162.1 coordinate 10,092, forward strand.
TGCCCGGTCACGGCGTGGTCGTCCTGGTCGGCGGCGTGAACCAGTCGTCGCTCGCCGCCATCCGCTACGCCCGCTCCGTCGGCAGCGAGGACGTCGTGGCGGTGACCGTCGCCATCGACGAGGAGGAGGCGGACCGGGTGCGGGAGGGCTGGCAGCGCTTCGGCCTCGACATCCCGCTGGAGATCATCGAGTCGCCGTTCCGGGATCTGACCCACACCGTGGTCGACTACCTCGACGAGCTCGACACCCGCTGGAACCGGGACTACCTCACCGTGGTCATCCCGGAGTTCGTGCTCCCGCACTGGTGGCAGGGCGTGTTCCACAACCAGTCGGCGCTCGCGCTCAAGCTGGCGCTGAAGTACCGCAAGGACACCGTCGTGGTGAACGTGCCGTTCCTGCTGCCCGACGAGTCGGGCGACACCCAGAACGAGGCCGCCGCGGCGTTGGGCCTGGACTTCTCCGAGGAGACCGGCCTGGCCGGGGAGGGTCCCGACGAGCAGCCGACGATCGACCGCATCGAGCCGACGGGCCCGAACCCCGGCTGACCTCGGTTCAGCTCTCCGGTGGAGCGGCGGGCTGACGGGGAACGTCGATCGTGATGTCGGTCCCCCGCACCCGGACCTCGCGCTCCGACACGCTGGCGAACGCCTCCCGGTCGGCGTCGGTCAGGTTCCGGCCGGTCAGGCTCCGGGGCCAGAGCCGCTCGTGGAGCACCGAGCTGAGCTCGTTGCCGTAGAGGTAGAGCGTGCCCAGCAGGTAGGCCCACGACATCAGGCCGAACACGACGACGAACACCCCGTAGGTGTCGGAGCTGCGGACCACGAAGCGGTCGACGTACCACCCGGCGAGCGACAGCAGCACGTACCAGGACAGGCCGACGAACAGCGCCCCGGGGAGCTGGCTCCCGAACGGGATCTTGCGGTGGCAGAGCAGCCAGTGCAGGCCGAGGTACGCGAGCCCGCCGGCCACCACCGGCAGGAGGACCGACACGATCGCACCCAGCCAGGACGGGAGCGAGAACCACGCTCGTGACCCCGAGAGCACCAGGCACGCCCCGAGCAGCAGCGCCGCCGGGAGGGATCGGCCGCGGCGCACGAACCAGTTCGGACGGTCGTAGACCGGCACGCCCCAGACGGTGTTGAGCAGCTCCTGCAACGTCTCGAGGAGGCCGAGGCCCGCCCAGAGCGAGACCAGCACCGAGCCGATGACGACCCACACGCTGCCGCCGACGTCGGCCTTCAGGACCTCGTTGCCGATGATCGGCACGTCGCCCAAGGTCGAGTTGATGAGCTGGTCGCGCAGGTCGTCGTTGTCCTGGACGAGAAGGCCGACGACGTTCACGAACGCCAGCAGCAGCGGGAAGGCGGCGAAGAAGCCGCGGTAGGTCAGGAGCATGGCGAGCTGGCCGCCGCGGTCCTCGCCGTACTTCTTGGTGACCGCCAGGACCACGGCCACCGGCGGGACCCCGCGCTGGAAGAAGTCGAGCCGGTCGCTGACCCGGTCGATGAGGTTCTGCTTGCTCTCCTCCTCCGGGGCGGTCTCGTCCGTGGTCGGCTCGTCGGTGGTCGGCTCGTCGGTGGCCGTCTCGCCGGTGGTCTCGGCGGGCGCGGGTTCGTCCTGCGGGTGGGCCGCCGGGGCCGTGGTGTCGCCGTCGGTCGCCACCGCTGGAACGTACCCCGGGCCGGGCGATCGAGAGCGGGACCGGGAGTCCGGGCGGACCTCCGGTCGGCGCAGGACGCGCCACCTGAGGGTCACGCGCGGTTCAGCTCACCGCTGGTTACACGACGGCACCCTTCCTGTACCCTCGCGCGCTGTGGTGTCCGGGGCGGGTCCGGGGCGACGGGTCCCGCGAGCGGGCTCGGAGGGAGATTCCGCTACGGATCGGCCACGGAACGGCCGAAGAACCGGGGCTGGGCTCGTCATGGGCCTGCAGGTCCGGGTTCCCTGGGAGACCTTTCGCGCGTGCCTGACAACGACGAGCAACCGACCGTCGACCTGGTCGACGAGGGATTCCTCTCCGACATCGCCGCGCCCGCCCGCGGCGGCGCCACCGCGGTGGCCGAGATCGCGGCGCCCACCGACGAGCATCCGGCGGATGCCGGCGATGTCGAGGTCGACCCCGACCAGGCGATCAACTCGTTCCTGACCGGCGAGGCGGCCATGGGGTCGCTGCGGGAGCGACCGTGGACCCGCTTCGTGTCCATGGTCGGCTACTCGCTCCGGGACGCCGTCAAGGGCATCCGCCGGCGACCCGCGCTCGCGGCGTCGGCCACGCTGACGGTGTCCCTGTGCGCCCTGCTCGCCGGAGGCGCCGCGATCGCCCGGGTCGGGGTGGACGACACCATGTCGCGCTGGGCCGACGGCGTGGAGTTCGTCGTCTACCTGCAGCCCGGAACCTCCCCGGCCGACATCCAGCGGGTCGGTGACGAGCTGCGCGACGCCGACGGCGTCCGTGAGGTCACCCCGGTCTCGCAGGACGAGGCGTACGCCGAGTTCCAGCGCCTGTACGCCGACGAGGCGAACATGATCGAGGCCGTCACCCCCGACCTCCTGCCGCCGTCGTTCCGCGTCGCACCCGAGGACGCCGACCCCGGCCTCATCCAGCGCGTGACGCGCCCGCTGGCCTCCGACCCCGACGTGTACCGGGTCGTGACCGCCGACGACGCCGTCCGCGACGTCAGGGACCTCTCCGGTGCGGTGTCCGGCTTCGGCACGTCGCTGGCGATCGTGCTCGGGGTCGTCGGCATCGTCCTGTCGGCCACGATGATCCGCTCGTCGATCGCAGCACGCCAGCGCGAGATCGACGTGATGCGGTCGGTCGGCGCCGGCCGCACCTACATCGCCGCTCCCGTCGCGATCGAGGGGGTCCTGATCGGCGTGGCCGGCGCAGCGGTCGCGGCACTGGCGCTGTGGCTCGCCACCGTCCAGGCCTCGGGATCCGACAGCTCGGTGGTCGAGTCGCTGCTCCCGCCGTCGTCCGAGGCTCGGTCGGTGGTCCTCACCGTCGTGGTGGTGACCGTCGCGGTGTGCACGCTGGTGTCGGTCCTGACCACTGCCAACGCCCTGAGGAAGGCCCGATGAAGCGCCTCGGGGTGGCCGCGACGCTCGTGGTGTGCCTCGCTGCGGCCGTCGCGTTCGGCCCCGCCACGAGCGCTCAGGAGCCGACGTCCACGACGACCACGGTGCCGGGCACCTCGTCGACGTCGAGCACCAGCACCACCATCGACCCCACGACCTCGGTCCCCGGCGACCCCGGCTCGACGACGACCACCGCGCCTGGCTCGACCACCACCCTGCCCGACGGGGTGACGGTGCCCCCGATCGACCCGCTCGTCCCGCTGCCACCCGACGGCGACATCCCCCACGAGGAGGACGAGCTGGACGACCCGACGACCGGTTTCACCCCGAAGGGCCCATGGGACGGCGTCGGCATCACCAACCCGGTGCTCGCCGGCCTCAAGGCCCAGGTGGACCTGACGCAGAACCGGCTCGTCGCGGCGCAGACCGCCGTGGCCCAGGCCGAGGCCGCGCTCGGCGCCGCCCAGCAGGCCCGTGCCAGCATCGAAGGTGCCCAAAAGGAGGCGGCCGACCGCTACGCGGCGGTGCGCGACCGCTTCAGCCGACGGGTCGCCGCCGCCTACGTGGCCGCCGGCCAACCGGAGCTCCGCCTGCGCCCGGGTCGGGACATGTCCGCCGAGGCCGACCGCGTGGTGCTCCCCGGCGCCGTGACCGACTCCGACCGCGAGCTCGCGGACCAGTACCTGCAGGAGCGGGAGCAGGTGTCGGAGCAGCTGCGGACCTCGGTGGAGGCCGAGACCGCCGCGACGCAGACGCTCGACGCCGCACGCCAGGCGCTGGTGGCCGCAGAGGCCGCTGCCAGCGAGGCCGAGAAGAAGATGGCCGAGACGCCGGCGATGATCGCCGGCTTCGTCTTCCCCGTCGCCGGCCCGACGAGCTTCATCTCGAGCTTCGGGTTCTGCCGTGACGGCTGCAGCCGCTCCCACCAGGGCAACGACCTGTTCGCCCGGGCGGGCACACCTGTGGTCGCGGTCGAGGACGGCTGGGTCGAGAAGGTCGGCACCAACCGCCTGGGCGGGCTCACCGTGTGGACCCGGGGCCGCAGCGGCTACCGGTACTACTACGCCCACCTGCGCGACTGGGCGCCGCTCGTCCCCGGCCAGGAGATCGCCGCGGGCACGGTGATCGGCACCGTCGGCAACACCGGCAACGCCATCACCACTCCCCCGCACCTGCACTTCGAGATCCACCCCGGGTCGTCCGCCGCGATCGACCCGTACCCGATCCTCATCCGGGCGCCGCGGGTCACGCTGACGCCGGAGCAGGTGGCGATCGCCGCGGGCTGGTCGCTCGAGCAGGCCACCCTCAACCAGATCGCGCCCGCGCCACCGGGCGGCTGATCCCGTCGGGTCTCAGGTCGCCGGGACCGCCCCCTCGCCGAGAAGTCGGGCCAGGGTCCGGCGCATCTCGAGAGTCGTGGCGTCCGCCCGGGTGTGGACCTCGGCCCGCGTGTCGAGCGGCGTCCAGCGGTGCGGCAGCCGTTCGAGCATGCGCCGGTCCTCGGCGCCGACCTGCCGCTGGAACGCGATCGTCCTCTCCCGGGTGCAACGGCCGTCGAGGATGTCGTCCCGCCAGTTCACCGCGTAGAGCCGCGTCGAGTCCGCGTCGAGCGGTTGGACGAAGAACGCAGCGGTGATCGTGGCGTCGTCGTCGAGGTACTCGAGCCGCATCATCACGGCGAAGGGGGCGGTGTACCAGATCGTCATCACCCGCCCGCCGGTGCCGTCGCCGTGCAGGCGCTGGGTCCGGTGGCGATAGCCGGCGCTGAAGCCGGTGGCGTCGCGCTCGAGGTCCATGCGACCGATCGTCTCCACCTCCGGACCGGCGAACGACTCCCGGTGCAGCCACGGGATGTGGCCGATGTCCAGGAAGTTGTCGGCCAGCTGGCCCGCTCCGGCCGACCAGTCCTCCGGCGGGGAGTGCACCGCCACGAACCGCGGGTCGTCGTGTTCGGGCACGGTCGGGAGCGGCGCGATCGGAGCCTCGGGGGCGAACCACCACAGGCCCAGGTGCTCGGTCAACGTCCCGGAGCCGCCGACGTCGATGTCGTCCCCCAGCAGCCGCACGGTCCGGGGCGGCGGGTCGGACGTGAGGCCGACCGGGTGCCAGAAGGCGCGCAGCCGGGCGTCGACGTTGTCGACCGACGGTCCCGACGGCACCCGCGATGTCATATGCGCACATGCTATTTGGTCGACGCGCCCACGGGAAGAGCGGACCGGTGGCGGAAGGGTCCCCCGGCCCGCTGCCTCAGCGTCGGATCTCGATGAGCAGCACCCAGGCCTGGGCGGTGCCGCTGAGCACGGCGGCCAGCACGGCCGGTGCGAGCCACATCAGGCCTCCGAGCGAGCCGGCGATCAGCCCGACCCCGGCGAGGAGGAGGCTGGCGACCAGCACACCCATCGGCCCGCCGGTCCCGAGGACCCATTGTCCGAACGTCTGGCTCTTGTTCCGGCCGTACCTGCCGAGCCGGCCGAGGAGGACCCAGCCGAGGATCGCGCCGAACACCGCCAGCTCGGCGCCGAGGGCGTCGGCCGACTGTCCGGGGACGAGCAGGAGGACGGCGACCACCAGCGGGCTCAGCATGGTGATCAGAGCGCCGGCGGCGCGGCCCGGGAGGTCGGCGAACTTCAGGATCTCGTCGATGTTGATCGACATCGCCACGATCAGCAGGCCGGCGAGCGCGGCAGATGCACCACCGGTCATGACGGCGAAGTCCTTCCACGCCGCGACGTCGTACGCACCGCTCACGTCACGCAGTCTCCCCCACCCGGACCCGCCCGCCGCGCACTGGCCTCAGCGGATCAGCAGCGACGCCAGCAGGGCGACGATCACCGAGTTGTAGAGGAACGTCAGGATCGTGTGGAGGTTCACGACCCGGCGCATGTACGGCTGGGTGATGCTGACGTCGGTCGCCCCGAAGGTGGTGCTGACCGCGATCGAGAAGTACTGGTAGTCCGCGTAGGCGCCGGTCCGGTCGCCCGGGAAGTCCAGGCTGGGAGCCTCGATGTCCTTCTGGGCGTAGTGCAGCGAGTAGCTCACGATCGACAGCGCCCAGCAGCAGAGCAGGATGCTCATCGTCAGCGGCACCAGGATCAGGTCGTTGATCTGGATGGCCTCGATGTGGGGCACGACCAGCACCACGAAGAACGACACGGCGGTGGCCTCGATCGCGAAGTTCGGACCGTCGCCGCCGGGGCTCACCCGGGACCAGAAGCGGTTGACCAGCTGCGAGCGGGCCGCCATCCGGGCGCGGAACTCGCGCTGGTCCACCCGGGCGAAGGTGCGCTGCGTGTGCACCACGTACACGACGCAGAAGACGTTCCAGCCGATGAGGACCAGGAGCACCCACCGGGCGTGGCCCTCGATCCCGTCGATGTCGTGCGGCAGGACGAAGCCGAGCACGGTGGGCACCACGAACGCGGCGCACGTCGCCAGGAGCGCCCGGAACGAGTCGGCGCACGTGCGCATCCCGGTGCGGTCCGGCAGCGGCTCGTTCGCGTCGGCCGATCCTGCGGTCACGGCCGCCATTATGGGGCCGACCGCACCGCCCGCCGGCCACCTCCACCGGTGGACGTGCCGGGCGGCCCGGCGTCAGCGGGGCGAGACAGTGATGGTGGAGCGGACCGAGTTGGCGATGAAGCAGCGGTGGTGGCTCCGGTCGTGCAGGTCGGCGATGGCCGGACCGTCGGGTTCCGGACCGCGCCACGTGACGGCCGGACGGAGCTCGACCTCGGTGATCGCCGACACGCCCCGATCGATCCGTTCCATGAGTCCCACCGCGTCATCGGTGTAGGACTCGACCACCCAGCCGTCCTCGGCCGCCAGGAACAGGAACCAGAGCATGTGGCAGCTCGAGATGGACGCCACGAAGGCCTCCTCGGGGTCGACGCAGCTCGGGTTGCCGTGGAGGTGCGCCGCGGAGGACGCCGGCACCTCGACGCCGCCGTCGAAGCGCCAGACGTGGCTCCGGTCGTAGTCGGCCCCGAACGAACCCTCGCCCAGGTGCCACTCGACGTGTGCGAGGTGGTCGGTCACGGCACGGATGCTACGGGAGCCGCACGCCGGCGGAGGCGGTCGACGGCCGCGGGATGAACGCGCCCATCGCCCCGGACGCCAGTGCGGCGAGGGCGACGAACGTCCACAGGTGGTCGAACGAGGTGAGCTGCTCGGCGAC
>JAEYSR010000272.1 GCA_023434535.1 Actinomycetes bacterium
GCCGGGGCGAGGCCGGCGGACTGCAGTACACCGGCCAGCAGCTCGGCTCCTCGCTGGGAGTGGCGCTCATCGGTGCGATCGTGCTGGCCGGCCTGACCAATGTCTTCATCAGCCAGATCGAACAAGACGAGCGCATCGCCCCTGAGGTGGCGCAGCAGGTCAGCATCGCCGCGGGCGACGGCGTGGACTTCGTGCCGGCGGACCAGTTGGCGGCCGCGGCCACCGAGGCCGGCATCGACGAGACCTCGACTGCGGCGATCGTCGACGACTACGAATCGGCGCAGCTGCGCTCGCTCAAGGCCGGGCTCCTGGCGACGGCGGTGCTCGCCCTGCTCTCGCTGATGTCGACCCGGCACCTGCCGTCGACGGTGACCGCAACGACGGACGAAGAGTCCGAGCCCGCGCCGGCCGCGTCCGCCTGACGCCCCGACCTCCCGGCGCCCGACGCCCGATAGCGCGGCGCCCCCGCCATGGCGTTGCGCGTCACCGCGTCGCCCGGCGACGTCGGAACCGCGGTGTGACATGCGGCGCCGTTGCGCTCCGCAACCGTCGGATGTAAAACCTGACTAATCCAGTCATGTTTAGCCGAAAGGTTGCTTGTGCCCTCCCGAACCTCGTCATCCTCCCGTCGCAGCACCGTCAGACCACTGACGACGGTGGCTGCCGTCCTCCTGGTCCTCGGGATGGTGGCTGCAGGGTGCTCGAACGACGCCTCCACCCGCGTCGACGCAGCGAGCGACGAGCCGACCACCACCGCCGCCCCCGTCGTCTCGGCACCCGAGGTCCCGCCGGGCACCGTGCTGCGCGTCGGTGACCAGCTCGACTACCTCAAGACGATCCTGTCGGTCAGCGGTCAGGACAAGGACCTGCCGTACACGGTCGAGTACGCCAACTTCGTCGGCGGGCCGCCGATGCTGCAGGCCTTCCAGGGCGGCTCGGTCGACGCCGGCTTCGTGGCCAGCACCCCGCTGATCTTCGCCCAGGCCGCAGGGCAGTCCATCGTGGCCACGGCCGGCTGGGCTCCGGAGGGCGGACTCGGCGGCCTGATCGCCACCGACCCGTCGATCAAGGACTGGGCCGACCTGAAGGGCAAGGCCGTCGCCTACCAGAAGGGCACCTCCGCGGAGGCGGCGGTGCTCACCGGCCTCGACGAGGCCGGTCTCAGCCTCAGCGACATCACCACCGTCGACGTGCCGACCATCCAGGTGACGGCCACGCTCAAGAGCGGCGCCGCCGTGGCCGGCGTGACCAGCGAGCCCCTCATCAGCAAGTTCCTGGCCGAGAACCCCGACGCCCAACTGGTGCTGCGCCCGAGCGACATCACCGACCGCGGCGCCTTCCTGATCGCCTCGACCGAGGCGCTCGCCGACGATGCCCGCTCGGCGGCGATCGCCGACTACATCACCCGCCTCGTCAAGGCCTACGGCGTGCTCTCCAAGGATCGGGAGAAGATCGCCCAGTCGGTGTTCGTCGGCCAGTACGGGCTCACGCCGGAACAGGCGAGCGCTCTGTCGGAGAGCAACGGCATCACGACCTTCCTGTCGCTGCCCGGCGACATCGCCAAGCCCCAGCAGGAGCTGGCCGACCGGTTCTTCGCCGCCGGCCAGATCCCGGCGGAGATCGACACCACCAAGGAGTTCGACACCCGCTTCAACGAGCTCGTCCAGCAGACCGCCGAACAGGCCGGCGTGGCCTCGCAGGGAGGGTGAGCATGAGCCTCACCGCCACCACCGCCGCTCCCACCGCAGCACCGACGATCGAGCCCGTCGAGCTCGTCACGCTGCCCACCGCGAACCCTGCCGCAGCCGGCTCGTCCCGTCGGTTCCACCTCCCCCGCGGCGTCGAGCGCCTCATCGGAGTCGTGCTGCTGTTCGCCCTTTGGGAGCTGGCCGCCCGTCTCGGGTGGATCAGCACCGACATCCTGGCCGGGCCGTCGACCGTCCTGACCGCCGGTGCCGACCTCCTGCGTGACGGCACCCTGACCTCCGCGCTGTGGGCCTCGCTGCAGCGGGTGCTGTGGGGCATGGCGATCGGCATCCCGGTCGGCACGCTCCTGGCACTCACCTCGGGCCTGTGGCGCATCGGCGACGACCTCGTCGACGCCAACGTCCAGATGCTGCGGTTCGTGCCGATCATCGCCCTGCAGCCGCTGCTCGTGGTGTGGCTGGGCGTCGGTGAGACCGTGAAGATCTCGCTGATCGTGCTGGGCGTCGCCTTCCCGATCTACGTGAACACGTCGACGGCCATCAAGACCCTCGACCCGCGCTGGTTCGAGCTCGCCAGCACGGTCGGACTCAGCAAGCGCGACCTCATCCGCCGGGTGGTCCTCCCCGGAGCCCTGCCCGGCTTCCTGGTCGGGCTCCGGCTCGCCACCGCGATCGCATGGCTTCTCCTGGTCTTCGCCGAGCAGATCAACGCCACCAGCGGCATCGGATACCTCATGACGCGGGCCCAGGTGTTCTTCCAGACCGACGTCATCGTGGTCGGACTGGTCACCTACGCCGTCCTCGGGCTCCTGTCCGACGCCGG